>NYZO01000119.1 GCA_002687185.1 archaeon | reverse complement strand
TTTGCGCTAATTCCCATTGAAATTCCTTATCTTTCTTTAACCAAGCTCTATTGGCTTGTATATCAACATCATTCCAGTCCAAATACTTTTTCTGACAGAAAGTATTGGATACTAGTTCGTTTGTTGACATAGTACCAAAATTCCCGGATTTAATTTCGAAAATCTGCTGTTCTCTAAGAGCATAAAATGATGAAGGAGGATTAAAGTCGATTTCTAGATTATCTTCCTTTAAATTATACTCTTTCCATAATTTTTTGAGCTTTAGGTGAGTTACGAAAGTGTTTTTTAAGCCTTCCGCGAAACGTTGATGGAGTCGCATAATAAAACGCGCGAACTTCAACTCTTCTCGTAAAATCTCGGTACCGTCACTGAATGTTGATTCAGGGTTCAATCTATTTGAAGGTACTTTCAGTGCTTTATACAGTTTTTGCACAAAGTACTGTAAATCTGTCAATTCTCCAAGATTTTGACCACCGGGTAATGTTGTTACTTGTGTACCGTCACTCCCTGCGCGCTTCGCGAACCAAAAGCTATCCAACATTGATTGGGGATTGAAAGCATTTACCATACCGCCTTGATTATTATCGAAAGTCTTCCGGTTCCAGTAGTTATGCATTAATTTCTTAAGATATGCTTCCGCTTTAGGTGGAGGCATATTACCGACATCGACATTAAATACTAACTTCTCTGGAGCGCGGACAAGACGGTAAACTACGATAGCATCCTCAATCATTGTTAACTGTCGATAAGACCTACGAGCGTTTTCAATGAAAGGTAACCGCATTGTTTTATCTTCATTCCAAATACCGCTACTAACATATGTTACCTGATTTTTCTCAAAAGGAATATATTCATATTTTTCAACCTGCTGAGTTTTGGGATTCATGATAGGTCGACGCATTAAATAGCCTTTAATTATAGTATTTTGGACATTATCATATATAGGATCTACTAGCTCAGTAGGAATTGTAACTACACCCAATACTCCAGCTTCTGGGTGATCATCATGAATAATGTGCTCCCAATATACTTCGGCATCTACCATTAAGTGCCTAAAATATTCCCATCCTTTATTTTTGAAATCAAAATAACCTATAACCTTATTAAACTCCTTTTTAAGTTCATTTTTAGCTACGTCTGAAAGATCTGCATCCTTAAAAGTTACATTAACAACAGAATCATCATCATCGTTAACATTTATAACATCATCACAAATTTCATCTAATGCATCTCCAACCTCTGCATATGCTCCCATTATACGGTAATCAGTCATGCGCTTTTCCTTATCTGTATCAACATTAGCGTACATGAATTGGTGATAATTCTTATCTATCGCAATTGCACCTACTCCTTGATCCCATGACGCAATCTGCTGAGAAACACTATGATGTTGAAGAGCGACATCTCTCTTAGTCCCTGCATTGTAGAAATGTTGAAATTTGGGATTTAATTCTCTAATATTCTCTACCGCATGGCTTGAGCTATACGGCATCTTCGAAGCAATCATTTGCATGAAGTTTCTTCCAAACGTTCCTGTCTTTCCTTTATTTTGTTGATAATCGGCCATTACTAATATTTAGTTCAAATTTAGTGTTATTCAATAGATTTATCTAATAAGACATTTGTAACATATCTAGGATTTTGAGATTCTAACGTTAAGAGCTGTTTTTGCTTCCCAGCTATATCTGTAAAAGCTTTACTATTTATAAGCTTAAGGCTGCTCAGTCCGGATTGGACTGTATATGGATGCGTTTCTATATTAACGTTATATACCAGCTTTGTAAAATCGCTATATATTGCACTGACTTTAGCTGTATACGTATGTGATGTCGTTTTATTGAATCTATAAACATGTGATACTCTGTACTTTCTGGGGTCACCGAAATCGCCTTGGTTTGGTAGGTGTTCCCACGGTACATCTAAAGCTTCAACTCCTTTGAGTATAGACCGGTCCTTTACTACAAGATCTGAACCATCTCCAAAATCATATATCAATCGATTAACGTTCCGGTCTGTTGGTAGGGTAATATTAAACGGACTTAATGTTAATTCGTACTCGTAACTGGAAATCGCATAGCCTAGAGTGTCGGTTACCGAACAATTAACTGTACCAGCATCAGAGGCGGTTTCAGGAACGAAGAAAGTGGTCTTTGACGAAGGTTCCCATATCGATCCTGGGTCAGTATAGTAAGAGGCAGATCCAGAATATACCAAAGTGCAGTCGATCAATCTAAATTTATTGCGTTTATACGTATAATCGTTAGAAAATATACCATATATCATGCTACTACTAGATAGTGGTGATGATCCTTTATTGGTTAGTGTTAATGAATAAGAAACATTGTAAATGTCGCGGTAGGTGTCATACGATACTATAGGATCGTCGATCTGTTCAATATCAAACGAAGAAAGAGAACCGGTGACAGCATATTTATATATGTCTGTATTATCTACCGGGAAGACCTGGTTCATATTCAAATTATCTACATTCACGTTATATATTACAGGGTATACATTACCACTTACAGGGTCCACTACTGTCTTACCTACCAGTATATCACCTCTATTCTCATTAAAGAACCATCGAATAGGTCTCTCTAAGCTCGAATTACTATCAGTTGTCTTTATCACAACATTAGTAGTATTGTTAGCATTAATGGTTATTGTATTTAAATCATGGTTAATCTTTTCCATTAAGATATAACCGTCGGTTTGAACTATTAATATATCATTAATTACATCAACATTTATAACTTCATTATTACTTATTTGGCTTTTAATGATAGCTAGATCGCTTGTTGAAAAATCATCGTAATATTCAAATACATTTTTAAAAGCATTGGATAAATTATCAATATTACTACTATTAACATTTCTAAAAAATACCTCACCACCGACTGATGTTTTTTGATTATATAAAGTCGGTGCTTTAGTAATAAGATTAGATGTTGATGTGTATTCGGTTTGCCCTATGTTAATATCTGCCATGAAAGCTGGTGAGGTAGAAACGTTATATTCAAAATCAGCGTCAGCATCTTCACAATGAGTAGTGGTAAAGTTATAGCCGTCTAATTCTGCGGCTTCTAGAACCTTAACATCCGGATAATTATCCTCAATGTTAAATGTTGATAATGTATCAAAGACTGTATCTGTTAATTCATTTAATGTTTTTTCATATATGTCTTCATCATATACTTTGAATGAATAATTATCGGCGATCGCACAGATTAGCGATGCTCCTGCGACATCACCACAGTCATACGGTGTAAATAAACCACAAAATGCTTGGCTATCATATGTAGGTTCTTTTCTTATTCCATCATGATCAAAGGCCATAAATCCGTGATATGCCGCCGGTGTGGTTTTAAACTCTTTTGTATATCCATCATAATATTCATGAGTGCTGTTCTCTTCTGCAGGCCACATAGCCGGGTAATCTTTTCCCCCAAACCCAGCAATAGCTGGTCCCCATACTGTTGGTGTAACTTTCTCTTCCGGTTGTGGGTCGATACCGGGGTGACGTCCACCATCTATATATTCTAGATTTTCGGTAGCAGGATCAAAAGCTAAAGCCTTGAGGGACGCCCCAGCGTCGGCTAAAACGCATGCTGTCTCAATTACATCTGGATCGGAAAACCCTAAGCCTTCGTCATCCGGGCTTTTCAAAGGTTTTAACGTCTTATATAAAGAATATTCGTTCCCGTATATATCACCGCGCCATTGATACATAGTATCATGGGATACTAATAGATCCTCTTGTCTGTCAGACAGGTTATAGGTGTTTGCACTAGTGAGCTTATATATATCATCATTAGCCCATATATCCCTCTTATCTCCCTTCCAGAAGTCAAAATTATCGGTTATTCTACTGACACCGAATTGAGGATACAAGCTAACCTCTTCTTTTGAAGAATAATTGTAAAATTTCTGTAGATTAGAAGAATTAATTATATCACCATATAATGAATCATTGGATTGGTCAGCTTTTATCCATAAAACATTCTCCTTATGGTCGATAGGAGCTGAGCTAGAAACATTACTTGCACCTAAACCGCTACCATATTTAGTAAAATCTGGAATTACATGGACGTCACCGGCTACTAGTTTCGATGTCAATACAAACGGCTGAGGTTTATAACTAAAGTATGTTAACGAACCGAGCTTATCTGGAAGGAAATAACCACCTATTTGTTTTATATTTTTTAGATTAGAATTATCTGGTATAAAATTAACTGTTGGATGCTTCCGGTTATATATATGCCGGTGTGGTGTCGATGCAGTTGTAAGAGATCCGGATAGATAAGTAGAAGAAGAACCGGCCGACAAATATAATAAATCATTACCAATTAAATTTGGTATTATATCTTTATGTGTATATATGTTAAGCTCACTTTTATCCTTATTGTAATTAATGAACTGATGTAGGTCTAAATTACTAACATCATTAATATCACTTTCACCATCGACAGTCAACACTAAGTTATTAGCTCCTAATAAATTAAAAGCAGATGAAGCTTGTAGAATTGTGCTATGTTCCTTTAACACAGACGCAATTGCTTTATCAAAATCGATAAAAATATCAGGATCGTAGGGGAATTGCTCATATGTAAAGAGTGACTTCCGCCGGCCGGAAAGGACATTGGTATACGTTTCATTAACAGGGTCTATATCATGATAACCGGTGGTTTCATCGTATAGTTCATCAATTCTAACTTTATAATCTAATAAGAATCCATCTTCATTTAAATTTATGGTTGACGTATTGTAGGTTAGTATAAAATCTTCTTGAACTAGATGGTTCGCAACATGATTATATATTATATGCTCTAAACCTTGTTTGCTTCCTATTAGGCCTATCTTACCTTTTCGCTGCTTGACCTTTTCGCGTTCGTTTGCATAATATAATGCGACCTGTTTGAGTTTCTTCGCGAAGAATGGTATCGCAATATCTAAATCCGCCGGATCATTATAATTAATATTACCTAAATATCTCTTCTCTTCCGGTGTTGTATAATTTAAAGCAATTTCTTTTAGTGCTGTTTTATAACTATTCACTGTATAGCTCTCGGAGGCGTCTACTATACCTGTAATCTTTCGCCAGTCCTTAAGATATCTGTTATACTGTGCGATATACTCGCTAGGATCTTGAGTTTGTAATTGACAATACTTCAACCAGAGCATCAAAGGAAATGGTTTGGTTAAATCTCCCTTTTCCTCTTCTGTAGCCTTTTTTCTATTCGTAACACTATATAACGGGCGGATATTCTTTATACTATTCGATGAATCCATTAATATGTACCTCCTGTTGTATTTATATTACTGGACGTTTTACTGGTCGGGTCGTCCAGATTTTCTAGCAGTTGTTTATCCGCAACATATTCTGTTTTTCCATATATTGTATGATCCGGTTCGAACAAACCTAAACCGTCACGTAATTTGTTTTCAATAATAATATCCATGGCAGAGTCGTCTGCTGACCAATCATCGATTGAAGATGGGGCTATCGATAAGGTTGTTTTATTATCCCGGAAATCAATTATGTTACAGACGGGCCCATTATATTTGACACCATCTGGAATATACTCATATATAGAAAAGTACCTCCATGGGTTGTCTTCGCCCGGGAAGTTCATCCCCCAACCCAATTTGTCTAAGAATTCATGAGAGCTTACAGATAGATTAAGATTGTAAGAGGTTATTCCCTGAAAAGCTGTTGAATAATGTTCTATACCTTCCGGTTCAATTAAATTAATAGTACCATGCATTCCGGGATGGTCCTTACACTGGTAATATAAAACATCTGGGACATCTGTACCTGTTGTAAATATGACATCACCGACTTCGGTACCTTGACCTATAACACTACCGGCTAGTTGGTAATCAGTTCCGGATCCTGGTTGTGTTGTTATCTGAAATGGATGACCAGGGGCAGAAACCGAGAGTGTATATGTTCTATTTCTTAGAAGACTTAATGTCGGGTTTGATGTAGAGTCACCAATGACTGTAAATTGACCGGCATATGTAGATAAGCCTAGCGCCTGTAAAAGTTCATAGTTTATAGTAGATATTTGCTCCGATGCGTTTCGGTACATGGGATCTGATAATGTATAATAATCTTCGCTTGCTCCAGATGCGACAGATACTGATATGTTCAATTTCTCCGGATAGTTTATCATCATAGGGGTAATTAAACGATATTGGTTGTCAAAATGCTCTCGTAATACGAACTTCGTTTCAGTATTGACTGTATACTCTTGTGTCATCTGTACAGTGCCTACAAGACTATCGTAATGCTCCCAGCACCATGTAGCGTCCTTGTTACCATATAGGTTTATAATATCACTAATATGATAATCTTTTGTCAAACCATCCGGCCACCATCTCCACGTAGAGTTGGATTGACCTACATCGGATGATAGATAAGGTGTAACAGAGTACGGAGGTGGTGATCCATGATTTGTATCTAATGCTTCAAAATAATTTCCGCCATGTTTGGCAAAGTCGCCCTGAGCATATCCATGATCTGAGTCATAGTCAAAAATAAACGAAATATGTTTACCTAGATTCGGACCGATATTTGGGTTACTCCATTGTTCATTTTTATCGAAGTCATGTTGGTGTTTAGTGTATGTACCCCACAATCTAGACCTCTTGATAGATAATAAATCCATTACTCTTCGAAGCTTATGAGGCATTTTCACCGAGTGTGTATCCAGTTTATAATCAACCATAGCAGCTAATGACTCCAGGGCCTTTATAGTACATGTATCTATATCGTTATGGTTTTGCAAAAAGTTCTCAATCTTTTCGTATATGACAGTTCCGAGAGCTTCTGGTTCTGCATCCAGGCCTCCGAATGTCTGGTTTAAAAACCAATGATAGAAGCGATGAGCATTCTTCAAGCTGTTCTGACCGACATACGTTCTAATTATTTCAGCTAATGAAACATTCTCACCAACCTTCACTACATCATGCGCTCCACGTTTTCGTAATAACCTAAATTCAACACTTTCACCGGTCAAAGCCGTATATCCAGTAGTCGCGTCGCTAACAACTGCGCGGTCATCGTATTTATTAATCCATCTATAACCGGTCCAGTCACCCTGGGCTCTAATTTCCGATTCAAACCCGGTATCAAGTCCATTTTCATGCTGAGTACCATGAGCATATCTAAAGCCATACTCATCTGTATCAGGGTCATGGTTGCTTATTGATTCTACCCATGAAAATTCGGAATATGGGATTTGATACGTCGCGAGTTCGACGAAAGCGGAAGTTGTGGGCGTTTGACTATCAACAGCGTATAGAACTTTATCGGCATTATTTAAAATTATTAACTGATCGGCTGTATCCATCGCTAATCCTTCAATCGCGTTTCTTTTACCGCCCTGATCTCTAGTATAGTAAGTCGCTGGTACCTCAACGTCATATCTAGGATCATAAAACGCGGAGCCAACTGCAATTGTTGTTGTAACGCGTTCTTTGTTAATATCATATTTAGAACAATAATTTTGTCCCCATGAAAACCAAATGTTGTTCGTATTATCTGGTACAACAAAATTCGGTTCGGTAATTTGACCGAAGGTGGACGCATCGCGGTAATAAGTTACATCATATTTTTGTATCTCTAGTAATAGCCTATTATCTGAATTATGTGTATCTACAAGCATTAGCTTGTCTGGTGTACTATCAGTTATTGTTATAGTTAGCGTATCTGTACCGATTCCGCTCACATCATCCGTATATGCCGATATGCTTGTTGTAAAAGACAGGACGGGGTTCGCAGATAGTGGTGTATTTGCATTGCTTTCGTGTATATACTTAAATCCCATAGGCCGCCGGCCGGTTTCGAATTCAGTATTCCTAAAAATATATGTATTACCCTCCGTTAAGGTTAGTTTAGGCGCCGGGTTGGCGAATCCTAGGGTACTTACAAACCACCGTTCATCATAACCATATGGCCCTATATCAACTGAACCACCAGCATCATTACTTGACATCGCATCATTGTATGTACCGGCAGGAACAATCCCGAAATACCACTCACCGGTGACTGACTGATTTAAAGACGGTTTTGATAGGTCTGTAAACTCTGTACCCTCGAGGGACGAAACCGCTAGCCTAAAATTAAGTTGCTCATCAAAACTATATATAATACCACCCGGTGGTGACCAGTCAACCGTCCCATCTGGATGTAACCCGGTTCCCTTGGTAACCACCCAAACATGATCACTCACATCAATACACAGTTCACCAGAAAAATAACGATCATAGTTGTCAAATCCGTACTTATATAAAAAGTCACCGTTACTATTATACCTAGCTATAAAACTACACAATGAATTAGTATATGTTACGATAATGTCGTTGTTTTTACATGTATCGACTACAGAGGGTACTACTAGATTCTCACCATATTCGCCTGTTACCCCACCCACCTGCTCTCGAGTAGTCGGATTGATCAAATAATTCTCAACAGGTGGTACCGCGACTGCTTTTATAGTATTAGTTTCCCCGTCTAATTTTATTGTAGATACAGTATCATATAATGTCACCCAATAGTCATTATTACCATCCAACGATACACTGCTAGGAGAGTACCCATACTCGTCCGGATTTCCCGGGAAATGATTCGCTGATACACCTGGTAAGAGTGTATGGATTTGCACATCAGCTACCTTTTCCCGGTCTCTATCATATCTTAAAATTCTGTCAGTGTCACCATCGACCATAGTTGCCTGACCGAGATAATCTATAGCGAATCCTATCAAACCGGAATTACCGGGAGATTGTGTAGTTACAGGTGGTGTATATGTTTGTGTAAACCCATCAGTACCGTAACTATATTGTCTATAGTATGTTGGTTTAATCTGATAGAAAAAGTCATTAGTAGGATTACATGCATAATAATACAATACATCATGGTTAAAGTATACCGGTGCATCAACCATTGTTGTCGCGTAAATTCTTCTCCCCGGATGCGCATAATAGTACACACTGTCGTTGGTCCGCGCGCTTAAATACCCAGAATAAGTACCGTAAGTTATTATCGGAATTGAATCGTTATCTATATATTCTGTATATAATCGTCCACCGGTTCCGTAGTTGTAAACCGGACCATATCCAGAGTCACCGGGTACTTGGGTTGACATGTTGACCGTACCGTTATAAAAATTACCGTTCTTTGCGGACCACCCGTGCGAATTTTGGGTGAGGTCGGCAGCGGATGTATTTATTAACTGATAATATGAACTAAGTGATAGCTGAGATGTTAAAAGATGTACTGTTTTATCATTCGTCGTAACTATTCGAATCCATTTATCATCCGGATACGCATTAATAGTACCATTATCCCATACCTCGAAGTCAGTTTGCCCTGTGACCGATGATACGTTCTGGAAAACTGAGTCCCAGGCGGAAAGGTAACATGTGACAAGACCAGGAGCGGTTAATGTGTCTGTAGTTGTATCGGCTCCGGAGTATGCCCATGAACCGACTGATCTAGAAGCTGACAAGGGTGGGAGAAGATCGTGACTGATTTTATTACCGTCTATATCTATAACCGATACATTAAACGCTATTGGTGAATCGAAAAACTTGTTTTTGTTTATATC
>NYZO01000118.1 GCA_002687185.1 archaeon | reverse complement strand
TTTTTTATAGAAGTACCAGCTAGCTTGGTAAGCCCAGGAAACAAATACATTCCACAAACCAATACTTTACCAACGATTAAAAAAGATACGGCATTATTATCCGATTCTGGTATTACATTTGTGCTAACACAAGATTTAGATTTTTCAAAAACAAATTATTCTGGTGAACTCATTGCCGATACCATAATTGGTTCAACGGATGGGTCAAATAATCCTGCGACATTTATTTTATCGTTACAAGGTTTATGCGTTTCAGGTGAAATTACTTCCGAACAACTAAATATTGGTGATTTCACATCATTCTTGCAAAAATCACTAGCCGAACCAAACGTAAGTCAAGTTATATCAGTAACTGATGATTCAGCAAATGAATATCATGAAGTTGATTCACTTTTACAAGATACCATATATAAAAGTGTTACAAACATAGGCTCTGATGTATTAACTGTTACAGAAAATTTAAAGCCTATTTCCGCGCCATATAGATATACAACGCAGGTATCTTTAGAAACACGAAAAACAACACTAATATTCGGTGGTGGTAATGCAGCAACCTTAGAAGATGATGTAATTCCAGATCCGAGTGAATTTGCAATACCACTTTATGGTAAAACGATTAATAAAAATTATTCTCTTGATCCTAATAGATTATTAAATTCAAATACGTATGGTACCATTAAAGCAAATTCCGTGTTAACAGTTCGTTATAGGCATGGTGGAGGTTTAGATAATAATTGTGATACAAACAGTATTAATACAATTGATACTCTGTATATTGATTTCCCCCCTACTAGCACACCAGTAAATAATGTATTTGTAAGAAATAGTATTGACGTAACAAATCTTGAACCTGCTCGTGGTGGTGCAGATCAACCAAGCACCGATCGCCTTCGCTCGCTTGTTACATCTGCAAGAAATTCTCAAAACAGAATTGTAACAAAACAAGATCTCTTGGCTCGTGTTTATACGATGCCCACAAATTTTGGACAAATTTTTAGAGCTAGTGTCAAGAGTTCACAAGATAATCCATATGCTACAAGATTATATCTTGCAACACAGAACCAAAATGGTCATATTGATATTGCTCCTGATGCATTAAAAAAGAATTTACGTACATTCATCAATAATAATAGGTTAATAACTGATTCAGTTGATATGTTGGATGCAAGTGTTATTAATATAGGACTAAAATTTGAAATATTAGTTGATAAAGATTATAGTAAAAGAATTGTTTTGCAAAAAACGCTGCAAAGATTAAAAGAATATTTTAAAATTGATAATTTTCATATTGAACAACCAATATCATTTTCTGACGTGAAAAACATAATATATAATACCGAAGGCGTTATCTCAATTATGATGTTTGAATTTAATAATTTGCAAGGTGTTATTGGCGATCGCCAATATAGCGATATATTTTATAGTATATCTGATTCAACTTATAAAGGATTATTAATTCCTACAGATGGATCAATATTTGAAGTTAAATTTCCATTAGATGATATTATTGGTACAGCAAACTAAGGTAAATTATGTATAGACGTCTAGATGCAACAACAGACACTTATATTACGGATAAATTAATATCTGGTAAGCGCAAAAAAGAAGCAAACACAGGTAAAGCTGGTACTCTTGATATATTCAAATTATATAATGTTACAAATAGTGGTTCGACTAACAATATTACTGAATTATCAAGAGGATTAATTAAATTTGATCTTAGCGAACTCCGCGCATTAACAGGTAGTTTGCTTGATTATAGTCACTCAAGTTTTAAATGTTATCTTAAAATGTTTGATGTGCACCATGGCAATCCGACACCTTCAAACTTTAAAATTGAAATATACCCATTATCTAGATCGTTTTCCGAAGGAAAGGGTATGGATGTTGCGTATTTTGGCGACGTAGATACTAGTAACTTTATAACCGCTTCATATGATGATTCTCCATCATTATGGTATAAAGAGGGTGCAGACAAAAAAGGCCTATTGGGTTCATCAGATATTGATATCATTTCTAGCGGAAACTTAAGCGACGGCAATGGTGTACAAAATCTTTTTGTTGAGCAAACGTTTACAAATGGAACAGAAGATCTAAATATTGATGTCACAACGCTTGTGTCAGCAACGCTAGCCAACCAAATACCAGATTGTGGTTTTCGTGTATCATTATCTTCATCGCTAGAAAGTGATGATTATACATATTTTGTTAAAAGGTTTGGTACAAAAGATGCGGCTGATATTAATGTTAGACCAAAAATGTTAGTAAAATATAATGATTCAATACATAACCATATTTCAGATTTTTATTTTGATTTAAGCGGCTCAATATTTTTAAGAAGCTTCGGCCGATCTGGTATGGCAAAAAATTTGCTATCATCATCATACCAAGGTGTTTCTGGTACAAATTCAATAACTTTAAATTTAGTTACAACAGGCTCATCAGGAGCGCTGGTAACATCTTCGTTTATTGGTTCTCAACATAAAATTGGTACAATGTTTATGACAGGTGTATATTCTGCATCTTTTGCATTATCATCGTTTGATTCACAATACTCTGCAATCCTAAATAAGTCTGGTTCTGTTGCGTTTGAACCTGTGTGGTGCTCTGCAGATGGTACCATTGCTTTTCATACGGGTAGTATATTTACTATGAATAAATTGCAAAAGCAATCATACATTGATTTAAAACAACGGTTATCAATACTGGCTGTAAACTTACAATCAAATTATAAATCATCTGATAATCCAACTGTTAGGATATTCGTAGAAGATAATACCAAAAAGATCATTGCGTCGCGAATACCTTTGGAAAAGAAAAGTATGATCTTTACGAACCTATATTATTCTATTCGCGATGCAACATCAAATGATGTAATTATACCGTTTGATGCGGAACAGACGACACGATCTACGTTGTTATCGGTTGATGAAAAAGGAATGTATTTTAAACTTTATATGACAGATTTTGATGTAGGTAGAAATTATGAAATTGATATTATGTTAAAAGATGACGCAGCCGAACAGGTATTTATGGGTATCGGTGGTACATTTACTGTACGTTCGTAATAGTATGTTGTGTAGTAGGTATATAGTATATGTCTGATTTAAAATCATTTATTGTTAATAAACCTGGTAAGTTTTTTTCGGAATCTATTACAGATCCTGATGGTGCAGTGACTGAAAAAATTGATCCAACACTTGATCTTGCCAATACATCATCTATTGCATCCCAAGTTAATCAGGCGCGCCTCTTAGGTACTCAGCAGATTGATGTTGATTATTCAAAATTTGAGAATCATACATTTTTTAATTCTGCCCAAGTAAACGTAACCACCGCATTTGATACAATTATTAATAAGTTTCCCTTTGACGGTACAAAATTAGAGATTAATACATTTATTGATTCATTAACAGGATTTGAAAAATATGTTTATGATAATATTCCAAAAAACACAGGCTATTTAAATTTTTCAGCAAGCTCTTATATTAGTGTTCCTGATAAGGCTGGTGTTAAATTTAAAACATTATCAAAAAATATTTCTGGTGATCCATTAATTGATCCACTTAACAAGCCATTTACGTTTGAAGCTCAAATATTTCTTCCACCTGCGCCTGGCTCATCAAATAACAAAACGCAAATAATAGTACAAAAATTATCTGGTAGCAATAATGATTATAATAGTGTTGTAGGTGATCGTAAAGGATTTACGCTAATGTTATCAGCTTCTGAAACATATAGCGCAGATATTGCACAATTACATGGGTACGTCGTCTCTGGTAGTGCCAAATTATTTATTACGGGCGCTCTTAAGCGCGGTGAATTTAGTCATGTTGCTGTTGTATATGATAAGGTAAATGATGAACTTAGTCAGTTACGTTTATATATTAATTCTGATTTAGCTTCAACATCTAGTCTAGCTACTATTGGTAAATTTGGTTCCGAAAATAGTGATTTTCTTATTGGCTCTGGTTCTGCATTTACGGCCCCTAATATTCACGTAATTGAACAAGAGCAAACGTTTAGTGGTTCAATAGATGAATTACGTTTTTTTCATGAAGCTCGTACAGAAAAACAAATTAAGTTATATCGTTATAAAACAGTTTTTGCAGATGATAATTTACGATTATATTATAAATTTAATGAACCTACTGGCGCACTCGGCAATGTCGACACGTCTGCACTAAATTCAGTTGTATTGGATTCATCAGGTAATTCAATGCATACTTATATTTCTAATTATCATCATACGTTAAGAAGTACCGGTTCTGTTGTTGTACCATTAAAACACGAACGAGATTCACTAAATCCTGTGTTGTTTCCTTCGTATACACAAACAATGAATTTTAACGAATCATTATTATTAACAGCAAGTAGATATGATATTGCGAATCCAAATCTAATTACTAATTTAATTCCAAGACATTATTTTTCTGAAGGTGAAACAAAAGATGGCGTTGATAATTTTGGTATGTCAACAACCGTAATAACAGGCAGTTCATTACCAGGTTCTGCAAAAATAGGTTCACAACAAATATTAAGTTCGTTATTGTTTATATGGGCAAAACAATTTGATGAATTAAAAATAACATTAGATGCATTTAAAACATTATTATATACGGATTATGAATCGCAAGAAAATGTGCCAAATGTATTTTTGAAAAAACTAATGTCACATTATGGATTTAATGTACCAAATCTTTTTACATCAACAGCAACACTAGAGGAACTTGTCGACGGTGAAAATATTATCGATAAAAACTATGGTACAACAAGCACTAATTCATTAACATATATACAAAATAATCTCTTAAGAAGACTTTTAGCAAATATTCAACATATTATTAAAAATAAAGGTACACTAAATGGGTTAAAAATGTTGATTCGTTCTACAGGTATTGATCCTGATAAGAGTATTAGAATAAAAACGTTTGGAAAATCTTCGTCAGGTCAAATATATGATTCATATCAGAAAAAAAATGTCATATTAACGTATCTTAATCTAACATCGTCTGCAGCAGATTGTTTTATAACTTCCTCATATTTATCTGGTTCCCGAGTTGAACCAGGTTATCCGGAGATTGCAGGAACATATCAATTTTCAAATAGTGTTTTTACAACAGCTCCAGGTCATGGGTTTATATCAAATAATAAAAGCGATGGATTATACACGTCTGGATCCTGGACTTACGAATGTATCTATAAACTTCCAACAACGAGAGTATATAATACAACACAAAGCCTTACTAGATTAATTACGACCGGAACACTTACTGATCACACGGGGTCTACCGACAAAGGTATTGTTGCCAATCTTGTTGCGCTTAGTTCTTCAAATCCTGTATTACGATTATATGTCCAACCTTCTGCGACCGCTACTGCAGCAGACTTACCAAACCCACAGTATTTATCGTTATCATTAACGGGCTCAAAAATCTTTGACGGAAAACCCTGGCACGTATCGTTTGGTCGAACCCGTAATGATAAAATTAATTCACATTATTCTTCATCATATTTTCTTCGAGCAGCATCTGATGTAGATGAGCTATACGTAACATCGTCATTATTTTGTGATAATATGGGTACAAATGTTTTTGAAAATATTCATTCTAACTATAATGCTTCAGGATTATATATTGCAATTGGTAATGAAAACGATGATTCAGGATATCTTGTAAGTTCTGATGCATATTTCTTAAATAATTTTTCTATAGCCCCTGGTGAGAGCCGTGCTCGAGCCTTTAATGGTATGATATCAAATATTCGTTTTTGGTCAAAAGATCTTACCGCACAAGAATGGAAAGAACATATAAGAAATAAAGATTCATTGGGTGTTAATAATCCTAATACTAATTTTTGTTTCGAACAAACAATGTCAGGTTCATTTGAAAAATTACGAACAAACGTTACATTTCAACAATATGTAACAGAATCAAATGCTTCAGGTAAAATATTATTACTTGATAATTCACAAAACAATACACATTTCGATGGCTTTGATTTCTCAGCATCTTCACAAATCATATTTCAGGATTATACCCAATCATCGTTTCTTATTCCAAACATTGATCATGGTGCATCCGTAGATAAGGTTAGAATTAGAGGCTTTCAACAATATAAAAATATTTCAGGTTCACAATTTGCTAGTATGTCTCCGGTACATAATATTGCTCGCGCCGAAGAGGTGAGTGATGATATGAGAATATCCATCGAATTATCAATCATCGATGCGTTGGACGCAGATATCATTAAAATGTTTAGTACATTAGAACAATTTAATAATTATGTTTCTAGCCCAGAAATGATGTTTGCTGATAAATATGATGATATTGAAAATATACGTGAAGTTTATTTTAATAGATTAACTGAAAAAATTCATCTTAAAGGCTTTTATAAACTCTTCAGATATATGGATTCTGTTTTGTCAGGACTAATTGAGCATGTGTTACCATACAAGACCAAGTATTTTGGAACTCATTTAACCATTGAATCCCACCTACTAGAGCGCGCTAAAGTTAAACATCATTACAGCGATACGTATTTAACAGAAACAGAAAAACAGTTACCTTCAAACATTTATAAAGATTTTAATAGTTCAACATAAAAATTATGAAACGTGCATTTACATTTATAGATCGCCCAAAAAGCCATTTTAAACAAGGCGTTAGTAAGATATATAAAAATCGCGAGGGCGATGTATTAAATACAGTATCTACTTCTGCTCCAACTGTAACAATTAAACAAAGAAGAACATCAAGAGTTGTAGGTAATGATGATAATGTTGATCCGGCAAAATTAAGAAATGGCGTAGAAATAGTAGATCCGATATTCAGAATGAGAGGCGTTGTTGATATATCATATGGTAATGATACACATATTCATGATCAACTAACAATCGGGCAATCTTGGACAAATGAAGATGACGATTATTTTTCAGATAATCAGCAACAACTTATGTCCAAGATTTCTGAACTACATTCTGGAAGTGGTAATCATACGATTTCATTAAATTTTTATAAAGTGCGTATTGTAAATAGTTCTTCACTTAAATTCCGCGAAACTGCAAAAAATATTTACAATACGCAAATGGTATCAAATGGCGCAATTCAAATTTTTGATGGTAACAGTTATTTTAGTTCGACGGTTGATGAACGTGATACCTCTGTTCGCAAAGGCGCGCCCAATCGTATAATCAAGCAAACGATTATAAGTTCACAATACCCAAATAAATTAAGCAGTATGCTACCGTTTATAGATCAATCACCTACCGGAGGTATAACCACGTATAAACCACTAGAAGGAACCAATATTATTACTGGTTCATACGCATTATTTGATATTAATACAAAATTAAAAACATTATCTATCAAAGATAGTTCTATATTAATGTATAAAAACTGGCCAATTTCAAGGCAAACATTTTATGCTGAACAGGAATCACAGGAATTTTTTGATGATAGTACTATTGTGCATAAAACCTCACGACTAAGCGATAATATGAATAATACAATGGCAAATACAATGTTAATAATGTCAGGCACTGGTGTTACTGATGATTATATTTCTGATAATATGAAGAGCGCGCCAACTGGATTTATGTTTGATGATGCAACATTTGGCACTGATTCAATTGCTTTTAGATAATAATATGATTAACTATAAAAAAAGTATTTAGTATATTTGTTAAAATATTATGTTATAAAATAAATATTTGAAGATGGTATGACAAAATTTAAAGACTATATCGTAACAACTATTACCGGTTCGGCTAATTTTTATTCAACAATAATAGGTTGTACACAATATGAAGAGCTAATTGCTGCTCCTACCGCTATATCTGGTTCAATGGTTCGTAAAATTGGTTTTGATTTTGTTTTTAATGGAATAGCGTATGATTCTTTTAAGGCATTCTCAACCGGATTTATACAGCTTGTTAATTCACACACATTAAACTCAACTTATGATGCCGATATTGATACAATTAATACCGCAGATTTATTATATTCTAGAACAAAAAATATTCGTGCCCCAATAATAGCTCCTTGGCTTGGTAGGCTTAAAGTCGCAGATTCTGGCGGCGGCATTCAAACCGGGTTGTTTGGTGATAAAGGTATTGGTGGCAGAAAACGAATAGTTGATTTTGATTGTTATGAACGTTATGATCATGACGAAACCGATAATACGACCATTTCATTTCAAATTATTTTACATGAAAATCAAAATCATATTGAATATGTTTATGGAATGGCCACAAAAAATGGTTCTCCGTCAACATCATTAGGCGCCAGCGCAGGCGTTGCATTTGGCAATGAATTTAGAAATGTTTATGATTCCGATTATAAATTTGGTGGCAGTATAGTAACACAAACAACAAATCTTAAATCAGAAACAAGTACATGGCCATCAAACACAACAATAAAAATTAAACCATCAAAAACAAAAACAAAATTAGCACTCCAAAGGCAAAGCCAGTTTTTACAGACGCTTGATTCAGATCCTTATCAATATCCATTGCTAATATCACCAGGCGATCAGGATCGTTCAACACAAATTACATCAACCTTTAATGATAGAAATACGATGATATTTGGTGTTAATACACCAATATCATATCCATTAGGTATTCCAGAAGGTCACCCAGGATTGGATCCCAAAGCCGCGGCAATAACAATCAATAGAATAGCAACAAAAGGTGTAGCCGATAGTAAACAATACGTTACATATCTTTCTCATAGTATTCCAACTGTGATGCCTCCGTTTAAAGACGTAAATCTTTACGAAGAACAGATTACAGATAAATACTTTACAACAGGTAGTAGAATTCAAGATGTTGGTTTCGGTTTTAATGCTCCATTAAAAAGTAAAATAAAAATTAACTTATCATTTCCTATTGCAACGCAAACATTATTACCCCCTACGACTTCATCGATTACCTATTATAATACTGCAACATCAACATTTGAAATTATTAGTGAAGGCACTGTAACGCCCCCAGGTTCAATGGAAGCTGCTTCATCAGGTGATGTTAACGGAACATACGATGCAATTACCGTTCAAGGCGTAATAGGTGCCGGCCATGATTGTAGATTATTTAACGCCTTTGGCGTTCCTGTAAATAGTGGTTCATATGGGCCTAGATCAGGCAGTGCCGAATTAGGTATGGTATACACATCTAAACATGGCGGTAATGGTATCCATCCACGCTATCCTGGCGCACAATATAGTTACTATGTTAATCCTGCCGATAGTGGTGAGCCTGGTATATATTCGTATCAGTTAAACAATCCGTTATATAGTGCATCATTGGGTACTTTTAAGAATGAGGGTTTCATTCGTGGCAGTAGTAGCGGAAGTCTTGAGCAATTAACAACAGTAACCAAATCGTTGCTTACTGATTCCGCATTTGCTGCAAGTGATACACAAAAAATACATATATCTTCAAGTATTAATGCACCATTTTTACTTGAAAAAGCCGTTATTAAACTCCCAATAACAGCTGGTCCTGGTTGGCTAAACGATAAAACAAGGGCCCTTCATGCAGGATTTGATTTTAGATCATTTGATATTGGTGGTCCTGCCGTTACTGTTTCATTGTTAAGACAAGATAAAGATAATCTTAGAGAACTTATATTATCAGGTACTATAATTCCACAGGATGACAATACAAGCAAGATTGTTCAAGGCGTACATGAAACATTTTATAACCAGCAAATAACAAATATTAAAACCGCCTATGATGGTTGGGACGAAGGCCTTAATTCTTATACAACATCTCCAGCATTTTATTCAAGAACAGATAATGGATTTGAAGGTTTTAAAACTTTTGGTACACCATCCTGCGTCGTAAGTGCTGTTTCAGGCTCTACGTTTACAGGTAGCGTCGTATTAAACATAATTCCAGGCACAGTAAATGGTGTATATTCGTTAACAAGTCAAACAAAAGGTGAAATAACATCTAGCTGTGTTGGATTTAAAAATTCAAGAATTTTTCAGGTTAGTAATTTTGGTAAATCACTTGATGGTAAACCATCAGGTAGAAACTTAACCGGCGGTGAGTTTAATATACCATCACGTAACAACATGGAAGAAAGTGGTAGTTTTGCCGTAAGATATAAAATAAGTCAAGCGTCGGGGTCAAGTATAACTGATGGACTTATGCATGCCCCCACAAATTATTTTCGATTTGAGAATGATGCCGGTGATGCAGATGGTATTAATGATACTATACGAGATTTTATGTCTGGTAGCGGTACCGCGCTTAATACATCTGGCTCAAATACAGGTAACTCTCCAAGGATAGCAGCCTCCCTTTCACCATTTACTTGGACGGTGTCAGATAGTACGGCAATTTTATTCACATCATCCAGCTGCGACGCGTTGCAATCGACCGGAACTCGTATGTTTCATTTATTTACCGACGCCGACGACCATAATGATCATAGATCAATTTCTATGTTTGTCAAAATGGCTGAAGCACCTGACACCGATAATGTGGTATTACTAAGTCATGATAACGGTACCGCAGGATGGAAGCTAGAGGTTCAGGCAAGTACAGGATACGTAGACTTTAGAGCAAGACTTAGTAGTACGCATACATTAATAGAAACTTCTGGTGCTAGCAATAATATAAGAAACAAATCAATTACCGACGGTAACTGGCATCATATAGCACTCACAATAACAACATTTGGTGTTGTCGGTACCACGGCTGTTCAAATTAAGGATGTTAATTTATATATTGATGGCGAAAAATATTCCGATGAAAGCGGAGCAACAACTAATAGCTGGCACGGCGCCAGCAATACATTTGTAACAGATTCTAGTACGTCAATTAAGGCTCGTGTCGCCGCAGGCCATGCAGGACAATATTGGCAAGGTTATATGTCTGATTTGGCTTATTGGGCCACAACAAAACTTACAGACTCAGAAGTTCTGACAATTTATAGTGCATCACTTGAAGGAAAACCTCTATATAAAACATCTAGAGGTAGTAGTCAGGTTTATCAATATCTTGAATTTGTTAATTCACCATATCTTTTAATGCCACAAGATAAATTAATTCTTGCCGTAAGCAAAACAAGACCAGTAAGAACAACACCAAATCAAGATCATAAACATTTATTGACTGGTTCACATGAATTCTATATCGCAACCGGCTCTGCTCATGTTACATTGTACGGTTCATTAGTACAACAACATAAACAACATTTTCACGGATTAAATCAATACCTATCTTCAAACGCAATTCACCATGTTATTGGAAATGAACCTGTGTTAGATCAATATGATGTCGAAAAAGCTATAATGCTAAGTGGATCATATATTGATAATATCATAACAGGTAGTATGGTTACTGTAACAAAGTCCCCTAAGGGAATAGCATATACATCTGTAACAGCAGGTACTCAACGAAAGATTATTGGTAGTAACTTTGATCCTGACGTTGCTAAATTAAAACGAAATATTACCGGCTCAAATGGGATGCATTTAAAACGCCGCCGACCAGGTGAAGTTAAGCGAAACAATAAAAATATTACGCTAACAACTGTAGGAGAAAGATACTACGATACATTAATGCCAAGCTGGGAAAATATACTAAAGATAAACGACGTTAACATACTTGTTTACACCGTCCGGTCCGGATTGGGTTTTATGTTTTTAAATTATCGCTCCGGATCGCTTTCAACTACGTACGGTGTTGGTCAACTAAATACATGGCAACATGAATTTCCTTTTGAATCAAAATATTCATCAATAAAAAGAACACCTGATGTCGTATCTACAATGATTGGACGTGGTCATAGTAGCATAGCTAGTTCTGGTGGTAGTCAAATCCGAGCTAAAATTAATACTTTAAGGTTATATTCAGACGTATACACAGGTTCAACAACAGGTCAATGGGGCGATGGTCAATCCGGTGGATATGGTATTGATCTTAATTCTATAACACATAGAAACGAAATTATTAAAATATTGTTTGGCACTGGTGATCATAATGGCTATTTAACTGATAATAGTACAACTAGGGGAAATACAAATATGCCAAATGCATATGCGGTATTTCCTGAAGGCCAAGAATTACCAGTAATTATTAGAGGTTGGAAATATGGTATTTTAAACGGCGCGCCCCAAAATAGTAATGCTATATTTAGAAGAGATCAATATGGTCAATTTAGGGATATGCTTGAACAAAGAAAAGATTCTAAATTTTATCGTAATTCTATAAATTCCAAAAAGAATGATGTTTCAGATTCACCTATTTTTATTAGGTTTGTC
>NYZO01000117.1 GCA_002687185.1 archaeon | reverse complement strand
CGCCCTAGCTCCTTAACGAGCATCCAGAGTAGGACGTGACGGGACTTATACCGCCATTTGGAGAGCTTCCTCCTCAACGTAACCAAACTGAGCGAGAATCTCGTCAGCTTCAGCCACGGAAGGGGCCATCTCCATGTCAATATTGCTATTGGCACATAATGTTTGACAGTTTTTTAAAGAGGCCAACCATCATCCTCTGCTTGCAATTTGGCGTAAGATCCTAAATCGAATCCAGTACGCTCCCATAAATTATTTTACACTTTTTTGAGCGTTTCTCTAAATTTATTAAACATATACTTACCTATCTCTTTGTTTTCTTCGAAGTATTTACCAAAATTATCCATTCCTTGGTGTTGTTTTTTCATTTCTAAGCTTGTTTCTTTTTTAACTTCGTCAATGATGTCGTCAGAAACTGTGACCCACGCGCCTTTGGCCGTAGCCATATCCCAAGCAAGCATCATGTCTGCAACCTCTTTCTCTACCCAAATACTTTTGCCCCCCACGCGACCATATCTAATTGGATATCTAACAGAGGTGCCGGTTTTTTCATTCGGAGTTTTTCTAAAAACAAGTTTGCACCAATGCCCAAGATGATCACCTTTTCCGTTGGGTTGTGTGGAAATCATGTCTTTCATGTAGCGAGGTTGAAATTCTAAAATCCAGTCGCTATAGTGCAAGGCTGCGTTGCCTCCCGATGCATTTGTAACTTGCGGATTTGTTTTTTCATAAGGGTTAATTTTGATTGTGCTTCTCACTTGAGAAACCATATAGCATATGTGCCCTCTCGTAGCTAAGCCAAGGGCCATTCTGCGAAGGAAGTCAGAGCTTAGTAGCGCCCCGCCACCAACTTTAAGTGCTTCGTCGGCGCCTTTTTCTAAGTCTCCACGCGGAACTAGTGCGTCCATGGAATCAATGATAAACATGTACCTTGTGTCCGAAGGGTTATCTTTAACCATCTGACGCATAAAATCAATAACTGTTTCATAAACATTACATTTAAAAACAAACCATTTATTTTCATCTGTGTCTATTCCCATTCTTTCTATCATATCGGCAGACAATCTTCCTTCTGCTTTTATGTAAACAACCATGCTGTTGTCCATTTTTTGGAAGTTTTTTGCAAAAGCTAGGCCGCAAGAAGTTTTACCCCCTTCTGTAACGCCAGACGCCCTTACGACTCCGGGTTTAATTCCTCCACCCATCTCGATGTCTAGCAGCAAACTTCCGCTCGACACAGTATATACTCTATCTTCTTCGAAATTATAATGGTCACCTTCGTGCTGTTTTAAATACGCCTGAATTTGTCCAAGCGGAGAACCGGCGTCTGCTTTTATTTTTTTACTCATTCAACTGTATCCTTATCGTTTAAAAAATCTAGCGTGGTCTTGGGTTTCTTTTTAAATTTTATTTCTCTTCCGAATGTTCTGTTTTCCAATTTGATTTTTTTTTGTCTCGGAAGCTTTAATTTTAAAATTAAAAAATTAGTTTCTAAAAATTCTAAACCTTCCTCAGAAAGAAACCAAGCTAAAGAATTTAGTTTAAAATCTAAAAGAGAAGCTCTCCAAAATCTCTCGCTATCATACTTTGCATAAAGCTTTTGAGCTATTTTGGTTTCCCTAGCCCAATCTTTTGGTTTGAGCTTTTTGGGTTCTTTAATAAATTTTTCTACAAGAAAATGGTATTTATTCTTTTTTCTTTTCACGTTCTATGTCATAGAGTACCATCTTTTCTACTAGTTTGTCAAATGAAATCTGAGGTTCCCAGTGAAGTTCTCTTTTTGCTTCGCTGGGGTCTCCGAGTAATAGATCTATTTCTGCCGGTCTATAAAAGTCTGGATTTATTGTAACTAGGGGTTGGTAGCTGTGGCTATTCATTAGATATTTTGACGAAAGTGGGTCTCCCTCTTCCTCTGTCCATCCACCGTATATACCCGCAGCTTTAAACGCTTTATCGACAAACTCTTTTATTGTGTGCGTCTCTCCACTGGCAAGAAGATAGTCTTTTGGTTCATCTTTGTTGACCATTAGCCAAATGCCCCTAACAAAATCTTCGCTATCGCTCCAGTCTCTTTTTGAATAAATATTACCTAATTCAATCGGTTCAAATTGTTCTTCGTTTTTTACGGCTCTGTGTATTTTTGCAACGCCCTTTGTTATTTTTCTTGTGACAAATTCTTCGCCGCGTTTTGTCCCCTCGTGGTTGAATAAAATTCCGTGTATGGCGTACATATTATAAGACTCTCGATAAACCTTAACAATGTGGTTTGCTGCGCACTTTGAGGCTCCATAAGGACTACGTGGTTTCATGGGATGCTTTATGTCTTGTGGGGAATAATCTACATCTCCAAATTGTTCGCTACTTCCGGCAGAATAAAAGCGGCAGTTGGGTTGAAATTTTTTGATGGCCTCCAGACATCTGATTACTCCGCATGCATTTATGTCGAACATCTGCATCGGCATGTCCCAAGAGCACGCAACGAAAGAATTCGCCCCAAAATTAATAAAATAATCTGGTTGTATTTCTTGAACCAATTTGGATATGCTAACTTCGTCGGTGAGATCCCCGTAAACAAGTTGAAAATTTTTGTTATTTAAAAAGCTTTCGCAATTTACAAAGTTCGGGTTCGAAACTCTACGTATCATTCCAAAAACTTTATATCCCCCCATTTCAAGAAGGTATTCACACATGTTCGCGCCGTCTTGCCCAAGCACCCCCGTTACAAGAATTTTTTTATTCATTAGAATGATCTTGCGTTTTTTTCATTATCTTTATACCAATTGTGAGTTATCTTGAGTCCTTCTTCCAAGGAGATCTTGGGTTTCCAGCCGAGTTTTTTTATTCTTGAATTGTCCATCAATTTTCTGAGTGTGCCGTCTGGCTTGTCTAACTGAAATTTAATTTTTCCATCGAACTTCGTTACTTTCGCTATCTCCTCTGCTAGTTTTGAGATCAAAACGTCTGTTCCGCTGCCGATATTCAAATGAGATATGTTCTGACTGTAGATGTCTTGTGCTTGAACTTTTTCAAGAACAAACTTGCACGCTTCAGCTAGGTCATTAACATGAAGAAATTCCCTTTTAGCTTTTCCTGTTCCCCAAATTTCTACTTCTTTGTAGTTATAAACATAAGCTTCGTGGAACTTTCTTATTAGGGCTGGCAGCACATGAGAATTATCAGGATGGAAATTGTCACCGGGTCCATATAAATTTGTTGGCATGACAGAGAGAAAGTTACAACCGTGTTGCTTGTAATAATTTTCACACATTTTAATCCCGGCAATTTTGGCAATGGAATAGGCTTCATTTGTATATTCTAGTGGTGAAGTTAATAAATATTCTTCTTTTATTGGCTGATCAGCAAATTTGGGGTATATGCAAGAGCTTCCTAAAAATAAAAATTTTTTAACTCCGTATAGATGTGAGTAATGTATAAGATTGTTTTGTATCTGTAAATTGCTATAAATAAAATCAGCGCGATAGGTATTATTAGCGTGAATTCCTCCGACTTTAGCCGCGCAATCTATAACGACCTCCGGTTTATTATAAAAAATATAATCTCTAACGCTGGTTTGCTCTGTTAAATCTAACTCAGACCTTTCTGCAGTAATTATGTTTGAATATTCGTCTTTTTCAAGGCACTGCTTTATTGCGGAACCAACCATTCCGTTGTGTCCTGCTATAAAAATTTTAGATTTTCTATCAATCATTGCTGGACGCAATTGTTTTTATTTGGTCAGCGATATCTGGAATATTAAGCTTAGAATTGAGTAATTTATTGGTTGCTAGAGCTCGATTTACGGGGTTACCAGATTGGGATTGTAAAACGTTTGCACCCACATCAAAATTATCATTAATGAGGGATACTAATTCGTGTTTGTCTACTGTCCTAGGAGAAAACACATGAAATAAACCATTTTCATAAAGGTCCTCAGACATAATCTTTTTGCAAATCTCCCCATACTGATGTGTGGTTACGCCGTTCCATAGGTGATCTGTAAAGCCTTTGATTTCTTTGTCTTTATTTGATTTAACCCATTCTAGTAGGCTGACTTTTTCTTTTAGTTCTTCTCCTATAATGCTCGTTCTCAAAGTCATGCAATTCTGTGGCTCGCCTAGGGATTTTGAATTACCGTATTCATCCTCGGCGTCATGTAAATCATCTTCGGTATAGGAGCCTCTCTTTCCAGAAAAAACGCAGTCCGTACTTATATGAATCATTTTTACTCCGCATGACATCGCATATCCAGATAGATAGTGAGGCAAAACAGAGTTAACGTAAATTCTTTTATATTTATGTGGATCGTTTTCTTTGAAATACGGCTTTATTACGCCAATACAATTAATTACGTAGTCGGGCTGTGAGGGGCCCGGTTTCCATAATTTCCCTAGGTCGAGATCGGTCGCGTCCCAAGCAGTAACCTGCTCAAAATCTGACAAATCATACATTTTAGAAAAATCATTTCTAATAATGACGGGTTCTTTCTGGCTTCCCATAGAACGCCCCCCCTTAAAAATGGTGTCCGGCCTTGAAGTGATGCTAACTGTATATTGCTCTTTGTTCCTTAAAAGGGCGTCTGTTACGCCTTTCCCAAGCATTCCCGTTGATCCTAGTATTAGTATTTTCTTCATTTTTTAAAGTTTTAAATATTCAATTTATTATAAGCAAGTCTTTCTCCGTAGTCAAGACTTTTTAATGTGGATTTAAAAGTTAATTTTTTTATATTTCTGTTTCTTTCTAATCTTTTCTGCTCTGTCTAATTGTTTTTGCGTGTTTATATACATGTCGCTGATGGGATTTTGTTTGTTATAAACATAAAGTATGTCTCTTATATGTTCGCTTCGATCGCCAGCCATTTCTATCATTGGGAACATGAAGGCCAAATCCCATGCGACTTGATAGAAGCGGTTTTCTTCTGGGTCAATTAAGTCCTCCTTTTTTATATTTTCCCAGAGAACTCTTTTAAATGTTCTTAATGCTGAGGCTTTCCAGCCAGATTCGCGGAAAAGATTGCCTTCAATAACTTCTTTCGAATACGGTTCTAGAAGATGTGAGTGCGAAATTCCAGACGGCCATTCGACAAAGCTCCCATAAGTAAGTAGACATTTTTTTTGTTCGTATGTTTCGTTTAATTTTTCCAAAACCCAATTGTCATTAAGCCAATCGTCTCCATCTAATGTTACGTAAATATCTTCGTCGTGTTCTCCTATTTCTTTAAAGCCGTTATAAATATTTTCTAAAGCGCCAACGCGCGTATTGTTTTTTTTAAATATAAATCTTTCGTCTTGTTCTCCTGCCGCCTTGGCTATTAAAAATGTGTCGTCTGGAGAATTATCGTCTATAAAAATACATTTAAAATTACCATAAGCTTGCGATCTCACGGAAGTAATAGTTTTATGTACCCATTGTCCTGCTTTATATGAGGGAATAACTATTTTAATGTTATTCATGGTGTTTCATCCAGTGGTCTATCATGTCATCCATTAATGTTTCAAACGTATACTCCGGTTCCCAGCCTAAAGTTGTTCTAGCCTTGGTGGAGTCCCCCTTTAAATAGGGTAACTCTTCGGCTCTTAAATATTTAGGATTTTGAACCACGTAATCTTCATAATTTAATTCCAATTTAGCGAATACATATTCACACATATCTCTAACGGAATGAGTTTTCATGGTAGATATAACGAAATCGTCAGGTTTTTCGTGATTTAAAACCATATTCATGGCCCTGACGTAATCTTTTGAGTGCCCCCAGTCTCTGTAGGCGTCCATGTTTCCTAGTTCTAGTTTATCTTGTAATCCAAGCTTTATTCTAACTGCGGCTTTTATGACCTTGGTGCTAACAAAATTTGCTCCTCTTCTCGGTGATTCGTGATTAAATAAAATGCCATTACTAGCAAATAAATTATAAGCTTTGCGATAATTTCTAATTATATTATAGGCGAATACTTTTGAGCAGCCATATGGACTCACTGGCGTCATTGCTGTGGTTTCTCGTTGAAATTCGTCTTTATCAACGCTGTCACCAAACATTTCTGAACTGCTGGCTTGGTAAAATTTAGCGCTTGGACAGTTTTGTCTGTATGCTTCGAGCATGTTAAGCACGCCTACGGCATTAGTTTGAATTGTAAATTGCGGCATGTCATAACTTATCCTGACGTGGCTTTGCGCAGCCAAGTTGTAAATTTCGTCGGGTTTAATTGACTTCATCGAGCGTTCCAACGAAGAGGTGTCTAGCAAATCTCCATATTCGCACTCCAAATTTGGATTCTTGTAAGCGTTTTCTAGCCTACTGTCTTGATGTTCTGCTATTGAGTGCCTTCTGACTATTCCGTAAACCTTATAGTCTCTTGACAATAAATATTCTGCAAGATAGCTTCCGTCTTGGCCACTTATTCCTGTTATAAACGCTTTTTTATTCATTTAAATACCTCCATCTTTCTTAAGTCTGGGTAATCTGACACGCTCCACCGTTTGGGTTTTGTATTCATGGCTTTAGGTAATTTTTCTATTCCTTTCATTGCTGTCTCTGGCGCCATGTAGTAATGATACCCTACTGAATTAATATTTTGTTCTCTCCAAGGGGTATTGGGCAGTCTTCCATCGTATGACATTTTTTTAAGCGTGTCAAACGTTTTCTTTGTGTCCGTTAAAATCATGCCGCCTCTCCCGAGGCTCAAGTGTTTCTGAAATTGAAAACTCAAACACATATGGGTTCCAGAAATGTAACTGTCTTTTTCCCATAGTACGGCTGCGTCAATAATATTCGTGTCTCCTAGATAATAATAATCCTTCCAGTTCTCCTCTTTCCAATTTTGCTTTATGCCTAGCTTTTTTGCTAGGAAGGGGATAGAGATGTAGGTGCGGGTCGGAACCGTAATCGACTCCGCCTCCGTATACCTTAAGCACAATTCAATTCCATGCGTACAGCAATCTACGGCAACGGCATGTGCCGAGCCAAAAAAATCGGCTATTTTATTTTCAAAGGCTGTAACGGTTTCGAAATTCATGCCGGCATTTTATCTTCTGGAACAATATTCTCTACCCTAAATGTATCAGATTCATAATCTGATCCGCCTCTAACTCCTTCGCTAAATACAACGAATTGATTCCCGTCTCCCCTGATAACAAGTGCGTGGATTTCATTTGGGAAAGTGGACACCATGTCTCCCTCTTTTGCTAGTATCATTTGGGGCGCCTCGTTTGAGTTTGCTGGTTTATACCAATATTCTAAGGAGCCCTTTGTCATTAACATGTGCTGAGTGCTTTGTTTGTGGTAATGGTTTCCACGAAGGGTGTTTGGCTTCGAATTTATTACGGCTACGTGTTCTATGTTGCTTTTATAAAAAATATCAACAATTGACCCTCTATTATCTGTGTGTAATTCTAGGGGGTTCTGTACGTCATTCCAAATGTTTTTTGTTTCCATATAAAATATTATGTTGGGAGAGATAAGAATTCAATTTTATTATTAATCTTTTTTAAATTTTCTTTTATGATGTCTGATATATTCCAAGACAAAATCAAGGCATATACCTTATCATATTCAGCAAATATTTCGTCACCGACAATCGGTATTCTTGTTAACGGCGTATACTTCCCTTGCTTGTGTTCTGAGGCGTCGGTTACATAATCTAAAATGGTGCTGTCTAAATTATAAAAATTCAAAAAAGTATTTCCTTTCGCTGCGGCTCCAACCCCTATGATGGGGTATCCTTCTGATTTTATTTTGTATATTTCTTTTAAGAATCGGTTTCTTTTTTTATGTAAATCTTGCATGAATTCTTTATACATGCTTTCATTAAACAGGCCAAACTTTTCTTCTTCTTCTATCATTTCTTTAATATGAGAACGCAAAGTTACTTCATCAACTTTTTTTGCGAACACCCTTAGAGATCCTCCGTGATAATCAACCACTTCCGCATCTATGATTTCAAGTCCAGCCTTTCGAAGTAATTCGTAAGAAGATTTTACCGTAAAGTAAGTCACGTGCTCGTGATATATTTGATCAAATTTTTTATCTTTTATCGTGTTATACCAGTACGGTAATTCATACACGAATGTTCCTCCGTCTTTTAATAAATTCGCCGCCGCTTTAGTAAAGTCGTCCGGATCGTTTGCGTGGTTGAAAACGTTATTGGCTATAACGAGATCAGCTTTTCCAAAACTTATTAGAATTCGATGACTTGTTTTAAAGCTAAAAAGATCGCAGAGGGTTTCTACTCCCAAATCTAATGCTAATTTAGCCATGTATTTTGACGGGTCTACCCCTAATACTTGATGCCCTAAATCTTTAAACTGTTTCGCTAAGAAGCCGTCGTTGGATCCCGCTTCAATAATCATTGATTCTTGTTTTAGATTTAATTTTTCTGAAACATTACTAGCGTAGCTTCGCCAATGGTTTCTCGAAAATTTAGAATTAGATGAAGTATAAGAATAACTATATAAATTATACCTATCGTCTGCTTTCGTATCGACGCCGAGCCTTACTTCTCCAGAATCCTTATCTAAAAAACATTGCAGCGGGTAAACTGGCTCAGACATTCCGTACTGCTCCTCTCCTATGAAAGTGTCTGCGAATGGATGCATTCCTAAGTCTATAATTTTATTCATTTATTGCCTTTTTGTCTGCATCAACCCCATAATAGGGGCCGGTTTTAAATTCATAAAAAACAGTATCTTCTTCTAAAACTTCGAGCGAGTGTCCTCCTCTAAACAAAACCACACAGTCTCCAGCGCTTATGTTTGTTTCATATAAAATCGAGTCGTCTAGGTCATAAAATACGCTTTTAATAGCTCCCTCAAGAACTAACCAAGCCTCTTGAGTTATATCTGTTTTTCTGTCTGTGGGTATATGTTTATGCGCTTTTACTTTTGTATTCTTTTTTAAAAAACGACCAGAAACTTGTAGATATTCTTCATCTGGGCCTATGTCTGTACGATATTCAGATATATCTTTACGCCTTAGTAGAGATAGTATTAATTTATCTGGTTCTATTTTTGAATAAATCTTCAATTTAGATTTCCCTTTGTAATGGCCCTGTAAATGGTAGGCCATAAATTATATTTGTCAAGTATAAGCTGTCTCGCTTGCCTTAGGTCGTCTAGTCTATCTTTATAGTTATCATTTTCTAATATTTCTACTATTCTGTCTACTTCTGAGAGGTCGTCTACGTCAAACTTTATATAAGATTTTTCTGGAAAATATTTTTCTAAATTAGGACACCCCCAGAAGATGGGAACCGCCCAACTTAAGACAGCGTCCGTAAATTGAGTAGCAAAATAATCTAAATATAGACTATTATCAAAAGCAATATTATATGAGTAAGGGTCTAGCGCATTAGCTTTATCGTTATTTTCTAGCACCATATTGTTAAAAGAAATCCCGCCAAATAAATCTAGCTTATCTGGATATTTAGACATAAATTCTTTTAAAAATTTTTGGCGTTTCTTGTGTCCTTCGGTGGACGATTTGTTTGATTGTATCGAGCTTAAAATTCTAGGTTTATGAGGTGGGTTTTGGCTACTATTTAGTTGATCGTATGTTTTATTTATTCCAGCCCAATTATTAGGATATATCCACTTGACATAGAGGTATGAGGATCGATCTCGCCAAGAAAAAATGTTAATATTTAAGTGGCTATAGTCTTCTATGGGTCCAAGCCCGGGAGTTTCCCTGCCAAAATAAAAAATATTTTCATGCGGAAATTCATCCAACAGTCTTCTATCACAATAGTCCTGAACAATAAGGTATTCTGCTTCATTTTTATTAAATGTTGTTTGCATGTCCAACCATTGAGGTTCTTGGTTGGGTGCTTGTAATCTATAGTCTTCGACCATCTGTTCTGAGGTCATTCCCCATGCTGGTGCAAAATATATCTTAAACATTTATAAGGCTTCTTTCATTAACTCTACGTCTCTGTAGTCTTTTTGTTCTCCTCTGTTGGATTTCATTTTTATCATTCCTTCAGGTAAGATGAATTTTATACCATCAATATAAAAATGTTTATGAGGATTAAAAATTATTTCTTCAATCGATTCTCCGTAGTATTTAATGTAGTCATTGTGAGAAGAAACGATATCATTAAAATTTATTGAATCCACTGGGGGGAGGTGTAAAACGTCGAAATCTCTACACTCTCTTTTTCCGTAAGCCATTAAGGGTGCGCTTCCACCAACGCAAAGATCTTCAGCATCTATATTAGAGTTTTTAATTATTTTTTTTGTTTCCAAAATAAATTCACGAAATTTTCGCACATGAAAAAATCCAAAGGTACAGCTATTTAGATAATTTAAAGTTGGATTATGAAAACACATGCAGGCGTTTCTCCAAGTCTCTTTTCTTGTATCTGTTGTATGCATTGCTCCTTTTCCTCTTCCAACAAGCTCTCTTATTTCTTGTTTTGCTTCGTGCACAGCTTCTCCGTTGTCGCATTCTATTAAAATAGCTTTAACAAGTGGCCCTTGAGAAAAGTTATGTGTCCATTGTGATTTTGCGCTGGGGAATCCACTCTCTTCTCCCGACATCATCCATTCTTCATCACCGTATAGTGCTAATAAATAATTTAATTGTCCACTGAGGGTAAGTTCTATATCTTTTGAATAAACTACTTTTATATTATGTTTTTTAAAAGTATTAAAAACAACGTCCATGCTTGAAAGGGTATGTTGATAAGCCGTAGCCAAGTGCGTATTCTTTTTTAGTCTTGTGTACTCTAAAGCCATTGCGTCAGACACCTCTTCAAGGAGCCCGCTTGGAACAATATCTCTCTTGTCTTTGAAGTATCTAGCATGGCATTCTAGCTGTCCTTCTTCGATTGGGCTATTCTTACAAACTACAGGTTTATTGTAGTTTATTGCCGCCGCTACTCTATGAGAGCCGTTTAAGAGGTTGTTGTTTTCGTAAATCGGTATATAAGATTCCGTTTCTAAAAAGCCTTCGTTTTTTATACTGTCTAAAACTTTATGATATGATTCGTAGAAATCTTTTTTGCCGTTTTTAGGCGGATCTTTTTCTAAAAACCCTCCCCATACGTTAATGTGATGCTCGTATACTTTTTGAGCCCACACTTTTTCTACGCCCTTGTCTCTGTGTCTAGCGTATAAGGTTTTTGCTGTAATATCAAACCTTAAGTGAGACAGGAGTTCTAGTGGCTTTTCTATGATAATTTCATTATTCATCTTTCCTCTACGTGCCATATATCCCATTTATTATATGGGAATCTTATATCGTCTCCAAGGCTTTCTTTTAATGTACTAGTAGAAAAAAATTGTATAATTGTATCTCTGGTTAATGACATGAAGCCGTTGGCGTACCCCGGGGGTATCCATAGCACTTTGGGGTCTTGACTAGAAAGAACACATTTAAAAACTTCTCCTTCGGGCTCTATGAGGGTTTCATGCATGTCATTTAAATCTTCCCTTACCTCCATCTTGACCGCCCCTATTAAGGCCGAGCCCTTGACCACGTAAACGTATTTACCTTCTTTTTTGTGCCCGTGCCAAGCTCTTATAAAGCCCTGCTTATGGTTGTCTACTTGGTAAAATCTTTTTACTCCTTCAAAATTGAAATCGTTTACAAATCTTACGCTGCCTCTATCGTCAACGGAGACTCCTCCTTTAATTAAATCTATCTTCATATATTTCTCCTGATTTAGTTAATAAGTATGCTTCGTTTGAATAAACTGGATTACTTATATCTGTAATTCTATTTTCTTCTATTAAATTTTTCATATCTTTTATTCCGCAAGATAAAGTATAAGTCGGACTCCAGCCCGTGGTAAGTATTTTGTTGTTTGAAACCCTATAATTTCTTAGATCTTCAAATGATTTTGATGTCTTTTCTACCTCAACTTTTCCAATAATGGACTGTATTTCGTCTGCGATTTCGTGAATTTTATAATTATTTTCTGATAGGTTATAAAGCCCCGTCGTATTATTTTTAAAACTGTGCAATATGGCTGTTGCCACATCTCTTACGTGTAGTAGGGGTCGCCATTGTTCTCCCCCAAAAACAGTAAGTTTTTCTCCTACTGTGGCCTTGTATGTAAGTACATTTGCCACCAAATCTAATCTAATTCTAGAAAATAAATCGCCAAGGCCGTGAAGCGTCCCTAATCTAAAAACTAAACAATTACTATGATTGCTTATCAAATATTTTTCTGCCGCAAGCTTTGTCTTAGCGTATACAGAAAGAGGATTGGCCGCAGAAGATTCGCTTATTAATTCATTACAAGCACCATAAACAGAACAGGTCGAAGTAAATATAATTTTTTTTGCTAGGTTGCTGTCTACTAACCATTTGAGTGAATCTTCATTGACTTCTTTTGTTTCTTTCTTATTAACTTCGCACGCTCCATCTCCAACGATTGCTGCTAGCCATACAATACAGTCGTAGTTGCTTGCTATTTTTTCTAACAAGTCTTTATTTCTAACGTCTCCACGTATAAATTTTACCTTTTTAAGAAATCTAGTTTCGTACAAAAGATTATCAAAAACCGTTACGTCGTACCCGTTTTCTTGAAGTAGATCGGTTAAGTAGCCTCCTACATATCCTGCTCCTCCAACTATTAATATTTTATTCATGATTTTTCTTTTATAACTTCTATTATTTTTTTTGATGTTTCCCCTTCTCCAAGCCAGCTTGTGTTGGTTTCAGGGTCCGAGTCTAGCCATTCATGGCTTTTTTTCCAAGTTTTATTATCTATTGTATTAACATCTAACATAAAAGAACAATTATAAAATACAGACTGAGGCCTCTCTGTATAATCTCTGGGCACTATTACGGGGGTTTTAAGAAGCGCTGATTCTTCTTGTGCTGTGCCTGAATCAGAGATAATAAAAAGAGAATCATATTGTGCGGTTAAAAAATCTTTATAAGACATTAGATCTATTATCTTTATATTTTCAACATCTAAGTCATTTTTGTTTATGTGTTGAGAGGTTCTTTTAAAGTTCAACATATAAACCGGTAGGTCATATCTTTGTCCGCATTCGTTTGCGTAGGTTAATATATTTTTGAGTCTTTCTTGGTGTTTGAAGTTTTCAGGCCTATGTATATCTAAAAGTATTTGATTTTTAGATTTTACTCCATCTATGCTAATTTTATTACATACTTCTACGATGGTATTTCCCACAACAAAAATATTTTCTTCGGGAAGGTTCTCTTTAATTAAGTTAGACTTGTAGTCTTCATGATAGACGAAGTGATAGTCAGAACAATGGTCACACACTGTCCTGTTGATCTCTTCGAGCATTCTTTTGTCTCCCGATCTCATTCCGGCTTCTATGTGTCCAATTTTGTATCCCTCCTTTTTGAGAGACACTGAAGAGACGACGGAATTTGAATCCCCTAGAAATAAAATTAAATCAGGCTTTATATTTTCTTTTCTTAAAAGCTCTATTAATCTTTCAGACAGCACTCCTGTTTGGTGAAAGTGTTCTCTGCAGTAACTGCCGACGTTCAAGTTAAAGTCGGGTTCTCTTATTTTTAGTTCTTTAAAAAAAATATCTGACAAAAGCTCATCATAGTGTTGTCCAGTATGAACTAAAATGTGATTGAAATTTTCGTCAAGCTTTTTAAAAACTTCACACATCCTAATAAAGTCTGGCCTTATGCCGGTAACTGTTACTATTGTTTTTCTCACGATTAATACCCTGTATCGGGAAATTTTGGATAATAATTTTTCATGTCCTCGAACCATTCTTCGTTTTTAAAATAGGTTTCTCTTTTCTTGTCTCCAGCATTTACTTTTGTATCCGTTTCTTTATCCGTCGTTGCATGATAAAGGTCATCGTTATTAACAAGAATTAGCGGCCTTTTTGCCCAGCTTAAATCTTGGTTAGAGCTATAATCGTAATGGAATTGATGGAATACAAACGGTTTGTCTACAAATATTTGTTCCATGCCTTTCTTTTTGATTCTTGTTTTAAATTCGTTGTCATCCCAACAAAGTCCGTGGGCATATCTTTCGTCAAACCCTCCACCTAAATCGTCTAAGTCTTTAGTGGATATGGCTGCGCAAAAATGAAAATGTTCAGGCCTGTGAATAGAATGATTGTACCAGCCGAGCATGCCGGGCATGCCGCCGAAAAATATTTCATCAGGCATTTGGTCTAGGTTCCGAATTTTTTGTTTCGTTTCTTCTCCTCCACCGATTAGAAGGTCTGTCAACAGCCTGTTAAGAGAGTAACATCCGTACGTAAAGTATTGATTTTCTTTTAGCTCGTTTGCCGCGTGAGAAATGATGTCTCCGTTATGAAAGCATTCTGCATTTTGCAGTATTATTTTTTCTCCAGAAGCCTTGCTGAATCCTATGTTGAATGGAATACTGGGGTTTGGCCACCACCTATCGTTGGGGTCCACTCTTATTAATTTGATATCAATGTCTTTGAATTCTTCTATGATTGGTCTTGAGTCGTGTTCTCCGTCCCACGTACCATCATCTACAATGATGACTTCAAAGTCGTCATGTTTCGTTTCTCTGAAGGAAGATAGGGTATTTTTAAGTTCCCTGATCCTCCTGTAATATGTCATTACAATTGATACTTTCACCACAACTCCTTATACTTCAACATATAATAACCAAAGTAACTGCTTTTATCAAGCGTTTTTATATCAACGTTTAGGTACTTTGCATTATTGGGATTGCCTTTGAACCAGTGAATTGCTACCGTTTCGTCGGTTATTCTGCTTTCGTTTTTTCTATTAAAGAAACCTTCTATTTGGTTGTCCCACCATCCCCAAGGATAAAAAACTTTGTATGCCATGTTGGCGACATTAAGTTCTGGCATTCTTATGAAGATATTGGGCATGTGGTCGTTAAGTATACTGGGGCCTACCATTTGATAATCCCCCACTTTGTTTTCTCCTAGTGCGTGGATTCGGTTTTTAGCATCGTTAAGTAAGAAGGTATACATTGGGTTATTTTTCGATGAAAAGAGTGCCCCCGTAGAATTGTAATTGAATGCGGCGTTTGCGTTCTGATAGCAGACCACTGTGTCTAATTCTTTTTCGACTCCAGCAACTAAATATTTTGAAAAGTTTATATTAGTATTCGGCTTTATATATAAAATATCCATATCTGACCACATGCCCCCGTACTCAGATAGAACATAAAGCCTAGTAATGTCTGCTCTTTGTACGTCATGTAGATCTTTTCTGAAACTTAATATTTCTTCAAAGTCAATTTCGAGTACGTCGTCAATCACTTGTAAGGCTTGGGGGCCGTAGTCTTTTTCACCAATGTATCCTTGAGCATGGTGATCTGTTGGGGGTTCTACAACTAGGTCATCCGCAGGCTGAACTAGGACGGCTTTCCAGTCTGGGTTGTGCTCTTTAAATGATACCAAGGAGAGGTAATTTAAAAATGAAAGTTTTGTGTTTCCCCAATAGAAGAAACAAGTTTTTGGTATTTTATTGTATTGCCAACTCATATAAAATCTGGATGTTTAATGTTTTGCCTGATCTCTTCTTGGCGATCTAGAAGTTTTTTTCTCTCTTCTTCGGTTGAATTATATATATCCCACATCGCCTTGTTGCTTTCGTGAGGTTTACAAAGCTTGGTGCAATTTGCGAAGCATTCTACGCATTCGATTTGATTCATTACTTTTTGTCTAGTTTGAATATCATTCCATATTTCTTTGAATGATTTGTTGTCGTATAGGCATCCATAACTGTATTGTTTCCAGCCTCTGTGATTTGTGCAAACATATACGTGTCCGTCCGCACCAACACATGGGGATATTTGGGACCCCAGACATTTTTTATAATTTCTTCCAAATTCTTTTCGGTCCATGGCTAAATCTTCTAATTTATATCCATTAACTTCAAACTTCTCTCCTAATATTTCCTTTGCTTCATCTAATAATGGTTGCACCTTCCCTTGCCAGAATTCGATGTCTCTTTGTTGCCCTCCGTCCTCTCTAATGATTATTTCTGGTTTGTACTGGCAGTAAGTTAGGTCAAAATCTCTAAAGAACTTTGCGAAATCAACTATTTCGTGGTATGTGTCTGGAGATATAACAAAGCCCACTCCTATATCTATTTTTTTATTTTTAGAATCGTTTACTTCGATTAATTTAGTTACATTTGAAACCATTCTATCCCAATTTGCTCCACCCTTTGGGACTCTGACGGAGTCATATGTTTCTTTTGTTCCCGAGTCAACGGAGACTCTTACCCATGTCATATTTTCAACCATCGTTTCAAATAGGTCATGCTTATCAAGTAGGGTTCCGTTTGTAAAAATCCCCATCTTGATATCGTTACTCCCACAGTATTCTATAGCTTCTTTTAGGTGGCTGTTTAGTGTGGGCTCTCCACCGCCCGTCCAGTTAACTGCTCTAACTCCCATGTCTACGAAATCTTCACACAATTTCATTAACATATCTTTCGGCATGAGTGCTCTAGAAAAAGTTTCGGTACCTCTGTACTTATCGAAATGTATGTATGATGATAAGCAAAAGCTGCATGCGTGATTGCACGCATTACTTGGGTCGACTTCAATTAACACGGGAGACGCGTTCCCCGTTTCAATGAACTCGATGGCTCTGTCTGCATTAGCGAGAACCTTACTTTTTGGATCAAAAATATCAGACATGTTGTTCAAAAATTTCTATTAAATTTAGCGCGCTTTTTTCTAGGGTGTGCTCTCTTAGTATGTAATCTCTTGGATTATAGTTGTTTAGATTTTTTAGAAATTCTTGAAACCTTTCTTTTATATAATCCTTCTGCCATTCAATTGTTCTTTGTTGCCCAGCTTCATCATCGCAAACAACATATTTGTCGAGACCAAAATGATTATCTTTATAGCGTAGGTTGTATTCTTTTTCATGTAAAATCATTCCACATTCATCTGAAAAATAAGGTACGGAGGTCGCTTCAAACGGGGAGTGTACCGCGCTGTAATTATAGTGTGAATTAACATCTAAAACAAAACTGGGCAAGCCCATTGACATTATCTCCATGTTTGCTATCCCTTGGGTTTCCGCACAATCTAGAATAATAGAGTACCTACATTCGTTACATCTTTCAATCATGTCCTCGGGAGTATAGCCACCAAATCCTACAGGCATCCAAACTATGGGGTCTGGATGAACGGTTTGCCCAAAGCTTGACAATAAATCTTCAATCATGCAACCAGTTTCGTTTGGGTCTCGATGCTTAGCGTGTATTATGCAGTCGTATTTGGGTTCTTTATTTTGTGGTTTGTATTTTTTTGTATCTATGCCGGCGGGCCAAACAAATATGTTTTTCCCTTTTGATTTTTCTGGATAACTTTTAACAAACAATTCTTTGTGCCACGTACTTGCCGTAACGAAGTTTATCCAGTTCTCGTGATAACCATAGGAGCCTAGTACTGGTTCTACACAAGGACCTATTAGCGTGTTGTCGGGCGAGTCGATAAAAAATCTATCAAGGCATCCATTTACAAGAATATTAAAATCTCCCGGCTCTTTACTTTCTTCGGACTCGGCTTTTATTTTCGCTGGCAACGTCCCCCTACAATAATTTAAATAATTTGCGCCAAGCAAATCTAATCCTTTTAATAAATTATACGCCACCACTTCTGGGCCTCGACCGATAGGTGGTGTGTTGGATTCCCCAAACACAGCTATACTTTTATTAAGATTCATTGATAGAAAGGCTCAAGTTTTCTATTCTCTTTTTCCAGTAAGAGAATTTAATTTTTTCGTTTGTTTTGCTCTTTGCTACCTTAATCTGCTCTGTTATGTAGTCTTTGTCAAATAGCTGTTCTAAATTTTCTAAAAAAACAACAGGCAAAAACCTATAAAGTGTTTTGTGTAGGTGCTCTTGTTTATGGGAAAACATTATTGGTATCCTGTTTGAATACAAAACTTCATATGCTCTATGCGTGTCTGCTTGTCCATTTGGGGCATTACCAACGGGACAAACTACCGCTTCGTGAGAAAGAACATTAGAAATAAATTCTGGATAGGTTAGGTTTGCGTCTTTGCATGTTACGTAATCTAGCTTTAGGCAAGCGTCTTTTACTTTACTTCTCCAGTCTGGGTTCGTTCCTATTCCAAAATTAGCATAAACCAAATTAGATATTTCCCCAGTTATTTTTCTACCAAAAATCGAGGAAAGTATTTTGTTTTTTTCTACAGCAAAGTCCCACCCGACTCCATGACCCGGCCTCTTTGATTCAAAGCTGTTTTCTACTCCCATTGGTAATGTCACCATCTTGGGATCGGAAGAATTATTATTTTGACAAAACCATTTTGAAATATTTTTAGGTGCGGCTTTTACTAGGTCTTCTGTTATGGAGTAATCACTGTTGCCGCTTATTAAAATTACATTATTCTTTAATTCTTTTATTTGTTTGAAGTCTTCTTCTAGGAAGTCCGTCTTGCAGAAGAAAATATTCTTTCCGTTATGTAATTCAGAAAATCTATTAAACTGTATTACTTCTGACATATGTCCTTCATGAATTTAAAGTTGCCCCAGTCTTCTTCTCTGCATCTTTCTGCGCTTATGGAATGATAGCTTATAACGCTGTCTGTTTTGAGGTCTTTTAAATTCGGGAACTTGTTTTTTATCCTTTCGCTTTCTTTTAGCTGGTCACTCTCTGCTATCTCTGGGGGTCTGCCGAAAAAGCCATCACAATTAATTGGTTTTATATTAAAATATTTATAGGCGTAACCTATTGCCACGTCTCCGTAATACTGGACGCTTGTGTGGTGTACGTAAGGGTTCATTCCGCAACATCCGGGGTAATCATTTCCGTCTTCGTCTTTCTCCCCTTTAAAGGAAAAAAATTCACACACCTTCTCGAGCGCTGCTCTATTAAGAGCTATGCCTGCTCCTCCAGAGTGGTACAAAAGGTCTCGATCCCAACCACAACAATCAATAACTTTACCTATGGCAACGGGGTCTTTGGATTTAAATTTATTTAAAATTTCTAATAAATTATCTTTATATATGTAAGAGTCGTCGTCAGCTAAGAAATACCACGCTGTTGGAGCTGTATTATTTAACATGTGTAGGCATATGTTAATATGTTTTTCCCCAGTAGACGTATAGTCGTTTCTGTCTGAGCACTTAATGAATCTTTTGTCGTCTGACTCAACGTCTGTGGCAAAGTAAATGTTTGGCACATCCTTACCCCAAGTTTCTAATAATGCTTCAGCACTGTCTGAGCTTCTTACTGGTATAGCTGATCCGGGGGTATCTGCTTCTGTTCGTCCGGATGTTAATACTCCAAAGGTTACATCTGAGATGGGGGTTTTTTTTGATTCTTTTATTACTTCGGGGCAATTAGATATGTATGCTATACCTCTGTCATCTTTTTTGTTTGTTTGCGATATCATTTTATAATTTGTTTCTGATAAAAATTTTTCTATGGCTGCCGGAACATCTGCAACGTACCTATAGTCATCAACAAAGATATGCGGAATGTTAAGTCTAGCACAGTTTCTTAGGTCAGTAATGGGTATGTCGCCGAAATGACCTCCATCAACCCACGCAAAATCTATTTTATCATTTGTATTGAATTCTGTTAAGGTTTTAGTGCTGTCGCCTTCAAAAAATTCTATGTTAGGATTTTTTTCCTTCTTTAAAATTTCGATAGCATGTTTTGAGAAATCAGATATGCCAAAAGTATATATTCTTACGTCTGGCAAATTTTCTGATGCCAATAAATCAAAGAACCCTGTGTGCGTGCCGGTCTCCAGTATAACTTTGGGCTTTATTTTTTTTAAATATTTAGTTAAGAAGTCTACCTGCTCTCTTCCTCCGTCCACATTATCGTTATTAAATAAGGCCCCTTCTCCGGGAAAAGGTTGACTGCCGAATGTTTCTCCTCCAACAACGCTAGATAATTTTAAAATTATTTTTTGTCTTGAAAGATTAGATAATATATTTTTCCATTTTTTATAGGCGTCTTCTTTGATTAATTTATTTTCTTTTAGACTTCTTTCTGAAAGGCTTCTGAAGTCCGTCGTCTCTAATAGTTCGGCAAGATGAGACTCGCTATCAAAATGTAGTACCTCTTTCCATTGGAAGAAATCTGCTAATCGAACTTTATCTTTGCTCCTCCAGACCTCACACGTGGTCCCATGGGGGTCTTCGCTCATTCCTCCATAAAATAATTCACTAAGATTGTTCGGCGTTTTAAGTAGGTATTCTAAGCTTGGGAACAAAAGTGGCACGCCCGCAGTTTTTTGTTCAAATATAGACATGGTTGATATGTTATATGGTATATGTATTATGCCTTTGTGGGAATAGATATTCTCCCAAGAGCCGTTTTTTATTTTTTCTTTTTTTATTACGTTAGGTAGGTTTATATCTTTGCATTTCGAGTATAGAGCGAACTCTTCTTTGCTTCCTGTGTATTTTAAATTTGTATACTCGCATAGGCTGG
>NYZO01000116.1 GCA_002687185.1 archaeon | reverse complement strand
TCTTCTTTGTTTTCTTTGTTGATTTGATAGGAAAAACCTACTTGATCACCACCCCTCATGTAAGGACAAAATTTAATTTTGGTGATTTGATTCTGGCTACTATGATAAGTGCTAAATTCTCTGTCGCTTTCGATTGAGTCAACGATTCCTGCCACCTCAGAGGCGCTAAACTTAACTATTACTGTGGCTTTGGGATTCTTTTTGTTTTTTACGAAAGAGCCCGTTCTCTTACCGGAGTCCCAAGAGTCTTGTTTAATCATGGAGGAAAAAAAGGTGTTCTCTTCGTTATTGAACCAGAAGGAGCTTGCCGTTCCCGTAACTTTTGCATTTGGTTTATAGAAATGTACCATACCTAATATGTTAGGTTAATTGTGGGTTACTGTCAAGCTTTTTTTTGTTCTCCCTTTTTGAGTTCAGACAACTTAGTGTAGACTTTATTATTTTGAACGCTTATTAAGTCGGCGAATACGGCGTCTTCCATTTTTCTCCCCTTAATAATAACAATCTCTTTTTCTCGCGGAAGGTTGCCGCTGTTAAGGTGTCGGCATTCGTTAATTTTATCATTAAATAATAAAACATTTATTGTCCCCGTTTCGTCAGACACGTTTACTTTAAAATAGCGAGTCTTCTTTTCGTTTCTCGCCACGGACGAGATAGGTTTGTCTTCAATTTGAGCAACGAAGATTACGTTATTCCTAAGGCCTCTTCCGTTGATTTCTGAAACGCTGAGTAGGCCGTTTCTCTTTTCTGAAAAAATATCTATTAATGTTTTGCCATGCGTATAACCCAATAGAACTTTTTCGTAGTACCAATTGGCGAAGCTTTCTGATTTTTTGTTTTGTTCGTAAATTTCTTTATATTTTTGACACTTCTTTTTGATTGTCCCCATTCTCGTTTCTTTTATAAAAAGCTTTCCTTTCTCATTCTTGGAGCCACAAAGCTTCTTAACTATTAATACTAAATCGAAGTCGTGTTTTTTTCCCACCTTTAAACACATCACCTTTTCTCTTTTTGTGAGAGTATTCCATAGCTGAGCCTCGTAAACTACCTTGGTTCTAGATTGTTTAAATCCTTCTAGTGCGCCGGCTTGTATCAACGCACATAGGATTCCTATATTCAACCCTGCTTCGCTGGCGCATTCAAATATTTCAAACTTATTCGAAAAAATATTTTTAAAATTATTTAATTTGTCTATGGATTTTTCTGATATCCCCTTGATGGATAGTAAGCCAAAGCGAATGTTGTTTTTTTCAATTGAAAAATCTAAAGAAGATTTAATTAAATGAGGAGGCAATAGTTCCATGTCAAAATGCCTTAGTTCTTTTTGGATTTTTGATATTTCTGAAATCGGCTCTGGCTCGAACCTAGTCATTTTCAACAAAGACAAATAAAATTCTTTCGGGTATTTGAATTTAAGATAGATTGTGGCTGCTGACAACGCTGCGTATGCAAGAGAGTGAGATTTGTTAAAGGAATAGTTTGCTGAGTCGTCTAAGACTTTCCAGAGGACGTCTCCTATCTCTTTGTCGAGTCCGCTTTGTTTTATTTTCTCTCTAATTTTCTTTTTCCATTTTCGGACCTCTGTTACTTTTTTCTTACCAACGATGCGTCTTAAGATTTCTGCCTCGTCAAGAGAGAACCCTATCTTGTGGGCCATTTTCATTAATTGTTCTTGATATAACGCTACTCCACCGGTGGACGATAGAATATCATCAAAAAATGGGTGAATTACATCATAGGTATCGTTATTAGTATAGTTTGCATATTGTTCTACGAAGGCTAACGCGCCGGGTCTTGCTAGTGCCAACACAGCACTAAGTTCTTCTAGGTTGCGCGGTTTAACTTTTCGGCATACCCTAAAGTTGGTATCCGCTTCGATTTGAAACAAGCCATGTGGAGTTGTTAGGTTTTGTAGTTGTTGATAAATAAATTCGTCGTTTAGATCAATGTCCGTAAGTTTTATTCCAATACTTTTGCAGGCATCGTCTACAACGGAAACACTCCTTAGTCCGAGAATATCTAATTTTACATTTGATAATGAAACCCAATTCATGTCAAAGGATGCCACACTATTCTTTGAAGAGTCTAATTCGCTGGGGCAATTATCATTAAGTGATTCATACGAGAGGGCAATCGCGGATGGGTGAACCCCCTTGTTTTTTGTGAGTCCTCTCAATTTTAGAGCCGTGTCATATATATGCTTGTTTTTATCGCACCAAGATCGAAAATCGTCAGAGTCTGCATAGGCCTCTTCTATGTCTTTAACTATTCCATGGTCTTTAGGTATGGAAGCTGAGACTAAATTCATCTCTTGTTCGCTTTTTTCTCCAATAATTTTGCCGCACTCTTTAATAAGTAGTTTCGTATTGAGGCTGTTGAGCGTTAATATTTTTGAGGTCTTGTCTTTGAATTTATTTTGTAAATAATCTAAAACCTTTTGTCTGTTGTAATAACACACATCAATATCAACGTCACACATGAGTGAGCCGTCAAGGTAAGTAACGCCATCCACTACATTTTTCTTTGCTCTAATTTTGGATACGAATCTTTCGAAGTATAATTCATATCTAACGGGGTCTATGCCCGTCGCTCCGATTAAAAATAAAACCAAACTTCCTGCTGCGGACCCTCGTCCTAGGCCTGTCGGAATATTATTGTTTTTACAAAAATTAACCACGTCCCACACGAGCAAGACGTAATCTACGAAACCTAAATCATTAAGAGTCTTGAGTTCGTAATGAGCCCTTTCCCTATACTTTTCGTAAAGCTCAGAATCAATTTCTTTTTTATGTTTGTGGAATCCATTCCTAACTAAAGCTTTTAAGAAAGTATAGTTGTCGGCTTTTGTGTCAACTTTTACTTCTTTTTTGAGTTTGGCCTCGATTTTGAACTCGGGCAACCTGACCCCATGAAGGGGGAGATCTAGTTCTTTAAAGTCTTTTATAAAATTTGCGCTCATATTTCTACCATCCATTTTAACTTGTCCCATACTTTAATATTTACCTCTAAATCGTAGAGAGCCTCATGTAATCTTGACTCATCAAAATCAATCTCATATTCTTTCGCTAAGGCCTTCAAATTCGTCCTTACGCCTCGTTTTCGGGTGTGTAGTAGTTTGTACTGGTAAGCCAATAAAGACTCCTCAGAATTGAATTTGAGGCCAAATTTGACCCCTTTGGCGAGGCAGTTAGTGTCAATCATTTTGGGGGCTATATGTTTGTGGTCGAGGCCCATTTTTTTATAATAATTATTAATTAAATAAATGTCAAACCCCAATACATTGTGACCAACTATATAGTCGCAGTCATCCAACCAAGACCTCATTTTTTCAAAAAGTTTGTCGTAGGGTTTTTTGAGCGAGTCGTACTTACCCTTGTCGAATTTGGTAATTCTTGCCGCGCCTTCGCTTAGGTTTATTTCTCTGTCCCATTCAACCCACAAATCTTCATTGGCGACAATCTTCCCCCCTTTGACTTTGATCATCCCTATCTGCCAAGGTAAATTATGGAAGTCGTGGAGACATAGGTTTTCTGTTTCGCAGTCTATGAATGTATAGTTTTTGTCTTTATCAAATCTGAGTAAATGTTCGTCCATATTAATTTAGTTTTGAGATTGGTATGTTGTAACAGTCTGCTCTAAAATAGAAATCTGTGCTTGGTGGGGAATCTGGGTCTAGTTCTCCTTTTTTATAAAATTTTGCCTCTTTATAAAAATCATTTTTGCTTATTTTGCCTAGGTACCACGCGAAAGAGTGATCTTTTAACACGCTTACAAAGGCGTACTCGTCACATTTTTGCTTGGTATTAAAGTCTGCAACGGTGCAATTATAGTTCTCTCTTGGGGGAACAGTTCTTTCTTTTGTTTTAACATCAACCTTGGTGCCGTCGGCGTACACCACATCATAATCATACGTATTATTAAATTCTCCCTTTAGGACTCTTTTGGCAACTGCTTCACCCAAAAAAGCGACCACTGCCCCCTTACCTTTTCTTATAGAATTATTCAAAAGGGGCAATTCTTTTGCTTTTCCTTCCGCTACTTTGAGGGTCTGTTCTGATATTTTAAATTTTATCATATTATTTCCAAAGCCTATGGCTGTCTTCGTCTTTGTGGAATGTGCTTATTTCCATTAGCATTACGGGGCCGTCTTTTGCAATTAGTTTGTGGGCTTGACCTCTTTGCATCTCCAAGCATTCTCCGCCCTCGCAGGTAACTGAGTGTTTCTCTTCTTGTTTGTCTCTGTCGGCAAGCATGTCAACCTCAAGGGTTCCTTCTAGAACATAGAAGGTTTCATGTTTGTTAACGTGGTAATGCATTGAGGTGGACTTGCCTTCGAAAATGCCAAGAATCTTACCACAGTAATTTTCTTTTTTATTGTTCGCAAGCCAAATTTCAAAGCCCCAATCTTTGTCTACTTTTTTTGGTTTAGTTGGCATTCTGTTCTTTCCAGCTTTCAAGGCAAAATTCATCGCTTGTCATGTGCTCAAGCTGTGGTTTATTTAGAGTGCTTCTGTTATTAATGCAACGAAATGTAAGATACGCTTTGAAGTCTTCTTTATTTTCATAAAAAATACTCTTTGTTTGGACCACTTCGTGCCCTTCGCTATCAGCAAAGGAGGAAACTCCCCCCAATAAGAGATCATCAAAGGGTAACCCGTTGTCTTCCGTAAAGAAAACCGTCGATTTTGTAAAATCAAACTCGGGAATAGAAACTCCTCCCAATAAAATGTTGTTATGTATAAAAGAATCGTAAAATGGCACGCATAATTTTAAATTGTTCGTCCAAAGTTTTTTTAAATTTTTAAAATCAATCCTAGGCTTATAGTAAAAGCCATCTTTGGAAGCGAGGTCGTGAATTTTTATCAAGTCTTTGTACCCATCGGAATTCAAACAAAAAACAATGTACTTACTCGAATTTTTGACAGACTCTTCGTCTTTTTCGTTCATATCTGGACAAACCGATAACCTTAGGCCAAACATTAACTCAATTCCCGCCTCCTTTGAATTTATATACGCTTCAAGAAAGCCTGACATGGAGTCTTCTACTAGGCATAGTTTTTTAAAATCGTTTTTTTCGCAAAGGTTTATAATGGAGGCAGGTTTTATTCTGTCGTCATCTTCTTCGTGCGATAACGTAAGTATGCTTCTGCCTAGTGAGTAGTGACTTTTGAATACTGGGAGTGTCATGCCGTTGAAATAATCATGCTCTTTTTCTGGGCCCAAGTCAAGGTCTAAAAATCAAAATCGTTATCTTTATTTGGGGAGCAGTGGGCGGAACATCCATCGTAGTGTCGTTTTTCTATCTTTTCTCCCTTTTGGGGCTTGGGGCATTCTTTTTTCTCTGTGTAGCTTTTTATCATTTCTCCGTCTTTATCTAAAAGAACGTAATAATCAAATGGAAATTTGAAAGCGCAATGCCACATAGGGGAGCCATCCTTCTTAAGTTGACCCGGCTGCTTGGCAAACCCGCACAACAACGAGCCGCCGAATCCCTGTTTGGGTCGAGGTTTATTTGCTGCAAAATTAGATTCAGAGTTTGAGGCGTCAAAGTCGTTTATCTGGATGTTTAATTTTTCCAAGTAATATTCTAAACCTTTGAGTGCGTCCTCGGAGAATTCTAATTCTTGAGCGGGTTTCTTGCCGAATTTAAGAAAGAGAAACCTTACTGCTGGCTTGAGCTTGGGCCATAGCTTTTTAGCCACCAAGCTATAAATCATTGCTTGTAGATTCGAGTTTAGGTCCTCTCCGCTAAATTTTTGTTTGCTTGTTTTGTAGTCTGTTATAAGTATTTTTTTATCTTTTTTATAAATTGTAGCTTTATCTATAAAGCCTAGTAGATTGTATTTCGGTTCTTCGTTGTTGAATTCGAATTTAAATTCTGGATCTAGGTTTGTTCCTCCCTTGCCGAAGAAATCATATTGGAGGGCGACAAGAATAAAATTGCATACTTCTGTATAAATCTCAGGTCTGTTTATGTTGTATATTTTTAGATGCTTTATGATTAATCTTTTAACTGGTTCGCTTGCGTCTACATCGAGGAGTTTTGTTATTGAATTGAAGTGTTTTTTGTGTTTCTTTTTTAAGAGTAACTCAAGAATCAAATGAGATACGCTACCTTTGAGGGCCCCTTCGTTGGTTTTTTCTGGCAAGCCAAGGTGATACTTGCACCAGTATAACCAAGAGCAGTTCTCAAAGGTTTTTATCTTCGATGCGGAGAGATATTTAATTTTTTTGGATTTTGCCATCTAATGAAAATTTCCAGTTCTCTATTTCTTCATGGGACATTTCGCCAAAATCATTTTTAGTTGGTAGGTGTATTTCTATTTGCTCTTTATCAAAATACTTGAG
>NYZO01000115.1 GCA_002687185.1 archaeon | reverse complement strand
ATTTTTGTTCCAAACTCATCAAATATTCCCCACTCTTTCGCTGCAAGTAGCCTATTCTCCAAAGCAAACTTAATATCATCACTAGTTTTCGTATCTTCTTTTACACGTTTAACAAACTCGCCTATACTAAATTTTTTTGGTAGTTTTGCTAAAGTTCGTTCTAACAATATACCTAACGGATCAGTTAACTTACATTCAAAGATTGCGCACCAATCACTTGCGTTTAATGCTGACGGTCTAATACTAAACGGTTTGTCGCTTACTATTCCTTCTTTTCTTTGTTTTGTATAATATTTCTTTGGAACGAATACTACAACTGACGCACTTTTTGGTTTTAAGCCCCATTCTTCTAGCAACTTTTCTTGTCGTACGTTCGGATATTTTGAGGTCCAGTATAAACCCATGGTATCAACAACGAGCATTGCAATATTTTCACGAACTGGTTGTGGTAGTGTTAATACGCCTTCAAAAATAGTGCCTAACGAATAACTTTTGCCACTTCCCCTTTTTCCACTAAGTAAAACTACGTGAGGTCTTGCAACGTCCAAATAAACCTCGTTTGATAAAGACATAACCTCACCCATCTTAACGAAGTGTTTGCCTAAAAAAACTAAGCCTTGTTTCCCAAAACGTTTCTTGTCCGATGCAGTGCGACCAACCGTTATTTTATACGCCATTAAAAGTACCAAACCTTTTTAAGATATAAACCTTTTGTCTTAAGTATGCAAGAAAATATTCAACGAAGAGTTTTACCTACGTTTGCAACTAACATTGCTTTAGAAGCTGAAGTTAAAGTCAATCAAAAGAAAAAAAGTGAACGAGAAGCGTACGTACGGCTAGTGTTCTTTGATACTAAAACAAAAGCTACAGTTGCTGAAGTGGTTGTTTCAAGATTAACTGCAATGGACTTGCAACACACAATTACTGATATGCTTAAAAAAGTGAACGATACCATGAAGAAAAAAACACTACCTAAACAACCTGTTATTAAAGCAGAGAGTGCAGAGAAACCACAGTATTTTGGTTAAGATGGAATCGTTTGCTGAAGTGTATGATAGAAGGCATAGGCTAATTGAATCTGATACGGAGTATATGATACAACTTTATGAAGAATATGCTTTCTTAGATATTGTATTTGCAAGTAGAGCGCCAATCGGTCCTACAAAAGATGGAGTATTTCTTTCTATGGACACATATTTATATGAGAGTTTTGAAACCATACTTGCGAAGATGGCTATTGTTCATCACGTCTCTAAAGGGCAAGCGGATCTACCCTTTGCGTTTGCTCGGTTAACTCATCCTCCTACAACAGTAATCCTCGAAGATATAACCAAAGATAGACAACACACAGCAGTAGATCAATTAGAATATCCATATGAGGTCGATCAGAGGCTTGAGGTTATATTTGAAAATGATCGGTCATGGTTTATGCGTGCTACATCTATGGTATTTAGTCGACCTGACTATATGGCACTTAAAAAAGAAGAAAGGGATAAAATAGAACCGATCCGACTGCCCATAATGGATTTTGGTTGTCTTACTGTTCAGTCAGAGTATATAGATGAATTCGAAGCCTATTGTCAAGAGTTCAAAGACGACGAACGGTTCATTCTTAAGTGTCCGTAACGTTTAAATAAACTAATAATAAAATATCTAAAATGTTTATCAATCACATCAAAACAGCAGTGCTATTAGCTACAATCAGTGGAATCTTCTTAGGATTCGGTTATCTATTCGGCGGAACAACAGGCCTTACTATCGGTTTAATCATAAGTGTAGGAATAAATTTTGTTTCGTACTGGTTCTCTGATAAAATGGTTTTGAAGATATACAAAGCACAACCGCTAAAACGAGTGGATTATCCGAAAGTATATGAAATGCTCCAAGAATTATCACAAAGATATAACATTAAACCAAAATATTATACTATACCAGACAATAATCCTAACGCATTTGCAACCGGTAGAAGCAAAAGACACTGTGCAATAGCCTTCACTAGAGGGTTACTTGAATTGATGACGTTAGATGAAGTTAAAGGTGTTGCTGCACATGAATTTGCTCATATAAAAAATAATGATATATTAATCTCGTCCATTGTAGCAATGATCGCAACAGCTATTTCTTATTTAGCGTTCTTTGCAAGGTTCGCAGCGATATTTGGCGGAGGGGACGAAGACGGGGGCAATGGTATGGAATTATTAGTGCTTTCACTACTAGCACCATTTTTAGCGTTCATTATTCAAGCAACAATTTCAAGGGCGCGAGAATATATAGCGGACGCAACAGCTGCAAGAACACTCAAGACTGCTGAACCGCTAGCGTTAGCACTCGGGAAACTTCAACATAATCATACAGAAATGCATCTTGGTAATAATCGGTCGGCACACTTATTCATCAAAAATCCCTTTCGAGCGCGTGGGTTCTTAAACCTATTAAACACACATCCGCCGCTAGAAGAACGTATTGCAAAATTGCGATCAATGACAATTTGATTAAAGAAAAGATTGTTGTGAAGGGTTAGTTCTATAGGCGACTAGACTTAGAAAATCTGTATCGTTAATTTGATTATCTGTGCTAAAGTATTGGTAACAAAGCTCGTCTAAGTTGATCGATGGGTCACAATAGCGTCCTGTTTTTGCGTCGAAAGGGGTGAAAGCACTAATAAAAGAAAAATACATAGTGAATCCTTTGCTAAAAGGTGCTTTAAATCTTTTATCTAAGGTCTTAAGACCATCAACAACGAGATCGCATAAAACGTATGGTTGGTCCGGGTTAGCATAGGATTTTTGGTTTGATGGGCGTGCGACAAATTCGAAAAAGTCTAAGCTGTGAGGTGTGAGGGATTTTGTTCTCGCTTTTAAATCTGGGTTTTGAGCGCTCATGAGTAAACTCGGTCCATTTTGGCTGCTGTTGGATATAGCGTATCCGTTAAGATCGCGAAATGTGGTGTAGAATCTTGATATTGTGCCACTAATTATTCGTTTTAAAATCTCTTTTGGAGTTTTTTTCTTCAACACTTTTGATGATATTCCAATGTCTACAGTAACCGATAATTTATCTTTCTTTTGATCATCATACATATCATTATACGCTGGGGTAGAGTACATATTAAGAGAAAACATTAACTCACTATTTCTTGACACTGGGAGAATCGTTAGCCTTTCTTCAGCGATGTGATTTTGTCTAGTAAAGATCATTCTGAAAAAATTAAAAAAAAAAGAGTTAAAAAAGATTATGCAAGACCAGCAGCTTGTTTGAGCGCGTCCGCTTTATCAGTATGCTCCCAAGTGAAATCGGGGTCGTCTCGTCCGAAGTGCCCGTATGCCGCAGTCTTTTGATAAATTGGGCGTTTCAAATCTAACTGCTCAATGATTGACTTAGGCTTGAAATCAAACGTTTCTGTAACTAACGCTGCAATCTTTTCATCAGGTATTTTTCCAGTTTCGAACGTGTTAATACTAACACTAACAGGGTCGGCAACACCGATTGCGTACGCAACTTGCACTTCACACTGATCTGCAAGTCCTGCAGCAACCACGTTTTTAGCAACGTAGCGTGCGTAGTAAGCGCCACTTCGGTCTACTTTTGTGATACATTTACCGGAAAACGCACCACCACCGTGAGGAGCATATCCTCCGTACGTATCAACGATGATCTTTCGACCTGTTAAACCAGCGTCAGCAGGCGGGCCGCCTAATACAAATTTGCCGGTAGCATTAATGAAAAACTTGGTATCATCACCCATCCATTCGCCACAAACCGGTTTGATTACTTTTTCTTTAATATCTTCACGTAGCTTATCCATAGAAACACCGTCTGCGTGGTGTGCTGCAATGACGACTGTCTCCACTTTCTTAGGTTTGCCGTCTTCGTATTGGATAGTTACTTGTGATTTACCGTCGGGTCGCAGATACGGTAATTCGCCATTCTCGCGTACCTCTGTTAATTTTTCGGTTAAACGATGCGCTAAATGGATTGGTAGTGGCATAAATGTTTTTGTTTCGTTAGTTGCAAAACCAAACATAAGTCCTTGATCACCTGCACCTTGTTCAGTGAATTCGCCTGTACCCTCGTCAACTCCTTGAGCAATATCAGGGGACTGTTCATGTAGTGTTACCATAACCGCTACATCGTCTGCATTATAACCTGTGTCTGGGCTATTGTAACCTATTTTCTTAAGCGCTTCTCGAGCAACTTTTTCAATGTTCACGTTTGCTTTTGTTTTCGCTTCACCACCTACGATTAGTAATCCAGTAGTACAAAAACATTCAATCCCTGCATGTGACTCTGGATCTTGTTTTAACATTTCGTCATAGATAGCATCTGAGACGTTGTCTGCCGTTTTATCTGGGTGAGCTGCCGTGACACTTTCTGATGTAAATAAAAAATTTCCTTTTCTCATTTTTTCTTTTCCTCCATTTAATTATTATAATCGGATTGACGTTGATTCGTTTAAAAGTCTTATGCAAAAAATATTCTTATCAGACTTAAATTATTCTTATCTTCATAATCTTTATATGTGTAGATAATACTGTTAAGATATGTTTTTATTTGAACCAAAGCATCTTAAAAAACTGCGCATGCGTCAAGGTCTAACGCAAGCACAACTTGCAAAAGAAAGTAACGTATCTCAATCAGTAATCGCTAAAATTGAATCTGGGCGAGTGGACCCTTCGTATTCGAGCGTAAAACAAATTATTCAAGTGCTACAAAAACCTAACGCACAAGTTAAGATCCTTGCAAACGATCTCTATAACCCTAAGGTCATATCTGTAGATGCAAAAGATAGTATTAAGCAAGTGATTAGTACAATGAAAGAATATCAAATATCACAAGTGCCGGTACTGCAAGAAAAATGTGTAATAGGATTAATTACTGAATCTACAATTTTAGAGCGGTTAAGTGAAACAAGTGATGTACATATGCTTCGTGGTAAACCTGTCTCGACAATTATTGAAATGAGTCCGCCACTGATCCCTAAACAAACGCCACTGAATGTGATTATGTCTTTATTGTCTTATTTTCCAATGGTAGTCGTGTTTGATAAACAGTCTTATTTAGGGGTGATTACGAAATCGGATATCTTGAATAAGGTCGGTGGGTTGTAGAAAATTATGTGTCCTCTAAAAACAAACTAATCTTTGCGATAAACTCAGTTGCGTTAGTAAATATTTCTTTTAATCTTCTTTGGGTGTACGTTTTTATGGCTGTGTACCGTGCAATATGACTCTCTTTTTTAGCATCCTCGAAGTATTGGACGTACTCGTCTTCGACAATTTTATGTGCTTGATTAAGTAGTGCTAAATCTTCTTTTTCTAATTTACTTGGAATGAGCAAGTGTCCTATAGCAATTTGTACTGCATCATGATCATTGACCTCATACCCTTTTGAGAGAATTGCAGCCTTTGCTGCATAGAGCATAGCGTAGTAGGAAATTGTAATGGACCAATAATACCAATAAATTCTTTTTGGTTGATCTTCGTTAGGTTGTATGTCTTTGTGATGTTGAGCGATTAATAGACTGTTTTCTGCTTTTTGGATGAAGAGTTTTATCTTAAAAGTTGTATTAGATTGTTTGATCCTATGTTGACGAAGATAAGTTTTGAATAGATTCTTGTATAATTTCTTATCGAAATACATCCAAAACACATCCCCAAAATTCTTCTGAGTTCTGGAGAATAATATGGTTTGATAGTATTTGTTTAGCTATGTTTTCATCTTTGTTTTTGAGCATATCTTTGAATTCTTTGTAGGTTATGTATATTGGGTTGATTTTTATGTTGTAGAGTAATTCGTGTTTTGAAAACGAGATTGTTTTTGTTCCTGTTTGGTTAATGATTACAATGTCAATATCGCTCTTGGTTGTTTGTGTAGCTTTTGCATAACTACCAAAGACTCCTACTACGTCAGTTGTTGTATCCTCCATTATTTTCTTTATGACGGGGTGTTTTCTTATGAATTCCTTTTTTTTTTCGTAAGATCCTATGATAAGATACGCTTTTATTACGGGATTTTGGAGGTCAAGCCGGATTGTTTTTGCTTTCCCTACAGGTTGTATAACAAGGAGATCTTTCATCTGTTGAATAGTTCTATAAAAACTTGCGTACGGTATCTTTAAAATTTGACTCAAGGCGTGCATAGTATAGAATTTTGTTAGATTTTTTCCTAAGTAGTTAATGATTATATAGGTATTATCCATTTTAGAGTAACGTTATTCAAATCTGATATATAAAGATTTTGATGATAATAAAAT
>NYZO01000114.1 GCA_002687185.1 archaeon | reverse complement strand
CACCACATTTCGATGAGGAATCAGCAAGACGTGAAGTAGAAAAGAAACACTCACGAGAGAATAAAATCTACATGAATAAGGAAGGGAGGTATATGCGCGTATGATTGAAACTCGTTCTACAATACCAAAGAGGATGAGTGAGATTAATACTGTATTCAGTAAAAAATATGGTTGGTGTAAATACACGCCTGATCATGGATACGGTTTGATTACATCTGCGTGTACAGAGTGTACTAAGAAGTTTTATGGCTTGGATTCATTTATTGTTTTAACACTTCACAAAATTCTTTCCCATGAAAAGGAGGTTGTTGATGATGGTTAGATGCAATGAATGTAGTGCAGTTCATCGTGGTTCATACAAAAGATCAAAATGCTGGACGAAATGGAAACTATGTCGTGTTTGTGCAGTAAAACTACACGCAGATGAATACACTGTACCATATGTTGCAAAGGTGATTTCAAAACAAAGTAGGTTGAAAAATACATGAATAGGTGTAATTTTTGTGATAAATTACATATTAGTTTGGGTGACAAACCATTCAATGATATACCGTATTGGTATCATAAATCGTCTTATGAATTGTTGATTATGATATTGAAAGACTTGAGAGAGTTTATAGATAAAAATAGATATGAATCAACATTAAGAGAGTCTATAACATGTTATTGTAAGTTTAGCTTGTTAGTTTGTGATGAAGAGACACTCGGTAGGAAAAATGAGTTTATAGATTCATTTGTATTTGTTTTTACTGGTATTACAAAACTAACAAAAGAATTAATTCACATAAATTTGCTTGTAGAGTTTATTGATAAAATTTGTTATGGACTATGGGATAAACATGAACAGTTGTTAGGTACAATTGACGCTGAGCAGGAAGAGAAGTTTAAACATGCACGTTAGGGAACGGATGCGTTATTCGAATAAGATTGCCATAAAGTGGATGCTATCAAATGGTTTTGATCAGATATGGCTGAAGAGGCATGTAAGACGACATGATTTTCATTACACCAAGAACGGAAACTACATAGCATTAGACCTCTGGAATTTATTTGATGGTATTTGTTGGTATGAGGGAAAAACAGTATACATTCAGATCAAAACAAATGGTTGGGCAGATGACGAATCAATAAACAAATGGTTGGCAGACAAGGCGTTAAACACATTGGTTCTTGTAATTAATGTAAAAAGAAAACCAAAAAAACAAGGTCAGGGTTGGATGGTTCTGAACAGATTCTATTGGAAGATGAAAAAGAATGTCAGACGAAAAGATATTGGGTCAAAACAATTTACTGTCAAGTCAAAAAATCCAAGTATAGTTGTATATAATAAACTCGGTGATACTAATGATACCATTGATACCGTTAAGATTAAAACCAGATAGTGAGATGATTATATGTATATGAAAGTGTTAAATCTTTATTCAGGTATTGGAGGAAACAGAAAATTATGGGAGAATGTGGATGTCACAGCCGTGGAATTAAATCCAGAAATAGCTGAAGTCTATAAGGATTATTTTCCAAATGATACAGTGATAATCTCTAATGCACATGATTATCTAATCGAGCATTACAAAGAATTTGATTTCATATGGTCTAGTCCTCCATGTCAAAGTCATTCCAAAATGAGGAAAAATATAGCCTGTAGTGTTGAGGAGGGCAAAGCAAGATCAAGCAAACCCATCTATCCAGACCTAACTCTTTATCAAGAGATAATATTTTTACAGCATTATTATAAAGGGAAATATGCAGTTGAAAATGTTCAGGCGTTCTATGATCCTCTCATTCAACCGCAAACAGTATCCAGACATTGGTTCTGGTCTAATTTCATAATCCCAAAAAAGAGTTTTAAACCCATACTGGATATTAAGGCATCAAAACTCATCCATTGTGGATTTGACTTGACAAATTATAAGATGAAACATCGAAAAGATCAAATTCTTAATAATTGTGTTAATCCAGAATTAGGTCAATATGTTTTTGATTTAGCTAAGGAACAGACTATGACAGTTCAGATGAGTCTATGATTGTACATGAAATTCTTCGATCTGTTTTGTGGTGTTGGGGGGTTCAGACTTGGACTTGAACGAAACGGACATGAATGTGTCGGAGCCTGCGAAATTGACGAATACGCAAGAAAAACATATGCAAAAAACTTCGGACATGAGCCAGAATACAAAGACGCAAGAGACATCAAACCAAGAGAGCTACCAGATTTTGACATACTTGCAGCAGGTTTTCCCTGCCAAGCGTTCAGTGTCGCAGGGAAGCTTCTCGGATTCAAAGAAGCCAGAGGTACACTCTTTTTTGAAATCGCTCGGATTGCACGGGAAAAGAAACCACAACTTTTGTTCCTTGAAAACGTTAGGAATATCCTCTCACATGACAAAGGATGGACATTCAGAACGATCCTTAATACATTGGATGAAATTGGGTATGACACGCAATGGATTCTCATTAACTCTAAATTTTTCGTTCCTCAAAACAGGGAACGAGTCTATTTTATCGGACATCTTAGAAACGGACGTGGATCAGAAGTATTTCCTATCGGAACAAGCAACACAGTCGATATTGAAGCATGCAACAAAGCGTAAATCAGAACAAAAATCAGTTAGTTCAAAGCAGACAGATATTGCATCATTTGGTGACAGTGAACTTGTACAAATGTCAAACTTAAACTCAAACACAATAAACAGAGTACAGAAACGTGACAAATCGTGGTGTCTTACAGGAAACTCTAATGATCAAGGTGTTGTGGAAAGAAAACGATTGATTGGTGGTTCACAGGGAATGAGAGTTTACAGTACAGAGGGTACATCAACAACGATAACTGCACAAGGAGGTGGTCAAGGTGCAAAGACTGGATTATATGCTGTAGGATCAACACAAGAGCATGCAGCAGTGATGAAAGACAAATCTCCAGCCTTAACTGAAGCAATGGGAAAAGGTGGTGGTCATGTACCGATAATAGTACCAGAACGAAAGATGAAAAAGATTGGTGGTTATTCTCAATGTGGGTCCGCATACTCTGCTGATGGAATATATCCAACAGTGTCAGCTTGTACGCACGGATATGCTAATCCACACATTGTTGACCCTAGTGTCAAGCCAGTACTTACACCTGGAAGAAAAAAGAAAATGCAGAATGGTAGACGTATTAAAGACGATGGAGAGGAAGCCTTTACTATTACATCCAATGAACAGAATGGTGTCATGTTTGATGATATGAGAATAAGGAGATTAACACCAAAAGAATGTGAAAGACTTCAGGGTTTTCCTGATGATTTCAGCAAAGGCGTAAGTGACACTCAACGCTACAAGCAGATGGGAAATGCTGTAACTGTTCCTGTAGTTGAGTTCATTTCATCATATTTTCCTAAATAGTTATTAATTTATATACCAGTAGCAACTATAACTGCTACGTGATAACACATGAGTGATAACACAGAAAAACCAAAAATCCAATGCTTTTGCAAGTGGGAAAAAGACGATACAGACTACAAGGGAATGTTCAAGACAACCTTGGAAGGCACAAAATATGTAGCATTCATACGATCATGCCACAAGTGCGGTAAGTATCGAATGGCTCTGAAAGTTTCAGATCCAAAATATGAAACCAAATCCACTGATGCCCCACAGGCACAAGCACAACAAGCTACTCAGCAACAAATGTTCTGAGTAACACCTCTTTTCTTTTTTATTTAATTTAATATAATAGTAGATTTAAAGGAAATCATGGGATTTACAGACAGAGAACGTTTCATACAGATAATGACTGTTATGATAACATCTGAAAATGCAAAAAAAGTACCACGGGAAGCACGTCAGGCGATATTGGATTATTTACGAAAGAAGCATTGTCCAAGTATAACTGCGGAAGATTGGCATGAAATTGCTGATGGTATAAACCACAACCAAAAAATGATTATTGGATCAATGCTTAAAGGAACCCATCATACTATGTCAGAGGATTCTAGTGACATTCAAGGCGATCCAGCATTAACCACACTTGATCGGGAAATACGTGAGAGTATGAAGGATATAACAGATGAGCAATGGTCCGATCTAGAAAAATCTTGCAAAGAGCAAGGATTAGGCAAAACATTTGATAAAATATTCAAGTTGAAAAAGGATTATGATGAGGGCAGATAATGATATTGTCGGCAGACGAAAGGAAGATAAAAAGACGAGATTACCAGCGAGAACGTAGAAAGAATAAAGAGATCCGTGAAAAAGAGAGAGAGTATCATAAAAAATATTATCAGCGTGATGAAATTAAAGATCGCAAAAAAGAATACAATAAGAAATATTATTCAGATAAAGCCCGTGGTAAGAAGCACAGAAAGTACTGTAAAGTCTACTATAATAAAAATAAAACACATTTAATTGAAAAACAGCAAGATTACTATCAAAACAATCTAACTACCTACAAGGAATACCATAAGAATTATTACGAGAAGCATAGAGCAAGATTATTGCGATACCAAAAAAATTATAGTAAGATACAAGGTAAGAAAAAGGTGAGAAAGAAATGATTTGTTTTGCATGTCAAAATGGAACATTGGAACAACGATACCCTGATACAATAGAATGTCCACAGTGTGGTTCAAAGTGGAAGAATTATTCACTTGGCGGTAACAGAGATTATGGTCGTGGTAGTACCAAGAAACAGTATTATGCTGCAAAATACAAGGCGGGTAGATCCTAATGGGTAAGTACGAGCGTATACAGAGACGCAGAGAAAAAAAGGAAGGCGATAGATCGGCTAAGAAAATCCACGATAAAGAAGTAAAGCGAATAGAACAGGAGAAAAAAATGGCTACGTGGAGGAAAGATCAGCATGGAAATTATATTTTCCGAGGTGCGTTTAAGATTAGTCCATTAGCAGCAATTGGTTTGATTGCATTTGCTGCGATTCTGATATTCTTTACTGTAGCAATAATTCTGAATGATGAAACTGCAGCAGAATGCGCAAACCCATTCTGTCATATGCTTGGTATAGGTGAAGAGGGAGATGTTAAATACGCACCACCGACAAGTGGGATGACGGAGGAGCGTGAATTACCATAAAACATCCATATGAAAGAGCAGGGATCATTACTTCGGTAGTTATTTTAGTAGCGGTTTTAGTTGTAGGCATGGTAATGATGCATACACCACATGAGTATGATAAAGCCAGTAGTGGTACAGATGTAAATCATTGGAATGTGCCACCAGTGATGCAACCTATACCTGAACCAAACCATCCTATGAGTTATTATTATGAAAATCAGGCTAAGCAACAATGTAAGGTTTTAGCTAATGATTTACAGCAGTTTGCTGACTGTGTGAATTTTGGCTTTGTTTGTGTCGAGTGGGATAATAAACTAAAATGTAGCCTCACAAGCGGTGATGATAATACTCCTTAAACGAGTTAACGGTAAATTAATGGTGATTGAGAGGCATTTCTATCTCTTTTTCTTTGTTACAATTGCAGTTGGTATGTTAATCGCAATTGTAGTGATTGAGGCTGACGCACGATCAGAGGATGAGCCTGTTTGTTATTCACAGGCATGTGAAAAGAGAATGGCTGAAAATGCTACGAAGAATGGTGTGTCAGCAAGCGAGGTCGAGCGTACAGTAGAGAATCTGCAATTGGAGTTGAATGATTCACTGAAAAGTACGGCTTTACTAATTGAGGAAACAGAAGAGGAGATCGTTGAATTAGTTGAGAAAATGAGTGAATATGATTTAACCATGCAACAATCAGATAATGACATTAAACCAACCTTAAACGAATTTAATTCGTATAAACATGTAGTCAAAAAGGCTCAAGATGATTACAAAAAGGCATTTGCAGAAGCCACATCATCTGAGGGGTTAGATGAAGCAAAGACTCTCAGAGATGCATATGATGAAGCAGTGATAGAGTTAGAAAGACTTGAACAAGCATACGAAGATATAAAATTAAAAGCGTCAGAGGATGAGGATACCTATTGGGAGAAAAAGAGGGAATTAATGGAGTTAAGAGATACACTTGAAATACTACAAGGCGAAGAATCTGATTTAAAATTTGACTTGAGAATGTCACAAAGGAATAGTCAGTTCATTGTCATAGACATATCTGGAACGTGTAAAGTCCTGCACAAGTTGAGCTATGAAGACCCAGATTTCACATATCCAGGTAATTGTTTAAAGGTTAGGGATCTCTTGCATTTAGACACAGCAGATCCAACGATGAGTGGTGAGTTGGTTGATATGGGTTATGATATGGTAAGGCAGAAATCACCATACAAGGAATATTGGAAGTATTATGAACAAATTCCAAATTGGAAAGTAATTACAGTTGCACCTGCTGATGGTGAGATTTACAAAAAAGCGACAGTGATTACTGTTTCACCACACACTGTGCATTATCTTAAGCCACCTGGTGCTAAAGATCCATCAAGTGTCCAAGAGTCATTTAATATGTTATCAAACGAACGATACGAATGGTATGATATTTACGTAGATCGTTATTGCGAGCAGGTTATGGTTTCACCAGATATAGCCATTGTTGAGAAAGCATTACAACACGTAATGAGAGAATGTAAAGACCCATACGAAACCTGGATTCCAAAGAAAACATTCAAGATTTGGAGTGATATACCATTTGGATTGCCACCATGGATGAATAAAATAATAGGGGATATAGAGGAAGTGGTTGAAGAAATATTACCAGAGCCAGAGGTAGAGTCAGTGGTTTGTTACTCACAGGCTTGTAAACGAGGAATGGAAGATAGAGGAATACCGTGGAGAGATCCATAATTTAATTTCAAATATAACGAGTTACAACACTTTACATGGGCAGACGAGGTCGTGGAGGTAAAAAAGGCGGTGCTGGTAAAGGCGGAAGCCGAGGTAAATCAGGAGGTTCTAAAGGCGGATCAAAAGGAGGTTCTAAAGGCGGATCAAAAGGAGGTTCTAAAGGCGGATCAAAAGGAGGTTCTAAAGGTGGTAAAGGGAGTGGAGGAAGCCGAGGACCAGGTGGACGAGGACCAGGAAAATCGAAAAGCAGTCCAAAAAGCAGTTCAACATCATCATGGTCAACTAGTCAAACTGGTGCATTAGGTGCAGCAATTGCAGCCTCAAAACAAGCAAACCCAGGAGCTTGGTCAAAGGCATTAAGTTCTGGTACAAGTACTAAAACAACAACTAATTTAGCAAATTTCACTAAAGCAGTAAATCAGGCAAATGAGGCTTCATATCAAGGCAGAAAACATATTGTGAATATATCAAATGTAGGTGAGGGTGGTTTCAATATAGCAAAGGCTGCTTCTACTTTCTTTACATCAACACCATTTTCATTCATGCCATCGGCTTCTGCTGAAACAGGCTCACCAAAAATATCTGGGTTGGGTGTAGGAGATGGTTACATGGTTAATGGGGCTGGAGATATGCAAGATAAGGCTGCACAAGGACTCAACAATATATTGAACATGACCGAAAAGAAAACCGATCTTGCGTCTTTAAAGGCACAAGCTACTGCAGCAGGATGGTATAATCAAACAGAGGGTACGGGATATGGAATGTTGTCTGCTTCAGATGTTGACCCAACAGGACAGTGGTATGCACAATATGCACAATATGCACAGAAATATCCAAAAGCATTTATCCCAAAACAAAGACATGCAGGAGTTCCTGTTCCTAAAGCATATCAAAAACAGTTTGACAAGTATTCAAAAATTGTTGCCTTTGCCGATAAACATGGTCAAGCTGGCGCAACTATAGACAGAGCAAGAAACTTACTATCGTTGTATAGAGGAATCATAACAAATTGGCATAAACCAGACATGGCAATACAGTCAGGTTATGAAGTAAAATCAACACACACAGGTGATGCACAGTTGTTCCATGCACAGACAGGAGAACGTGTAATCATAACACAAGCAGACCAAGCACTTATTTCTAAATTACAAAATGATCCTGCATCATTAACAGCAACACAAACAGACCAAGCAGTGATGTTACAAGCGAAGAAAGAAAACGCAGTAGTACAGTTCACGACAGAGAAGGATACGAGAAAAACGATTCAGGTTCCTGTTACTAATATGGATATGGGTATGTCTAGTGATACACATCCGTGGATTACAGGGGGTGCAGATGATCCTTATGTAGGTGCTGATGGTGATGAAATAAGGTATAAGACAATCGAAAACCCTACCTATGGAGAAGACTTTACCAAATACGATGAAAGTAAAGACAATATTGTAGCACGTGCAGCCACTCCATGGGCAAATGTTGCAGGTTATTCTATAACAGCATTTTCAAGTGATGCAAACAGAGAAGCATGGGAGGCTGAGGGAGGTGGTAATTTAATTTCAAATTGGGATTCTTGGTTGAAGTATAGGTATACAGACGCAGGTCAAAAAATACCATATTGGTATAACACAAGAGATAGAATAGAGATGACAGATGTTAACAATGACGGTATACCAGATCAATTAAGTATTGTACCGTATGAATTTGATACAAAAGAACGTATACTCCCTGAGCAACCAGAAATGCTAGAACAAGACATACCACAGTTTGCACCAGCAGAGCCATACGAAGTACCATATTACGTTGACATCCCTGCAGCCGAAAAAAGATTAGAGGCTGGAGAATCATTTGAATCAATAATGGAAAAACCTCCGTTAAGTTCTGATTATATGTATTGGACAGATCCAAGTGATAACACAGAATATGTTATGTCAATGGATGATCATAAAGAATATCTTCAAGCAATGGAACGAAGAAAGAAAGTAGAAAAACAACAAAAGTATGACCAGATTTTTATGGATGTGACTAGAGGTAGAGGACCAGTAGTGCCACAACCAGTTGGTAAAAGAAAAAGTACTGCGGCAGGTCCAGCAATACAGAGAGTGATGTCAGGAACTGCACCAAGAGAAGCTGATATAGGAGGTCTTGTAAGGTAATGGGGATTATGATGGCTTTTGGTGGTACTAGTGATGATCCATTATGGATGTTAGGAAACATTGTAGCAGTAGCAGTGATAGGTGTAATGATTTACTTTGGTTATAAATGGATAAACAAAGGTGACAAAGATGGCGGAATTAAAGTTAAAGTGTAAAGACTGTAACCATGATTCATGGTTACTAAGTCATTTTACGATATGTCCTAATTGCTTTGAGTGGGATAAATGAGAATAGCACAAGCAAAGCATCTGTATATTGTTTCTTCACCAACTTTTACTAAGATCAAGAATATGTTGTGTAGTAGGTGTGGTAAGGGGTTTGCTCTAGGACAAGAAGTGTTATCAAAATCAAAGAAAGCACATAGCAGATATGGAGTTTATCATAAAAAATGTGCGATAGAGGTAAATTTACTACCTTGACAAGATTCGTTGAACACCATTTTTGCTCAGAATGTCGTCAGCCTTTTCGTACAAATAAACAACTAAAGATGCATTTCGGTAACAAGCATAAAGATGGTAATCCATGGGGAGCAGATGGAACACCACATGAGAGTGATTAAAATGAAAAAAATTAAAAGATCAAAGGCAAATGAGGGAAGAAGTTGGAAAGGCAAACAAAAGTGCACTCACTGTGGTGGCAGTGGCTATCATGGAGAGATGATTTGTCCAGAATGCAATGGGACAGGTTTCGTGAAGAAACAAGCCAAGAAGCAGATGGATTATGGTGGAGAAATGTTCAAAGTCGAAAACTGGATGCCTGACTAAAATGATGCATGGGTTACAACCAACATTACCATCAAAAAAGACTTGTGCGTGTTGTATATGCCAGCAGCATAAGAACAATAAAGCACATTGTCATTACTGTCTGTCATTGAACAATGTTGTTGTGAACGGTAAAATAGTTTCAAATACAACTTAATCCAGACAATGAATATGCCAAGACTCTTGAAAATCAAAGGTGGGTATGCTGTGGTTCACAAAATCACAGGAAAAACAATTCATCAATTCAAGGGGAAAAATGCTTACCAAAAGGCGAAAAAGTTGGTATCTCTTGGCTACTAATATTTAATATACAATCCAATTTAATTTCAAATAATAGGATGTTAATGATAAAGTATGGCTGATCTAGGTGATTTAATGAAAATAACTACAGAGGCATTAGGTGAAATGCCTGAAAAATTGAAAGTTGCATCAGATGGGTTTAAGGGTCTGGTTGAAGGCTTTCATGGTCTTGTTCGTAGGACGTAATTTAATTTCAAATACAAGCATGGTTATGATATTTTATGGCACATAGTACAGAATGGTGTGAAGTTTGTGACAAATGGGTAGCAAAAGGTCATTCAGAGAAAAAACATGCTAAAAACTATCTTTCTCCACAAGAGAAATCTATACAGGGATTTTGGCATGGTTTAGGTCAATGACCACTAAACATAAAAAAATGTTAAAAATGACACACGAAAAAGGTTTAGGTTTACTTGAGGATATGAATATGCTAATGTTTGGCTTTGGTCCAGACGCAGAAGCATATAAGAAAAAAAAGGCGAAAAAGAAATCATCGTGTGGGTGTAAACATGTGTGAGTGGATTATGAAACTATTAGGGCGAAAGCCAAAGAAAGGTGAAGAAGATGGGTGAAGAGAACATATCATTCGGTGGTCATTCAGAAGCAGATGAGAGAAATCCATACTGTAAGAAAGGTTGTACTTGTGGATGTCATATGATGGGTGACGGTCATTTATGCGATCCTGGAGAAAAATGCTTTATGTGTGGCTGTATACCAAAAATCAATCCAGAACAAGCTGAATACAATCCATTCGATTAGAGTTTATATCTAATTTAATTTCAAATAGGACTGTGATCTGTGTAAGATGTGGTTATCAAGAAGATTATTAAAGCAGCAGTCAAAAAGGGATTAAAATCAAAGAGTAAAGCAAGAAAAGTAAGATCGCATCCTAAACCAAAAGTAAAGAGTAAAGCCACGATTGAACGTGATCGCAATCAGAAAAAATTTGTAGCTATGCATAAAAAAGTACAGGCTAAACGTAAACCTAGATTTAACCCAATGGCAAAGAAGAATCAGCCAACAGGAAGTGTTACAAGAAATATGTCCGTTGGCGGAACCCCTATTTATGAACGATATGAACCGACAGGGCTTGGTTCTTTCCAGGCTGTTATGGGTGGTCGCTATAAATCTGGAAAGAAGTTTGGTAAGATAAAGCCAAAACGTCCTAGTAAAAGGATTCCATCTGGTAGGATTAACTTACCTCCGCACTTAAAGCACAACGTGAGGTTGACGGGTACATGGGTTCAACAACCACCTCCACCTGGGGTACAGAGAGCAGAGACAATTCCACCAACAACACACCTGAAAAAATCGCGTACTGTGTGGGCTGGGGCTGATGATGAGCCAGGAGGTCTATATGATAAATACGGTCCTCGTGGTTCACACCCTGACGAAATGTGGGGTGGAGATCCACCTTCCTCGTGGTTACGGCAGTCTGGCAAAAAACCATCAAGGGTGGGTGGAATGAGTTTACGTGCAAGGATTGGGTTTGATCCAATGATTGCAGATCGAACAGATAAGGCTCTATGGGGTACAGTTGGGGGACTAACTCCAACACTTCCTCCACTGATAGGTCATGCAGTTGATCTAAATAAGAAAAAATCTAAGAAAAAGACGATACCAAAAGGACAGAGGGATTTGAAGGCAGAACAGAAAGCCTATGAAGACGATCTACCATCAGGACCATATAGTGCATACCCATCGCCCTGACTTTATATCTAATTTAATTTCAAATAGGAGTTTCTTGATAGAAAAACTATGTGTATGTACGACATACTGATGTTCTTATCACTTGGTGGTATGTTCGGTGTAGTTGGATTTTTAGGTGCTAGAATGATTGAAGACCGCAAGGCAAAGAAGACTGTAAAGGCTTCACATTTCTATAGAAAAGAGGGTTATCAATAATGCAATTATTACAAGAAAGAAAAATGTTCAAACACGCTGGATTCGTGTATTGTAAAAAATGTAAGACATGGACAAAACCATCTCATGATCATGGAGGTCGTCAATAATGGTTCGTGTTGATAAGCGACATTCTCTGAAAAAGAAAGTTACCAGAAAAGGTGTACTTCGTCCACACTTTCAAAAAGTAGCAAAAGGCAAGCCAGTAAAACCACCAGGTCGGAGGGTGCTGGACAGGCGGAGGGTGAAAAGAGCACCTCCTAGTTCATCAGGTGGTGGACTAAATTTGGGATGGTTAGATCCATTACCAAAGGCTGCAGCGTATCAAGCACCACTGGTAAAGGCATGGTCATCAGGTGTCAAAGTTGTTATGCAAGAGGGAAAAAGAGTCACAAAACCATGGAGAAAGCCTCACGTTAAACATCAGAAAACTACCGCAGTAACGAAGCGTGTTGCTGGTGGTAAAACAACATCGATAGGACAGCCACAATCAAAAAATTATTTGGATGTAGTAGGTGGTGAAGCTTTTGAAAGAAAGCGACCAAACGTTGCTATGACAACAGACAAGTCAGGACAGTTTATACCTGATTTCAAAGCAGCGGGTGATTGGTGGCAGACATATATCAAGATACCAATTGTCGGATTTGCGGAAAAAGGACTTGGTCAGCCAAAAGGATTAGGTAAAGTGATTGAAGAAAGAAAGATGGGAATTGCACAAGCTGGAAAATTCACAGTGCAAGCTGGTGAAGGGAAAACAAAAACATACATACATCAGTCATCACGTCTTGAGGCTGGTCAGCACAAAAATGCACCAAGTGCAGCAGTAGATAAAATAATGAAAGGTAGACCACCAACAACTAAATTCACAAAGGCTAGTGCACCATCAAAAAAATTACTAAACCTTAACAAAGAATGGATGAATCTCGGTCCTATAGCTAGAGCAAAAGCATTGAAAGCACATGGTAAAACAACAGAAGCGACTGTAACAAAATATGGATTTAATACATTAACTGATGCACAAAAGAAAGCATTGCTTACAAAAGCAGGATACAAATTCGATTAGTGATAATAATGGTAAGATATAGACCAAAGACACCACCAAAAAGAACACCAACATTTGCTAAAAGACCAAAATCAAAACCAGCTAAACGTCCAACACGAGTTGTAAAAACTCTAAAGAGAGCAACACCTAAAAGTAAACCATTCTCGTTAGTTCAAAAGGCTTGGGCAACTACTGAAGCACCAAGTACAGCAGGGAAATTTAATCCTCCTGGCTGGACAAGCCAACAAGATTATGGTACACAGCAAGTTAAATCAACACCAGTGACAACAGGGTTTGGTGGAGAAAAAAAAGTTTGGCATAAATCACAATCAGGAAAGTTAGGTAAAGCCATTGCAGCCTCAAAGAAACAAAATCCACAAGCATGGAAGAAAGCAACAGGACCAAAACCAGGATCAATGAATGCTTATTGGAGTCTTCATACAGATAGACCAGGTACTACATATGCATCACGAGTGGAAGAGATGTTAGATAAAAATCCACAAGCAAAGAATTGGTTGCAGAGCTTTGGACAAGAGTCGAAAGTAACACAAGTTGCACAACAACATACAGGATCAATAGCACAAAGAGCAAGTAGTGATACTTGGTATGCGACAGGTCCTGATGGTAAAACACACAAAGGTAAAGGAAAGTTATCAATGCAAGCAAGACAGTATTATGCTGAACAAGGCGTAAAGGTATCATCAAGACCACCAGGTCAATTCCAACAACAGAGATTATCAGATACAACAGGAGTTACAACATATACGCAGTTTGGTGACATATCAACAACCCCTCGTGATTTAACAGGACAACCTCAAACTAAACTAAGGACAGAACAACAAAAACTGTCTGACAAGTATGGTGTTACAACTTACAATAAAGATGGTTCAGTATCAACAATACCAAAAGGTGCAGCACCACCACAGAGTGGAGTGGCACCAGCACCTGAACAAGCGAGGGGATCTTGGTGGTGGGATTCACCATTCACAGTTTCTGCCGATGGTACTGTAGATAAACTAAAAGCGGCACAACAAGGATTAACTGCCAAATATGGTGTTACAACTTTCAATAAAGATGGCAGTGTATCAACAAAAAAGGAAGAGAAAAAGTGGGGATGGTGGTAAGTAATGCCTCAAAAAAGAAAGTCTGGTTATGATGGTTTAGGCGGTAATAGTTTTGGTGAAGATATGGATAGAGGTTTAGGTACTAATACTTCTGACAATTCCACGTTCCGTGGTGCAGGCGGTAATAGTTTTGGTGAAGATATGGATACAGGATTGGGTAAAAAACCACAGCAGAAGAAACAATCAGGACGTAAAAATATTATGGATGAATGGACTGATGCCGCTGGTGGTGGTTGGTAATGGTTAGTGTTAAAAGAAGACCACCTAAGAAAACTGTAAAAGCACCTAAAAGATCAGCACCAAGAATTGTTAAAGGTAAAAGTGGTGCAAGTTATGGTACAACACAAGGACCGAAAGGTCGTGCAGCACAACAAAAATTCAGAACAAGAACACAGAAAGCGGCAAAGATTTTAGGAGTAGATTTCGGTAAACCAGGTCAACACGCTAAATCATTTTCATTATTACCAGAGGCTGAGGCATATCAAGCACCAGCTAAAGTAGTGTATCAAGTTGTAACAAAAGGCGGTAAAGCTCTTGTAAACAAACATGGTCAAACAATTAGACGTGGCTATGTTAAAAAAACAACAACAACAACAGAGCAGTCTAAAGTTGCAAGGGGTCCAACACCCGTCTTAGATAATCAAAAGTTTTGGAAACAACAAAAGAAAATTAAGATTAAAGGTTATCCAAGAACAACTGTTGGTGGTAAACCAAAGTATGATCAACAATACGGTGTTACGGGTGGTAGTTTTGACACAGTTGAACTATCAAACCTTGCAGACGTTACTCGTGGACAACAAGGTGATGTGTTAGGAAGACTGATGAAAAAAGGTAAAGTAACTAAGACTGGTTATCAAACGAGAACAAAAGGGCATTTTGAATATCCAGATAATACAGGATTTAATCCATTTAAAAAATACATAGCACCAAAGGATGTAAATGTTAAAACATCAAAACCATTAGTTGTTGGTAAATCACCAGAAATTAAAGTGAAGAAAGGACCAAGCCCAAAACAAAGTAAGAATAGAAAGATTACAGAGTTTGGTGTGGTAGGTGGTGCTGCAGGTGGAGTAGGGCTATGGGATCAGTTCACATCATTTTTTAACCAACCATTAATACCTGAAGCACACGCGGCAGTAGGAACAAGTGGAATTGTCAAACAGATAACAAAGCTGACTAAAGAAGTAGACGCTGTAAAAGATGGTAAGAAGATGTTTATCAGTGATGAAAAGAGGGATAATTATGTTAAATCTCGTGTCGAAAAGATTGTAAAATTAGAACAGAAGTTGGGAGAGCGGTCAGATGAAGTTCATGGTGGTAATCCAATTCCATTACCAGGACTTGCACCATCAGGTAAACAAATTATTAATCTTGCAGATGCACCAAAACCATCAATCATTGATGATGTTATTTTACCAGGAGGTAATGTGATAAAAACAGTCGATATTAATCCCGCACTTGATAAGGGATTTAGTAAACTCGGCGGAGCGATAAAAAAACCAAAACTAACAAAGAAACAAAAGCAAGCTATTGCGGCAAGTGGAGCAGGCTTTGGTACAGCAGGAGTAATGTATCCATGGCTCCAAGCACAAGGAGCGACTAGTTGGCAAACAGGAGTTGAACAACAGATAAAGACAGATAAAGGAAAAACCATACCCCCAGCAACTACCTTGACACCAGAAACTACAAAAAAGACAATTCCAGGTCAAAGAGATTTACTAGCTGAACAAACAGCTATGTCCGCAAGCTTACTTCCAACTGCATCAGGATTTAGTTCACCACAACCAACAATAAAGTATGGTCTACCAGATGAGTATGGAGTAGCAAACCCAGCTTATCAAATGGTTCAAGGCTCAAGACTTGAAGGCGGTAAAGTAGTTCTTTTTGATCAATGGGTAAAGATAGGTATGACAAGTGGCGTGCAAAAACAAGCACTTGAGGATATGTATGCAAGACAAGCAAAAGGTAAAAGCCTTAACGTATTGAAAGCTGAATTAAATAAAAAGATGGCAAAGGCTGGTGGTAATATTGAAATGAAAGCAAAGATTGCACAGACATTCTATAGACAGCATCCAGAGCTTGGTAGACTTCCAGCACAGTATAATGTAATCATAAGTGCATATGGTAAACAGGGGCAAGTTAACCCAGCTATCGCAGCAATTGCATGGCAAAAAGGTGGACCATACACACAAGGTACAGTAAGAGATGATGGTACTTATCCAATAACGATCAGACCATCAGGTTATGCAGGTGATACAAAACATCAACAACAAGCATTGTCTGATAAGTATGGTATTACAACATTCAATGCAGACGGTTCTGTTGCAACAACACCAAAGAAATCATAAACTGTTTAGTTAGTTGTGTTAAAAATTTAATTTCAAACATCTTATATTCTGGTTTTTTTGAAACTAAATCGTGTCAAGTGTTGATGTGATACCACCACCTAGCAAACCAGAACATGATGAAGAGTTATGTAGAATTTGTAGTATGCCTTTACGTGATCATTCATTTGAACAACAAAAAGTTTGTGCAGAGAAGTTGCGTGGGAGTAAATGAAAATAAAACTCCCCAGCACTGTAGCTACCAATGATACCAATGATACCGTTGATACCAATGATACCATTGATACCAATGATACCATTGATGTAGAGATTAAGAAGTACATTGCAGAAGACAAACCCTCTATAGTATATGCACTAAGAAATTCAATAAACAGACCAAAGATCCAGCCTGATACACCACACTTTCTACACTCTCGTAAACTGTTCGGAAGATTAGACGTTATCAAACAATTCGTTGACAAATGTAGGCTCAATAAACTCGGTCCAAGTAGATATACAGGTAGATTGTTCACGATCTGCCGTGCATTGAAAGTTCATCCAAACGATCTAATAAAGAACTTTGAAACGACTGAAAAACTTTTCCTGGACTTTGAAAGCCTATGGAGTAAGATAAATCCAGATAAAACAACAGAGGAGTATAGGAAAGCCATAAGGAAATTCCTATCATATAATAAAGTAACAATTGAGCCTAGATCAAAGGCAATTCCAGCCACGACTGACTCTAAGGGTGATTACGCACGAGTACATTTGAATAATATTGAATTTACTAATGGTTTAGACTTTATCGAAAAAAAGGCTGGATTTGATTATAAGGCACTCTACGCTTTGACTCATGAAATATTTCCAAGACCAGAAACATTGTATAACTATACGCCAAACATAGATATTCAATATGCAGAGGTTGATGGTAAATCATATCCGTATGGTGAAGCAACTGTCTATGAAAAGAAACAGAACAAGTACTACGAAAAGATTATTCTAGATCCAAGAGTTCTCAAGATCACTTCAGAGTTAAAGAAAGGTGTTCCAATCTGTGCTACACCAACAAAAACAATAGAGAGAACGCTTTCAGTAGTTTTGCGGGATTTTTACAGAGACATTGGCAAGATAGATTCTGGTGTACAATATAAAAAAGGACAAGAGGGATGGCTTTACACTAACCGTCCTATCTATTCGTTAAGGCATTCGGCTGCTATGCTTTGGATGTCAAGAACCAATTTTAATGCGACATTAGTTGCTAAGTTGGGCTGGGAAGATCCCAAAACACTTTCAACGTATTATGCTAAAACTACGGTGAAAAACATCATGCAGAGTGGTATGTGTTACTATTGCAGACCACCACAAGTCAAGACTGACATGTCTGTATTTTGTTCACCCACACATGCATTGGCATACTACTTCAAGGTGTTCAACTTTGCGTGAATTGTATAAACGAAAACACGCAAGTTATAGAATAACTAACCATAAGAAAATCTTCTTCAATGCTACAAAAGATATTGTTTGTTTTAACTGCAAAAGGGATCTACTTGAAGAGTATGTTTTATCAGCACCTAACGGAAAATATAGATGTCTAGACTGTGCGATAAAGACATCACTTATAGACAAGATACCAGATAAGATAACGAAGGCGATGAACTAGTGGATCTAAAGCTAATGATAGGTATAGGCTTTTCAATAGCTGGCTTGATAACTGTATTAATTTTTACTCAAGCTCCAGGACTTGTAGGTGTAGGCAGGTAATTAATTGAATAATCATGGATCATTATAACAGACTACTTTTGATCGGGTCAATTAGTACAGCAGTAATGCTCAGTGCATTGGTTATCCTTTACAGTCCTGGTGGGTATTATTAGATGAAAAAGAAAGACAATCCAAGTATTGGATTAATTGTCACTCAGGCAATAATTGTATTGATAATAACAAAGATGCTTTTCTTTCCGTAAGTTGTGATACACCCAATTTAATTTCAAGTATTAGTACTGTTATTAGATATTGTGTTCCCCTCACTACTTGTAAGGTCACTTCTCAAACTAGACGCTAGACGCAATTACAATGTTCATCGGGGTGGTGAGGGATCACAATGATTAACCTAGAACACATTCAATTCAGGATATACTGTGCTATGTTCAAAGTGTTGATGGGTCAGTGGAAACGTTGATCTCTTTCTGGGAGGGCGTAGTCATGGGATTAATGGTAACCCTCGGTGTCCTATTCGTAGCAAGAATGTTGGCACCTAAGAAGACCTACTGGGATATACACAAAGATGCAAAATATAATCCAGAATCGAGTACCCCAAACTATAAAGGGCGCAAATAGTTGGACCAAATTTTTGATTATTGAGGCTATGCGTGATTTTAACCTCGATAGGTTGTTGTTTATACATAGAATTGGGCTTAAGGAAAAGAGGCATAATTACATTAGTATAAACAGCCTAAAGTTTAGCTAACCCAGTCCATAGCTTTTCTGTCTGCCCAAGCTAGGTAGGTCACGGACTGTAAAAGCTTGGACTACTTGTCTATTTTATTGCAATTATTTTATAGTTCTAGCAATTAGGTACATACAAGAATCAAGAAACTTCTCACGAAGTTAAATAAAATTAACTATAAAAAAATAATAAGATTTATTATATTATGCTATATGGGGATGTAAATAGTTTTAAGTATAATATACTAGTATCCTATGTATTGAAACGCGAGTGGTTGATTATACATGCTTATTGAGATTTGTTCAGGAGCTTGGACTCAATACCGCAATGGCGTAGTGTATTCAGTACAGCATGAAGATTTTGAATCAGCGATTATGTTCATGCATGGTATGGTAGCTATGCTACCCCCAGCCGATAGACCACAGTTAGCTCCAATTCCTGTAGCGAAAGATCTACAGCAAGACCTAGTGAATAAGACAGCTAAATGGCGATGGTGTGTAGATGCAAATTTTGCTATTGAGGATGCGATCAGTAAATGGATTTATAAAAATTTGGATAAGGCACAGATATAATGGCTCAAGAAATTTCTAAGAAGTTCTCATTGAAGGTTCCTAATAAACCCCCTAATGTGTCTGGACCAACTTTTTCAGATCAATCTTCTCTTCAAAAACCTGTACTAGAAAGGAAACCTGGTCCTGCTGATGATATAGTAGATATGTCAGATGTTGAAGAATTTGAAATGAATAAGGAGGTTGACTACATCCAGCAAACCGCATATTTTACAGACACAAATCACGATCCACCAAAAAAATTACCTATACCGCTCAGATGGAGTCCATATTTGGTGTATAAACGAATTGTTGATCATAACTTTTATAGTAATTATACTGGTGTGACAATGATCGGGATGTCTGGTTCTGGTAAGACAACATTGACTCAGGCGTTCTGTCATTACTTACATAGGCAAGCTGAGAAAGGCGGTGTAGAATATCGTGTAAAATGGTTTAATGGACATGATATGTTAAACATGGATAAACACATCAAAAACCTTGAGGTGGGGGTACCACATTTGATGATCTTTGATGATGCCAGTTATACTATGGAAGATGCTAATAAAGCTGATAAAGCAAAATTAGCTAATGCATTAACAACGATCAGACATCAGGTAAAGGCTCCCGTGATCACCTGGATGAACATCCATTATTCTAAGGCTACTTTGAAATTTTTCAGAAACCAACACTTTACATTTTTGACTAGTGTGTCAGTGGAGGAGTTAGGTAACCTACAAGATCTATTCAAGGAAAGAATGGGTGCAATCAAAAATTATGCAAAGCAGTATAATCGAATGATGCTCAAAGGCTACTTTTTATGTCCAATTTCATCCTTTAATGGGCGTACATTGAAGTATAAAACAAATGAACCGTTTCGGCTTGGAATGGTTGCAGAGATTACAGATCTACATTATTTTGTATATGCAAAGGAAGAATGTACAACTTGTCGACCATCAGGCAAAATAAGGAAATTGAAAGCTTCTACTCGTGAAGAAGTGGCTGCATGGTTACTTAACTATAGTCAGCCTACAAGAACTAAACAAGCTTTGGAATATTTTTTGACTGTGAAAAAAGGCATACCAGCATTAGACACTATATTAGATAGACAGATCAAACATTTTGTAGATCTGGATAGAACGATTCCAGGGTTACCTTGGGAAAAGATTTACAAGGAATTTTGTTCACAGAAGAAGTTTAATAATAAAAGGCATAGAAACAAGTCAGAAGCCATCATGAAATTACCGATATATCAAATTAAAAATACTTTCAAAAAAGAGCTTGAAGCTGAAGATAAAGCAAAAAAATTACCACATAACAAGCTTGTAGAGGAACCGTTACTAGATCCTAAATTTGCACCACCAGACCTCCCACCAAATGAGTATCTAAGTACAGATCCAGAGGCTATACCAGAACGTGAAAAACCAAAAAAAGTAAGAAATTTTACACCTTACGATAGTAGGTTTACGGAGGGTCAATAATGCCTATTCAGGGTCAAGCTCCACATAGACAAGGACCACCAGTTTGTAAAGGATGTGGTACTGAACGTTCGTTGAGAACATATGGTAGACAATTAAAGACAAAATGTTGGGATAAATGGTGTCTATGTAATGGTTGTGCAAGAGAACAACATCCAGAAGATTATAGGATGGTTGGAGATTGGCTTAATATAGAATGTACGTGTCCAGGCTGTGGATTGGTTCATAAAAATCCTTATCAACAAGCCAAAGAGGAACCGACATACACAGAAGCTCAATGGAAATTCAAAATGGATCAAGAAGCTAAAGAGGCTGATGCGAAGCAATTTACAGCAGATGTAGAGGCGATCGTTCAAAAAGAGCCACAAAAATTACAGATCCCTGATAATCCCGAAAATTCAACTTCATAGCGCTAATTTTTTTTTTTTCAAAATAGCGCTAAAATTTTGAAAAATTGAAATAGTGAGTTTATATCTAATTTAATTTCAAATAGGAGTCTATTGTATAAAAAGTCATGTTAGACATTTCGTATATAATGGGATTTATTGGCGTGGCAGTTGGGATAATGATTGGAGTTTTCATCTTTACCGAAGTTGAGAATAGTGTTGATTGTCCAGACATTAACATAAATCCAGACGGTAATGCTGGATGTCAGAAAGCTAAGAGTCTGTCTTGGGCAGTAGTTGGAATTTTACCGATCGCAATGTTCTTTGGTTTGTTTACATTGTTCGGCGGATTCAATCAATACTGAAATCCATTACACTATAATTTTTCTTTTATATAAGAAGGGAATCGAGTGGTAATTAGACATGATTGATATTTCCTACATCATGGGCTTCATCGGCGTAGCCGTTGGATTAATCATAGGAATCCTGATCTATTCAGAGGTCGAGGCTTCTATTGACTGTCCAGCAGTTGGCACGAACCCTGACGGTAACGAAGCATGTACAAGAGCAAAGTCTATAGCATGGACGGTTATTTCCATCCTGCCAATTACAATGTTCTTTGCATTGTTTGCTATCTTCGGTGGATTCAGCCGAGCCGCATAATCGTGCGAAGTTCATGGACAATGCTCGCCTGTAGCAAAAAACAGGTAGTCGTGGAAGCGACTTAAAATACACTTCCTTTCTTTTTGTTAAAATACAATTAAATTTAATTTCAAATACAACGGGTGCTTTACTCAAGTTATGTATATTGTGTTTTTTGCAATACTAGCTGTACTTGGGTATGGTTCATTATTTTGGAGAGATAAACCATTATTACTACTATTAGGTATTATAGCCACAACAGTTCTAATGTTGGCACCATTGGATGGTCCTGTTGTCATATCGACAGAATTTGACTCTAATTGGCTTGGAACAGAACAGGGAACTGCCACAGACCTTGATCGGACAGGATCTGACGATTGGGTGATTTTAGCATTAGACCCAGATGGATGGGACTTTCAGGTATGGCTGTGGTTGCATGTGGCTATTTTAATCATACAATCCGTTAGTTTCTTTGGTATATTGATGAGAGCTGTGGCATAATTGTATCTGAATTTACTGTTATTTTTTATGTGTCTGAATCTAGGTTTAGGACTCATGCATGTTCCAGATACGCCTCTCTCAATACCAGAAAGCTTTGGTACATGTGTCGCTGAGTATGAGGTAGTTCCAGGCGATGGTGGAATGGTTCCATTAGACGAATTACAAAATAGAGGTATTGACCCAAACGATCCTGGTTTTACTGATATGGGAGCCGAATTAAGACAACCTACAAACGCTACAGGCACACAAGGACCAGGTGATCCAACAGGCGGTGGAGAACCATTTAATCAAATTACAGAGGCGATTGAGGCTAGTTATAAAACAATAGAGACTATGAAGAATTTTGTTAGTGGGGGGTATGTTATGAATGTAGTAAGTAATCTCAACCTACAATGTGATACACAGCCAACTTTATTATCTTTAGCTGAATGTCAGGCTGCTAATCCAGAAGGATGGAATGGAACAACATTACCATGTGATAATCCAAACTTTGGTCAGCCAGTACAAAACGCAGTATGGGATTACTTTTCAGTATCATTCCAAGTCATAGTTTCGTTCTTAGTAGTAGTTACGTTATTCTACTTTGTTACTGGACGTGGAACATTCCTTAGTAATTAATCACACTATAATTTTTCTTTTTTACTAAATAATCTAGAAATTTAATTTCAAATAGTAGCCTAAGTATGTATGTATATGGTGATTTGGCTATGGCGGTAAATACAGTACTTCGAGCCATCATTTCGATATTCGCTATAGGAATTTCAATGGTTGCCTTCATGCCAGCCGTATACGAGTTATACTATAATCAATCTCTATGGGAAGAAGCACCTGCTGAGGCACTTGCAACAAGAGACAATATTTACGCCACATTTCTCAGTTTACCATTATTTATGATCGGGGCTGTTTTCTTATGGTCCTACATTTCAACTTCGAGGAAGGATTACGGGTATTGATATTGGCATGGATTCAAAAAAAAAGCTTGGTCTAGTTTTAGGTCTATTCTTCATCGTTTCAATTAGTTCACTCGGTTTCGCTTACGCACAGTCATCAGGATCAAATTCTACAGCAGATCCACCGCCAACAATAACTAACGGAACTAGCACAAGTCCTCCACCAACCAATTCAACTGCAACTAATCAAAGTGGGCAAAATGCAACGGCTACGCCAGATCCAACTGACGTTGGAAATTTTGAGCCTGATGTTTCATCATTCATTATTGATCAGTGGTCAAACTCCACAGGTACATACATCAGCCTGCTTGATGGAAATGTAGTTCAAACTCACTATGGTAACGGCACTGCCGTTCCATCCGAGCAAATGGGTGGAGAAGTAGTTGTGGTTGAGGAGGAAGCCGAAATAACAACAGTCAGTCATACCAATGTACTTCCAGAGCCAGTACCACCAGTAACACCTGAAGTCTTCATGGTATGTCAACAGGACGGTATAGAAGTTCCATGTCCAGAAGATCAGGATGAGCCACACCCAAACAATCCTGATGGCTTGGCTGCAAGAGATTTAATCAATGAAAGGTCATTTGACTCAGAAATTCAGGAAACCAAACTAACCGATGGTACAATTCTTGGAACATACACAAGTGGCATGACTCCAATGATTTTGGATTATGTTGATGAGAATGATGAGGAAGTTTGGACACATTTCAAGACCTCATACAATGACGGTGGAATCTTTGGTGGTGAGACCATGACGGTCAGCAGTCCAAAGACATCTTACGTTTACCATTATCCAACAGGATCAATCACACTTTTCACAGCAGGACAAGTTGAAAGTGGTAGTCAGCCAGTAGCCGTTGAATCATGGACTAT
>NYZO01000113.1 GCA_002687185.1 archaeon | reverse complement strand
ATGAAAGAAGAAACCGAAGCCGAATTGGCTCGTTTCGCCCGCAAAGACCCTAAGGCTCCGGGGGGTTATAGTTCTAATTTTCCAAATATTGGAGACACCGAGGAGGAGAATGCAGCCGAGGTGGCAGCTTATGATAAAAATTTATCGTTAGAGAAAAATTTTGAAAAAAAATTGGCCGATATAAACACTTCACTTCGTAAATTACAGCATGGTCATTACGGCGGGTGCCAAAAGTGCGGAGTTATTATTGAACCAAAGCGATTAGAGGCACGACCTGAATCTCAACATTGCATAGAATGCAAGCGAGACCTAGCCTAGAGATTCGGTAATTTTTAATTTTCAGATCTCCTTAGTATGGTCAAGAGAAATGATGAAATTAAATTAGGGGAGTCGTTGTCAAAATATTTTGAGGCCAAAGAATCACAAAAACGAAGGCGTCCCAGCCTCGTTTTTTTATTTACGGGTTTAATTATTTTTTTAATTGATCGGGGAGTTAAAAATTATTTTGTAGCCAACCCAGAGATTGCCATCGACTTGGGTGCAGGTTTTGGGTTTCGCCTACAAACAAATGAGGGGGTGGCTTTTGGGTTACCTCTACCCGGAATGCTGGCCTTGGGTTTGGCAATTGTTTTAACAATCATCCTAATTCATTTTATTATTAAGTCTTTACGCCAAGAAGAAGTCGGTGAGGCTGTAGCTTTGGGGGCGGTGACCGTTGGGGCAATATCAAATTTAATAGATCGCGTGCGCTTTGGCGCAGTTATAGATTATATCGACGTGCGTTGGTTCACAGTTTTCAATTTAGCCGACGCCATGATTACTTTGGGAGTACTAGCTGCTTTAATTATGGCCTTTCGTAGACAGTCTTGACATTAAGGTAAAGTAAGTATAGTTTTAGTAAACTGTTTTATGGTAAGACAGTTTTTTTGTTTCTTTGAAAACTTTTTTAGACGGGGGATAAATATGGCATCGACAGTTGAAATTAATGCCTGGATCAAGGACAAGTTTGTAAGTAAAATTGGCGTGATTGTGGTGAAGGTTGTTCCGATTGCCATACTATGTAACTTACTGGATTTTTACACGCAGCATAAACTGCGGCAGCGTCAACAAGAACCTATCCCAAAAAAATCTCAAACCTGTCTCGGGTTTGCCACCGAAATCATTAGTGATTTTGTTTTTTGGTGGGGAGTAGCCGGAGCTTTAGTCTTGGCGATGATGAGTTTAATTTCTTTCTGTACAAAGAGAGTTGTTGAGTTTGCTCAAGATATTCCCAAAATGATTGTGATAATGTGTGTCTGGGTTCCTAGAGACTAGAAAGCAACAATCAAGAAAGGGGTGAGCCATGTTTCAAGGCATTGATAATTTTATGTATGAGAACAGGTCGGAAGTTCTAATTGGTGTTTTTTTGTTAAGCATTGTCTGGCTGACGATAATGCTATCAATTAATACTCAGTTTGGGCATTTTTTTAGGGCCTGGCCAGGCAGGTTTTTCATGTGGCTAGTGGCAGCCCCCCTAGTAATCTGGGGGATCTTGATCTTTATCCTGCATCAAACTAATCCTGGTGCCTTGGTAGCCATTCTGGTTTGGTTGGTCACAACGTGCACGAGACAAAATCGGATAAAAGAAGTAGAAGCTTAATTCGAAAGGAGAAAGCCATGGAGGAATTACGGGGTTGTATAATTGAGTACAAAATGGTTTGTGCACTGCTGATTATTTTGTTGGCGTCTATGACCATCTTTGTTGGAATTTATGGACATTGCAGACCTAGGTCATGGCCTGCTTCCAGAAATGGCTGTGTATTCAGTTTTGTAACAGCATGTCTGTGCTTCCTTGCCTGCCTACTGTATTGGTTAGCATTACCAGAATATCGTGTGAATTTTTGGATGATGATTGTGATGGGAGTTGTCGCCATTACAGATTTTCTGGCAATATGGAGTACGCCCTCGGGTCGCATCCCCCCTTCTCTCTTCGAAAAACTGTGAGTGCAAGGTCTACGGGGTTTATTGGGAGATGGGCCCTGATAGATCAGCAAGCCTTCGGTGTTAGCTCGGCGCTTTCACTGGAGGCTTTTTTATTGACAATTTAGACACGACGTGATAACCTAACACGTCAGTTCGTTACATTTCGAGTCTAGAAAAACGGGGAGATTGATATGCAGAATCGTGCAACGGCAACCGAAAGCTTGATGCCGGTACTTTATTTAACAGGGTCTCAACAGTCAACGGATGAGATTACCGATGAGTTAATCAGTGGTCTTAGGAAAATAGATCCTCAGCCGCAGATGTTTTTAAAGGCTGGTGATCCTGCCGTCGCCGTCTTCGAAGCGAAAGGGTACAGTCAGCAATTTGTTTGTCCTCCAGTTAGCTACTTCATGCCATCGCCCGAAGAGGCTCTTTTCAATCCTCATGCGGTGGCGCAGCATCGAATGCGTGCGTTGATAGTTGGCAAAGTGAAGGGCTGTATTATTGTCGAAAATCATTTGAGTGATCTCTCTTTGATCAACGGCATAATCCACTACAACATGACGAGGGGAGGTGCACTTCCTCCTATCCCTATGGTATTAGTGGGTTGGGACGAGAGGGTCTGGATGAGTTTTTTCGTCAACAATATGTTTTCAAAGCCTTATGCCTGGTTACTTAGGCTTGAGGGTGATGAGGTGGACTTATCACAAAGATCGATAAGGTTTATCAGTCATCAACGTGGTCTTAAATAAGGCCGGGTAAAATTGAAGACGATCGACGACTAGGGATGCCCCCGGCATTCCCTGGTCGTTTTTTTCTTGTCTAAATTAAGCACTTAAGCTAAGGTATAGTTTATGCAAGATACTAGTAAACGAATTGGAGTGGCCGTCCGAGCAGCACTCATCCGAGATGGTAAGGTTTTTTTGGCCCACCGTAGTCCAAACATGAAATCTCATCCCAACACCTGGGAGATGCCCGGAGGCGGGGTTGAATATGGTGAGAAAAATCATGAAGCCTTGGTGCGGGAGGTAAAGGAAGAGCACGGAGTAGAGATTGAAGTTTTAGACTTACTAGAAATCTCCGACGGTATACGGTCGGACATCGGTCAGCACTGGGTGGCCGTGGCTTACACGTGTAATATAGTTTCTGGGGAACCAGAGATAGCCGAGCCAGATAATATTCAGGCGATAGGTTGGTATACTCTAGAAGAGGCTGACAAGCTTAATTTAAGTGAGGGTACAAGAAAGTATTTGGAGAAGATTAAGAAGAATTATCCTGTCGAGGATGGGGGATTGCCCCAAAATTGGTAAAAGAGTGGTGAGTGTAATATAATTAGTTAAGATAAAAAACAGCGCCTCCCATTGTCGGGGCGCTTATTTTTTATAAAAAATTGTTTATGCCAGCTAAAGTAAATTCAGTCGCCCTGTTCGGTCTAGAATGTAGGTACGTAAAAGTGGAGGTGGATATAACCTTTGCTATTCCAAAATTTTTTATCGTTGGTTTACCAAATAAAGCAATTGACGAATCGAAGGAGAGAGTTAGGAGTTCACTTAAAAATGCCGGATTTGAAGTGCCTCGAGCCAAGGTTACAGTGAACTTAGCTCCGGCGGATCTAAAAAAGGAAGGAACTTTTTATGATTTACCAATTGCAATGGCCATACTTTTAGCGAGTGGACAACTAAAATTTTCTGAGGAAATTAACTCAGCTGTGTTTATGGGAGAGTTGGCATTGGATGGTTCAGTCATGCCTGTACATGGAGTCCTATCTGTTTCAACTTTTGTTCATCAAGAAGGAGAAAATAAAATATTGTATGTTCCTTTTAAGAATGCGGTTGAAGCTAATTTAGTGGAAGGGCAAGAGATAATACCCGTTAAACATTTATCGGAGTTAGTTAGTCATTTCAGGAGAGAAGCCAGGATTAGTGTTTGTAAGGAATCGATAGATATTTTTAAAAGTACGAATAACGAAAACATTATAAATTTTTCGGATATTCGTGGGCATGAGCAGGTTAAGCGTGCTGTAACTATTGCCACAGCCGGAGGGCATAACATTAAATTATCTGGGCCTCCAGGATCGGGTAAGACGTTGATCGCAAAAGCTATTCCTGGAATTATGCCAGACTTAAAATTAAATGAGGCCCTAGAAGTTACAAGGATATACAGTTCGGCAGGAATGTTAACTCACAATCTACCATTAATTAACAGGAGACCATTCCGTAGCCCGCATCATACAGCCTCTGGAGTTTCACTGGTGGGCGGCGGAGCTTCTCCTAGGCCGGGCGAAGTTTCTTTAGCCCACCGGGGAGTATTATTTATGGATGAGTTTCCTGAGTTTCCAAGAACTGTTCTTGAAAATTTACGTCAGCCCTTGGAAGACGGGGTAATAACTGTTTCTAGGGCAAGTGGATCTCTACAATTCCCTGCTAATTTTATTTTGGTGGCTGCTATGAACCCATGTCCGTGTGGTTACGCTAGTGATTTTTCACAAGCTTGTACATGTACGCCAGTGGAAATAGATCGTTATAGAAAGAGGTTGTCTGGCCCTCTATTGGACAGAATTGATTTAAATATTGAGGTGCCAAGGGTGAAGTTCGAGAAATTAACTGACGACGCTGTTTCAATATCTTCTCAAGAAGTACGTTTAATTGTTGGACGATGTAGGTCTATCCAAGAGAAACGTTTTTTAAATGAAGAAATAGTAACAAATTCTGAAATGTCATCAAGGCAGGTAAGAAAGTATTGTAAAATTGACAACCAAACACTTATTTTTTTACGGGAGGCTTCTTTAAAGTTAAAGTTTTCCAACCGAGTTTTTTTTAGGATTTTGAAAATATCTCGAACGATTGCTGATTTAGCCAACGAGAGAAAAATTTTTCAAGAACATGTGGCGGAGGCATTACAGTATAGGAGTCAAAAATAAGTAGAATTGTTTACTATATGGGTGTTTATTAGGTATAATAAATATTATTAAAATTTATTTATGCATGATTTTTTGTGGTGGAGTTATGTTGTAAGTTTGGGCCTCGTTCCGATTTTTGCTTTTGCTTTAGGGGTATTTAGTATTCTCTTAAATCCAAAATCAAGAGCAGTACAGTTGTGGGCACTAGTAAGTTTAGCAGTGACAATTTGGTCTTCTGGGTTATTGCTGACCATATTATCAGAAAGTCACCAAGTTGCTCTAGGGTTTACAAGAATGCTTTATATCGGAGCGGTTTGGCTTCCAGTTATATATAGTCATTTTGTTATAGTATTTTTATTCTGGCCAAAAAGGCATAAATTGATTTTGACTTGGGGGTATATTTGGGCACTTTCTATGACCTTTCTGGTTTTATTTAGCAATGTTATTGTTAATGACGTTGCAAAATTTAATCATTTTTCATATTGGATTACGACAGGTTCATTGCATACTCTATACTTACTTCCTTTCGGGTTTTTCGTAATTTTTCTTATTACTTTATTAGTTAAAGGTTACAAAAACAGTGATGGGAGTAGGAGAAGGAAAATATTTTATATTTTGTTAGCGTCAATCGTTGGGTTTTTAGGTGGGATGACTAATTTTTTACCCCAAACTATCGGGGTGTATCCGTTTGGGACATTTATAGTTTTTCTTTATCCGATATTAATTAGCTATGGAATATTTAAGGTTTAATATAAGAGCATGAGTCCTATAAATATTGGTTTAATATTTGTTGCTGTACTTAATTTAGGTATGGCTTTATTGATTTGGCTGCGCAATCCGAAAAATAAGATAAATATTAGTTTTGCTTTAACTATTTTTTTCTTAGCGACTTGGACTTTTAGCATTTCCGTGTTTAGGGAGGCAACGACTGTTCTAGGTGCTTGGATTTGGACATGGGTACAAAATGGTTCCGGGGCTTTGGTTGTAATACCCTTTTTCCTATTTACAAATTATTTTCCTCATCAGGGTTTTAGATTTACTTTACTACATAAATTTGTAATTGGCATTAGCATTTCGGTTGTTTTGTGGGTTGTTATTACTCCTGGGTTGTGGACGGAACAAATAGTTTTGATGCCCTATGCAAACGATTATTATAACAATCGTTGGGGATTAGGTTATTTTACAATACATTTTTATACTTACCTTATTTACTCATTTTATTTACTTTATAATAAGTTTTCTAATTCATCGGGGTTTACCAGGAAACAAATATCTATCGTTATGATTGCAATGGGGGCAATTGCAATTTTTGGTTCATTTTTTGGCGTCATTGTCCCATTGATATTGGGAAGAGTGGGGCCATATTGGCTTGGACCTTATTTCTCTATTATAATGATTTGTTTTTTAGTTTATTTTATTTTCTTTTATAAAAAGTAATTTTTTATGAGGACAATTAACAAAAATGTTAAATAACATTAACATTGACAGTAATTTTGTCAGGTTTTAGTTATGAGTATTGTAAATATTAGTTTGATTTTAGTTTCGGTGCTTGATTTAGGGCTTGCTTTGTTAATTTGGTTACGAAATCCAAAAAATAAAATTAATATTTCATTTGCTTTGACAATTTTGTTCTTAGCAACATGGACCTTCAGTATTTCCATGTTTAGAGAATCTACTACCGTATTAGATGCTTGGATTTGGACATGGGTAGAACAAAGTTCAGGTGTTCTTATACCAATTCCTTTTTTATTATTTGCAACGTATTTTCCCTACCAGGATGTAAGGTGGAGCACAGTAAAAAAAATGTTGATACTTATTAGCACCATTCTTGTTTTATTTGTTGTTTATATTCCAGGGGTATGGACGGAAGAGGTAATTTTAATTAAAAGTAATAACGAGCGTCCTCTTAATCGATTGGGGATGGGGTATGTTGGAATTCACTTTATTACCTTCTTTACTTTAGCTTATATAAATTTGATCAAAAAATTTTTGAATAATAAAGGTTTTATACGTGATCAATTAAAATACATCGCTTTTAGTACTTTGGTAACCGTTATCGTAGGTTCATTCTTTGGTGTTATAATGCCTTTATTTTTAGGCAGACTCGGTTATTATTGGATAGGAGCTTATTCTTCAATAGTAATGGGGGTAGCCATAGTATATTTTGCTTTTTACTATAAGAAAATTTGAGCGATTTAATTGTAAAGTATTACATATTAAGTATGAAAAATAATTATGTCTGTATGTTAAGCTGTTTATATGTAATTTAAAGATAAAATT
>NYZO01000112.1 GCA_002687185.1 archaeon | reverse complement strand
CAAAAGACAAAGCGCGTGTTATTGCAATCGTCTCTGGCGGTAAAACGAGCATGTTACAATTAGACATCTTCGGCCGTGAAAAATCTCTATTACGTTTGATGACAAAAACCTTAACTAAAATATCAGAAGAACACCACTGGCACTTGGCTGACCATAAAGAGCGAAAGCCTAATTGGAACAAAACAAATAGCTTTATATAACGTTTTAATCTGATTATATGTCAGATGGCTCCTTATAAAAAGAACAGAAACCAACCTGAAGGCGACGGTATTATTCGTGTAAGACTCCCTCGTGACAATCAGGTTTTAGGCCTAGTCGAGCAGCGTTTGGGCGCCTCAAGGATGCGTATCAGATGTTTTGACGGAAAAACTAGAATTTGCCGTATCCCTGGTAGACTAAAACGCTCACTCTGGGTCAGAGCTGGCGACACAGTTTTGGTTGAGCCTTGGGAGTTAGGCGGCGACGCTAAAGGTGACATTTTATACAAGTACCGTGGTGCACAAGTTGACATTCTCAAGAAGAAAGGTTTATTAAAGGCCGCAGAAGAGTTCGAAGAATTCTAAGATGCAAGACCAAATCAAAGTCCCCAAGGACCGTTTAGCGGTTATAATTGGCGAGAAAGGAAAAATCAAACGCAGCATCGAATCAGCTACAGACACTACTATTTCTATTAACTCAAAGGACGCGGAAGTCACAATCGACAGCAACGACGGCTTGCAATTATTGGTAGCTAAAAACATTATTCAGGCTATCGCTCGCGGTTTCAACCCGTCAATTGCTAATAGACTTCTCAAAGACGATCAGTTTTGTGCGTTCATTGACATGACTGATTTCTGTCGTAATAAGCAAGATTTAAAAAGAGTCAAGGCCCGAGCTATTGGTACTGACGGAAAAGCTCGTAAAATGTTAGAACGCTTAACAAACACTCACATAGTTGTATACGGCAAAACTGTCGGTATTATTGGCGCGGTCCAAAACACTGATTTAGCTCGTCGTGCAATGACTCAACTACTGCAAGGCGCAAAGCATGGTAATGTATATGCACTAATCGAGCGAGAAAAAAGGAGATCTAAAGAATGAACTTACGTTTCGCGTCTTTGTTCACGTTAGGCGTCTTATCAAGTTTTATTTTCTTTATAATTTTATTAGCATCATACGTTGCCGGTTTCATTAACGGTTATTTTCTAATCATTGCAACGATTGTTATTAATATTATTTTATGGTTAGTCAGTCCTTATGTTTCAACTTGGATTTACAAATGGTTATACAAGGCTAAATTTTACAAAGTGAACGAGTTAGAGAACAAAAAGTTCGCAGCATTCCTAACCAAGATTTGTCAAGACAATAACCTCAAAGTCCCTTTAATTGGTTTGATCCCAGACGATAACCCTACAGCGTTCACTTTCGGCTCAGGCGCGTTCAACGCTCGTGTCGTTGTAACGGAGGGTTTGTTTAAATATCTAACCCAAGAAGAAGTAGAGGCTGTGGTAGCGCACGAAGTGGGCCATATTAAACATCGTGACTTTATCGTAATGAGTATTGCATCAACTATGCTCCAAATTTTATACGAGCTATATTTTATTTTAGTCAGATCTGGCAGTAAGAATTCATCATCAAAGAAAAGTGGTAATTATTTAGCATTGATTGGTATCGGCGCATTTGTATTGTATATTGTTGGCCAGTACGTCGTTTTGTATTTGAGCCGTGTTCGTGAATATTACGCAGACGAGTTCGCTGCCCGCTACACTAAAAAACCAGACGTTATGTCTTCAGCTTTGATCAAGGTAGCTTATGGAATCATGGCAACTGAAGACGACCGTAAGGCAAAGCGATTATTAGAGAGTACAAAAACATTAGGTGTGATGGATTACAAGGGTGCAAAAGATTTGAGTTTAATCCATGCTACTTTCAAGGACCGTTTCGAATTATTAGAACAGGCGTTATTGTTTGATATTGTTAGTCCTTGGGCAAAGATTTTAGAATTAAAGAGCACTCATCCACTAGTCGGCAAACGTATTAAGCGTCTTAGTAGTATTGCTAGATCAATTAACGTAAGTACAATTTATGATTTCGAGAAGATCAAGCGTAAAAAAGTTGACAAAGCAAAACTATACCACGGATTCTTCAGAGACGTTTCAATTTACTTTTTACCGTTCTTGTTATCTATAGTCGGTGTTATTACTCCAATCCTATTAAGCCTTCCATGGCCAACGTTTATTTTCGGCGGTATAATCGGTTTAGGTTTAGGTAGTTTATCAAAGACAATGTATGCATACCCTAACACCAAAGCTACTAATGAAACTATTCTAAGCACTATGACTGATGTATATGCGTCTCCATTGCGCGGTCGCCCTGTTAGTTATACTGGAAAAGTTATTGGTCGCGGCATCCCTGGTTTTATTTTTTCAGAAGACATGATGTTCCAGGATAAAACTGGTTTAATGTTTTTAAATTACGAGAGTTTCATCCCATTCTTTGGAAATTTATTTTTCGCATGGAAACGCGCTAAAGGATTACAAAACGTACCGAGTAAAGCTACTGGTTGGTTCCTGCGAGGCGCAACGCATCATTTAGAATTAAAAGAATTATCTACTAGCACCGACCGTATTAAAAGCAGTATTAAATTTTGGAAGATGTTTGGTTCTATTCTATTATTATTAATTGGCACCGGCGGGTTTTTTATTTTTAGTTCAATTTTAGTATTATAACTTTACAACATCCACACTTGCACATAATTTTATAAACCCTCCCTTTATCCTAGTCGTAACATGGCCCAAACAAGATTAAATGCGGAAGACTTAGCTAAAGAACAACGTTCAATTTCCATTTCCGAGTTTTTCTTAAAGAATAAACATCTTTTAGGTTTTGATAATCCGCGTAAAGCATTAGTTACGACTATTAAAGAGGCTGTAGATAATAGTTTGGATGCCACCGAACAGATTGGTGTAACCCCCGAGATCAAAATCAAAGTCACACCTGTTTCTGCTAAACGTTTCAAGATTGTTGTAGAAGATAATGGTCCTGGGATTGTGCGTGAACAAATACCTAAAATATTTGCTAAACTATTATACGGTTCTAAATTTGATAAGTTAAAGAGCACACGCGGGCAACAAGGTATTGGAATTTGTATGACTCCGGACACACTTATTCCTTTAGGCGATGGAAAAATATTACCAATAAAGGAAATTGTTGAAAATAATTTAGATAATGATCTTTTTGTTTTAGCGCCGGATCTTAAGCTTGGACTTGGGAGAATAGACAGATTTTGGAAAATCCCTGCCCCGCCTGAGATGGTAAAGATCAAAACTTTAGGTGGAAACGAGATCAAGCTAACACCAGAAAATCCAGTTTTGGTGAGAAATGCTGAAGGGTTCTCATGGAAAGAAGCAAAAGAAATAACAAAAGAAGATTATATAGCTATCTCCCGTAAACTTGGAACAAACATAAAAGAAGAAAAAATACCTCTCGTTGATTTATTAAACAAAGATACAAGGATAGATAATAAACCTTTTGTAGATGACTTATTACTAAAATTAAGGGATAAATACGGAACATGGAAAGGTGTTTCGGAGAGATTTCCAATTAGGGTAGATCAGATAAAAGGTTGGAGAAAAAATAATATAAGGAGAAGGCCAAAAAAAAGAGATATAGAATTATTTACAAAAGATCTTGAAATATCCAGAAAAGAATTCATAGATAATTGTACTAGAGTAGGGAGGCTGGGAAATTATATCAATATCCCCAAATACGTTTCCCCGGAATTTATGAGATTTCTCGGACTGATCTCTGGTGATGGCCATATCCAAGCTCCTATAAAAACTAGGTGGGGAACTAATATTTCTTTTTGGAACAATGATGATAAATTACAAAACGGCTTTAAAAATCTAGTAAAAAAACTGTTCAATATAGATTCTAGTCTATTTTACCATTCAAAAGGCAGAGGAAAGATGCATCAATTTTCTTCTTCTTTAGTAGCAGAAATTCTAAACAATTGCGGCATTCCTTCTGGTAAAAAACATGATAAATTCTATCTAAAAGAGTTTCTCCAAAGAAAAGACCTACTTAGACCATATCTACAAGCCCTATATGATTGTGAAGGCTCGGTATCCTTAGAAAGAAAAACCGTGAGTTTTATGATCCGGAATAAAAAGATGATTAAACAGATCCAATTATTTTTACTTCAATTTGGAATTATTTCCAGAATTAATAAGGCAAGCAGTGATTTAAGGATAATCATAAGCAGTAAAAAAAACGTTAAGAAGTTCAGAGATGAAATAGGATTTACCCATTCTAAAAGGGCAAATGAGTTAAATGTGATCGTAGACGCTATGAAAAAAGAGAACAGTAAAATAGAAAAGATCCCTTTTGTAAAAAAGCAGATAATAAAATTGAAGCAGCAATTAAGCGTTCCTCATAAAGAATGGCCATCTCCTCATTTATTGGTTGATAATAAAAGACACACTATTAATTTTGAAACGTTACAGAGCACAGTTAATTTCTGTATGGGAAAGGTTAATCTGAAAAGACCTCCTCTCGAACTTCAAGAACTGTACTGTATTCTAAATTCGGATGTGGTCTGGGTGGAGGTAACTTCCAGCGAAATTTTTCAATATAATAAAAAATTCGTATATGATTTAACCATGAAAGATGGAAATAATTTCCTAGCAAACGGCATCCTTGTCCATAACTCAGCTTCATCATTGTATGCACAACTGACTACAGGAAAACCCACAAAGATTACTTCCAAAACTTCTTCGAGAAAAAAAGCACATTATTTTGAGTTGCATATTGACACTAAAAACAACGAACCTGAAATTATTAAAGATTTAGAAGTTGACTGGCCTGACAAGAAGACTGGTACAAAAATAGAAATAGAATTAGAAGCAGCTTATCAGAAAGGCCAAAGATCTATTGACGAATATTTGAAACAAACAGCTATCGTTAATCCTCACTTATATTTGATTTATCGCAACCCTGAAAAGAAAACTATCCATTATCCACGCGTCACGAATAAATTACCAAAAGAAGCGAAAGAAATTAAGCCTCATCCGTACGGTATTGAGTTAGGCATTTTGATTCGTATGTTAAAGGAGTCTAAGCACAAGAAACTAAAAAGTTTTTTAATGAAAGAATTTTGCCGTGTATCTTCTCGTGTCGCAGACCAGATTTTAGAGAAAGCAAATCTCGAACCAAACGCATTGTCAAGCCGTATTGCTCGGCAGCAAGCAGATAATGTTTTGCATGCTATGAGAGAAACTAAGATCATGTCACCGCCGTCAGACTGTGTTGTTCCTATCACTCAGAAACTAGTATTGAAAGGGTTAAAAAAAGAAGTAGACGCAGAATTTTATGAGGCTATTACAAGACCTCCAGCAGTGTACCGTGGTTATCCGTTTATCATTGAAGCCGGCATTGCGTACGGTGGAAACTTACCTGCAGATCAACAAGTACGTGTATTGCGTTTTGCTAATCGTGTCCCGCTCCAGTATCAGCCAGGCGCTTGTGCAGTAACAAAAGGTATTACTTCAACTAATTGGCGCCAATACGGACTTTCTCAATCTGGAAAGAACTTACCTATTGGCCCGGTTGTTATCTTGTTACATATCGCGTCTGTTTGGGTACCGTTCACATCAGAATCAAAAGAAGCTATTGCACAGTATCCAGAAATTATTAAAGAAATGAGATTAGCTCTGCAAGAGTGCGGTAGAAAATTAGGCAAATATATCAGAAAGAAAAAACGCGCACAGGTTGAGGCTAAGCATAAATCTTATATCCAAAAATATTTACCTCATATAGCGATTGGTCTAAAAGAGATTTTAACGCTTAAGGATACTCAAGAAAAGAGAATCATTACTACACTTAAAAAAGACTTAGAAAAAACCAGACCTAATATAAACTTAGACGTAAAGGATGTTAAATAATGGCTAAAAAAGTAACTGATCAAATAGAAGAACAAGCTCGTAATATTTATTCAAAGATTCTAAAACATCGCAAGCCTAAACTAAAGAGTCCTATCCGCTCACTTCAAAACGTTTCTTACGACGAGAAAAAGGGTTACTTTGAACTACAAGGTAAAACTAAAGAGAGAACTTTGACTGTTAATACTGTTAAAACATTCGCACAAACACTTCGTATGATGTCACTTTCCAAACAAGTGGTTGACACAAACGATATAGCTACAAAAAGAGAAGTTTATTACGTTAGCAAAAACTGGGAAGACGCAAAATTTAATGAACAACCTGAATCTGATACTGTAATGGACGACGTTGAAGCAATGCTCATGGTAAATAGAGAACAGTTAGGTTTTATCCCAGAAGAGAAAGGTGGTGAGATTGCAGGCGAATTAATAGTTATTGACAAAGACCCTAATAGCGGTGAAGACATAGAGATTGATTGTACTAAGTTCGGTTCAGGCGCTTATTCTATCCCTATATCTGTTGAGCAGTTAAAGTTCAAAACAAAAGCTAAGTTTGTATTGGTTATTGAGACTGCTGGTATGTTTCAGCGGTTGGTTAAACATGGTTATTATAAGACCGCCAACTGCATTTTGATTAGTATGGGTGGCGTTCCAACACGCGCTTGTAGAAGATTTATTAGACGTTTGTCTGAGAGTATGAAGATTCCGGTTTTCGCATTCGTTGATTGCGATCCTTATGGGGTCTCTTCTATTTATAGAACTTTAAAGGTTGGTTCAGGAAATGCAGCACACATCAACAAATATTTTTGTGTACCTAACGCTAAATTTTTAGGTGTTACTCCTGAAGACATTGTTAAGTATAAATTACCGACGCATAAACTCAAAGACGTGGATATTAAACGTGCAAAAGATGCGTTGAAGAACGATCCTTTTATTAGAAGTCATAAAGAATGGAAACGCGCGATTGAACAGTTAATTAAGATGGGTGTTAGAGCTGAACAACAAGCATTAGCTGCGTGGGGTTTGAATTATGTTATTGATAAATATTTGCCCGAGAAATTAAAAAATTCTAAAAGTTGGTTGCCTTGATAGATGTCCAAAATCTTATATGGTAAATAAGCTGGACAAGTAATGAAAAACTAATTGATTTTCCAGTCAAATTTTTCGAAGATACAGTTAAGAGTAAGTTAAAGTTGGGTCTCCAAGTTGTATGTAAAAAGTATCCGTAGGATACCCCTGACAACCAATAAACCCTGCTCCAGACCTCTTTGCTGTATTAAACACCTTACCAAGCGACTTGCCTTTAATAAAGAACTGATCTAAGAGAAGGTGAAACGGACCTGCATGTGCAGCGTTCACATCAACTGCCCCCATGTACGCAGTAGCACCACTCCTAAGAAATCTACTACAAAAAAGTATTTCTTTTTCATCTTGTTGATCCCAAGCACAAGTAGAACATGCGACGTTATATACTATAGGAGCTGATGATAGCCCATGCCCATTAAGGTCATAGAACTCAACAAGCTTATTAAATCCTGAAGAGGTCCCATGACCATTGTACACTATCAAAGACGAATCCAAGATCTCTTTTTTCATATTTTCCCCCTTAGCATTTGTTTCTGACCATCCAACAGAAACTTCTTTCTCCTTAAAGAGTCGATCAAGCCCTTTCGTCCAAAATCTATTAAACACTAAACTCATTAGCTTCCGATTACCAATGTGATCACTGAATCCAGGTAAAGCAATAACCGCACTAGGATTTATACTTTTGATATCTTGATAAAAAATGTTTCTAGCAACAATAGAACTCGTATCAGCAGGTGAATTTCCAAAAATTCGAGCAGTGAGTAAATCAGGGAGTCGGTCATTATTAAGGTCTGAATAGTAAGAATTATCGACTTCAACATCCATTTTACGAATCAAAGGTAAAGGAATCGAGTTACGATTCTCAGCTAATTTATTCGAAAAACAAGTAGCTTTCGTAATCATTGGTATCACATCCGGATTCCCAACAATAGTCAAGTAATATTCGTCTTCTAACTCGCCTTTATACACTAGATCATCCACACTCACTCTATCTTTTAGTCTCGGATCATACTTCGTAGGATCAAGCGTCCTCGGATTCTCAAGTTCAGGAAACAAAGTATATAATCGATCTTTAAACGCTCGATCAACATCTTCATGTGAACTAGACCAAGGCATAGAAACAGGAACTTGATGCTTTGCACCGGCTAACACAGGGACCAACATTGAATCTTTCGTATTGGTTGAGAAAACAAGCGATTCACCCTCTTCATTTTCTGTAGACATCGATTGCTTGATATCAAAAATTTCATCTTTAGGAGAAAACATAATTATTTTATTGGTCTCCATTTCATCGGCAAGAAATTCTTGTATGGAATCAACATCTGCAAAAATCTTATCACACCTAAGTCCATGAGAAGTTTGTCCATCCTTAAAACTCTCTCCTAAACAGATCAATGCCCTATTAACCAAATATGGTTTTACATCAAGATGTGAATTCTCAATCACGAACGGAACATTTTTCAAGGACGCGAGTGTGGCACCATAAATACTTAACTCATAATTCTCTTCTACATACACAACAGTATCATATTGCTCCCATAAATGAAAATAAAAAGGGTGTTCCTCATTTGAGAAGTAACTACTCACGATCACATCCACACCATCCAATTTTTCAAGAAAAGTTTTAGGTAATTTTTTTGGGGTAATAATCAATTTTGGTTTATACTGATCCAAAAATCCTAAAGAAGAATCAAAGTCAAAGGCATTATTGGAAATATCTATTTTCTCTTCACGATATTCATAAATATCATCAATTAAACGACGATCACGTGTATCTTGCCACATTATACGTCCATCATGTGAAGTCGGATTCCATTGATAACTTGGAAACGTGCTAAACTGCTCTTTATCATCAGAAGGTAAACAACCTCCATACAAACCATTTCTCTTCAGGTCACAACCGAAAATATCACCGTTTGCATTACGAGTATCTTCCCAGATAATCTGAGTACCATCAATTTGCGGATTTTCTTGCTTAAACGCTTCCTCTTTCGTCACAGCATTTTTCGTATTTCGAACAATATCATATAAAATAATCTTACCGTCTTTTACATATACAACATCGTCACCATCAGCTGAAAACAAAGTTTCAAATGGAAAATTTTCAACAACAATCTGATCTTCATTTACATTTCCACAATCTTCACCTAAAGGATATTTATTTAAGTCACAAGTAAAGATAAGACGTTTTTTCGCCCCAATATGATGTCCCACCAAAAATAACCGAGAATTCGAAATGTCTAAGCTATTAAATCTAGAGAAAACATAAGAAGGGTGAGATAGTCGAACACGAATTTTATCATCATTTTCTTCGCACCCACCTTTATTTCCATTTAAACGAAGGTCACAAATATATATCACATCTTCCTGCTCTATATAGAAATCAGACCACGCGATAAACGGCCACTCGAAAGCTGCTCGAACGCTAGGACCTCTATGAATTCTGTTAATAGGCATCTTATCTAAAGTGTTTAAATCATAAAGAACCAAGTTATAGTGACTTTGACTCGGCTCACTTACTACCAGTTGATTACCATATAATTCCGGATTTCCTCGCCCAGAATATTTTTGATTATATTCAGGAAGAACAGGAACGCCATGTGCTTCATAAACTGTATCTTCTTCGTGAACAACAATGAAGGGGTTTGTACATACACTAATTGGGTTTGGATATACACTACTATCATCTAACTTTTGTTTATGACAATTCTCTTCTTCAATAACTTCTGGTAAATCATTCTCAATAATAACTTCGCCTTCAGTATCAAAAATCTTAAACAACGATCCTTTATATTCAAAATCATCACTTAACTCTCCGTTAGGTTTAATTTGACCATAATGTTTAAACCCCCATTTAGGAGACTTATCCCAACCTGGCAACCGATACATTCGGATTTGGTAATTACCTTCTCTAAGAACAACAGGACTTTCCAACCGTTTAGTAAACCAAGATGGTCCAACTCCCATCTTATGGCTCTCTAAAAAAATTTGAGTCAAAGGCTCGCTTACGTCCCCTGAGTCATACACCCGTACTATCTCAACAACAGCGTAATTTAATGAGTCTCCACTCGAGGTAATGTCATTCTCATCAGTTTTTCCATCTTGCGGCTCTAAATACCAAAAACTAACACTACTCAATTCTTCTTGTTTAGAGATAGAAAACGGTTGCGACAAAGGCGCTACTGGGTATCCCGGAAGCCACTCTCTAATATTCCGATAATTTATTGATTCCTCTCCGTACTCTTGTTCAGTCCAAGTTGAAACACTAACATATGAAAGAGCCTCCTGCCACTTCAATGACGACACCACTATCGCCGGTCTACGTTCATTAGAGAGAAAATTCATGTTTTTTCGGTTAGGTCCCACAGGCGGGATCTCGTCGTACACAAAAGGATCAGATAATTCATCAATTAGTTTACTATCACCAATTTTACTAAAGAAGTCAGATACATCCAAAGCATTTACAATAGTAAACATCAAAATAAGAGGTATTATTATAAAAACTGAGATTTTTCCGATAGACCGTTTACTAAAATAGCTCATCAAATAACCTCACAGCATTTCCTGTAATCTGTTGAAATATATCAAAAACACTACCTCTCTTTCTTTTACCATATGGAATATTATCATTTCGTTTATCTTTTAAAGAAAAATATTTTTCGAAAGAGCCATATGCTTGTATTTCATTCTTGCTTAAAACATTCGCTCCACCCTCTACAACTGAGAAACTAAAGATTCTGTTATCAATAGAACGGTATCCATCCGCCATCACTTTATAATTAATCCTATAAACTCCGGTCTCCAAAGCTGATATTGGAATTACATGAGGAAAGACTACTTCCTCTTCAGCACCGCTAGGGCTCTCAATAATCCCAATAGAAGAAGCCCCTATTGGTTGTGTACGAACCTCAATCGTTATAAATTCGTGTGTCTCATCAGTGATATCAACTCTATTAATATTTTCATCGTTTAAACACTCTAAACCCATGCAAACTAAAACTTGGGCATCTACTCTTGGTAAGACTTCTAAAATATACTCTTTAGAAAAGGTTTCAATCTCTTGATTTTCTGCGACGTCTTGGACTCCAAAATAAGTAACAAAAGGATCAAATTCTTCTTCACCAACCACTTCTAGAATCGATAGTGATCCTGTACAAACATCCGACTCCAGATCATAACGCCCAAGATCCTCCACGAATGTATATGTTCCTTCATGAATGAAAGATTCCCCGCTTTTTTTTAAAAACGTCCTTTCCGGATTTGGTAGTCCTATAGGATTCCTAGAATTGCTACATTCTATTAACGGAAGAAAATAAACATCTACAGGATCATCAGACGAAATAACATATTCCATATTCAAACCTCGACCAGTAGACCCAAAATCTATATCTACATTACTTATTCCAAAACTTCCAGGAATAAAAAGAAGGGCCACGAATACAAAAAGAAACCGTTTCATAAAAACAAAAATACCTGTATTTATATTTAAGCCTAACGGAAAATAAGCTTTTCAGAATACTATTTCTTTCTATGCTAGCACGGTCTCTAAAATATATTAAAAAATTTTCGTTTATCTCTTTGAAGGTTCTTTTAAAGTATAATAACCATTAAAAAACGCTTTTCCGACTGTACTTTTATGCAAAAACAATACAAAAAGGTCGGCTGTGACTTCGATCATGTACCTTTCCCTTTTATAGAAGAATATTTAAAATACCACAAAGATCTCTTCGGAGATGGTTTAACCATAAAAGACATCCATTCATACCATTTGTGGGAAGTTTTAGGTGGAACACCGGAGTATCACCAAGGATTAATCCCTGATTTTTATCACAGCGGTGCATTAGCAAACATTGCCCCTCATCCATATGCTCAAAAGACAATTTCTATGATGAGCAAATGGTCAACATTATTCAATATCACATCTAGATCAGAAGAGATGAAAGGTCAGCCAATTATGTTACTTGAAAAACATTTCCCTCAACAATTTGAAGCTCTTTTTTTAACTAATACTTATGGCAGAAAAATTTCACGAAACATATCAAAAGCTGATGTTTGTTTAGACTTTGGAATTGATTTAATGATCGACGATCATGTACAAACAGTACTTGAATGTGCACAAGTTGGAATTGATTGTATCTTATTTGGTGATTATGGTTGGACAAATCCTCGAAATTTACCACCCAATGTCGTTCATAAAAAAAATTGGTTTGAAGTCTATAATCATCTAGCACCAGTTCGTTTACCTTCACATAGAGTTTAACACAACTATTAAAAACATACTATCTATCCTTACTTTATGAACAAAATAACCGAAACAAAACTAAAAAAATATTTTTCTATTACTAAGAAAGCGTTATCAAAAGCGACTATTCACAAGGACTATAAGACAGAAGCAACTAAACTACTAGCGATGGCACAACGTTATTATGACGACGCCAAGTATTTCTATAAAGAAAAAAACGATTTAGTAACTGCTTTCGCCGCATTGAATTACGCACACGGATGGCTGGACGCGGGCGCACATCTAGGTTATTTTGACGTTGATGATGATCAGTTGTTTGTGTTAAAAGACGAATAGAAATTTAATATTAATGAGCAACTAACACTTCCTCTTCTGCCCCTTTTATCAAATTCCAATCTAAGCGAATAAGTTGTTTAACAGCAGGATTACTTGTATTAAGTTTATATAAATCAGATTTTCCTACCCTTCTTGTTTTAATAACAATGTTATTTCTCTCAAGTCTCTCCCAAAATGTTTGCAAAGTAGAATAACTAACTCCTGCGTTCTTAGCGATCTCAGTTAGTGGATAATCAAATAATTGGTAAGTTATTAAAAAATCTAATACTTTGGTGATAGGGTTATGTCCAAATACTTCTACAAATACTGTTTCTGTTTTCATAGTAGTAATAGTAGTAAGTTGATATATTTAAATATATCGATTCTCGGTTTTAAATCCCAAACTTAGAAACATTTAAATATTGTATAGTTTTCACATTTTTATGAAGTTTGAATCAAAAGAGGAGATAAAAGCGACTATTCTTTATCATTTACGAAGAAAAAAAGTAATTGGTGGAAAACATTCTCACTTTGATACACTAAAGAAAGGTTTTCCTTCACACTTAAAAAAAGAAGTAGATAAAGTAGCGAAACAATTAGTCAAAGAAGGATTTTTAATTACGAAGCCTGCAGGTTACGGCCTCCAAGTTTTTTTAAATAAGCAACGACTACAAGAAATCGAAGCGTTTATCCATAAAGTAATGGGATTTAAGTTTTAGCTGTTTTTTATGGAACTAATCACAACGATTAAATAGTACAGCTCTCTTTTCATTTTCATGTCAGACAAACCTAAAATCCAAGTAATAAAAAAAGGACCTTATGTTGTACAAAATATTCCTTCAGTTAAAGACTCTGAAGATAACCCTATAGAACGTGATAACCCTTCTTTATGTCGTTGTGGTGCATCTAAGAGTAAACCTTTTTGTGATGGTACGCACGCAAGCATTGACTTTGACGATACTACGTCAGACAACGGACCAACAAAAGAGTTCGAAGGCAAAGACATAACAATTATTGATAATCAAAAGATCTGTTGTCATGCAGGTTATTGTGTCAAAGGCGCAGAGAAAGCTTTTTTTACGTTCGACGGTGATAAACGTATTTCACATCCAGATAAAGAAACTAAAGAAAAGATAATCGAGACTATCAGGAAATGTCCTTCCGGTTCACTTGCGTATAAATTAAACGGGGAACTTTCCGATAAGTATTTTGACAAGGCAGAAGTACAGATTCTAAAAGACGGTCCAATTTTAGTCCGTGGCGGTACAACGTTAAAAAACGACGAGGGAAGAGAACCAATAGCAAAAGACCATTATGTTTTATGTCGTTGTGGTGCATCTAAGAATAAACCGTTTTGTGATGGGAAGCATAAAGACATTAAGTTTAACGACGATGAATAGCCAATTTTAAGCACCAAATAAGGTTTGAAAAGCTGATCTACTTTTATATAATTTTCTTTCAACTTCTCCACCAGATCGATCATGAGGCTTAACATACGTATAACCTTCAGGTATAAACACTTCATGTTCTTTAGCGAGCGCTAGTTGTGCGTGGTTAGGATTATTAGCTCTTCTTGGATGTCCGACTACACGTGATCCACTACGTTCATACTTAATCTTTGGCGCAACTTCATGCATCCGATCAAGTAAGCTTGTATCATCTCCAATATAATTAATTCTTCTTTTTGCTATCCATGTATATTTTTTTTCTTGCGGTTTCTTTCTTTTTCTTTTTTTAGATCCCTTAGGCGCTGCATACGATTTGGTACGATATTCCTTGTCTACAGTTTCTAAGACAAACAAATCACGGGTCATAGCCGATACCAATGCGACTACATCTATTCGGTGTTCGACATTTTCGTTATGTATCGCCGGTGTCCCCATACTATCTGACTGATATGCTAAAAATCCTTCACCTTTAAAGAGCACTTGTCCGAGTGTAATACTTCTATCCGTATGCTTTATTTTATACATAATACCAACTTTGCCCATATCAAAAACGGTAATTGATTGAATCGGATCGTTATTAAGTATTATTTCACAAGGCCTATCTCGAGCGAATTCCTTATTTTCTCTTGCGAACGTGAACATTTGTTGAGTAACAGCGAATGCATCATCGATTGACGGATACTCAGAGTGGAATGTACAGTTTGACCATACTTCGTTATCATTTACCATCACTGCTAACCCTTCTGGATTAAATCTTGAAGCAACAATCGCGTGCACTGTAGCCATTTGACAATAGTCTATAGCATCTTCTATTTTTTTTGTATTTGGAAATCTACGAAAGATCGGATTTTGGTTTATATCTTTAGCTAACACATATGAATTTGGAGTCGGAAATCTCTGCGAAGCGTTGTAATTAACTTGTACTAAATCGTTTATAACAGTAACTATACCAGGAGTGGTTACATCTCCATACTCATTAAACTCATCGTAATATTCAATCAACAAAGAAGGGTTTGCCACAACCTTGACAGTTAATTGGTCGATCAAACGTCTACGATTTTCTCGATATTCTACTATATCATTAGGAGATTCTACTTTTTCTAGTCAAGAACCTAGCAGCAAGCTGCAAGGCTTGATTTTCAATACGGACGTTGATGTGCTTTAATGTATTTTTCTACTTCTTCAAGATTTAAACCTCCAACTGTATTACAATAATAGCCCTTAGCCCAAAACAACCCATCTCTCCACAAATATTTTCGGATTTCCTCGATAAATTCTCGTCTAAGCACAATAGCTGATATGCTCTTGATCTCTCGTACAATATCCGCCACTGCAAATTTAGGCGGAATAGCAATGAGAAGATGAATATGATCCGGATCTATATTTAACGCCTGAATCTTTAAGTCCTTCTGATTCGCAATATCTCTAATAATAATTTCACATACATCTCTAATACGCCCTAACAAAATACGATGTCTGTATTTCGGAATCCAAACAATATGATACCAATTACTATAACGAGTTTGACTTCCTGAGAAATGAGGCATCTTAGCATCTTCATACATAAATTCTATGATATCCCCCTAAATTTTAAAAACTACGGTTCAGGAGAAATCGGCATTCATCCCTGCAGCGAGCTAACAGGGCTTTCTGCCTCCGAGATTACCGAAGTAAACTAGCTAATTCTCTAAACTCAAACGTCTCTCCAGGATAAAATATTGATAAATTGTTTTGTCTTGATTGGATAAGACTAAAAGCGTTGCTACTACAAGCAGTAATTTCAGGCCAATTTTTATTTACTTGAGTTTCCGTTAGTCCTTGATTAAGTGCTCTTATATATTGTCTTAACATTCGATCTTGTTCTGGAGTAGGTTTCAAATCCATTTTATTCCCGACAGACAGTTTTTTCGTCACTATTTAAAGGTAATGTCCAGAGTCTATAACTACGCAAAGTATAATTCAGAATTAGAAGAAAGTTTTATATGTGCTTAAATATTATTTTATTGTATGAAAAAAGAGTCAGTGGTTATTTCGTTAGGTGGTTCTCTAATTTACCCAGAAAAACTCAAGCATCCCGACGTACCATTTCTTAACAAATTCAGTAAAGGAATCCAACAACTATCAAAAAAATACCGAGTCATTGTTGTTTGCGGCGGCGGTTACGCTGCACGCGCGTACATTAGACCTTTACAGAAAAAAAATATTAGTGGAGTGTTATTAAGCCGTGTAGGTATTGCGTCCACTCTTGAGAACGCGTTATTTGTAAGTTTATTTTTGGACGCCAACACAGAGATCCCACGCAACACTCGCCAAGCAATACGCATGATAAAGAAGAGAAGTTTAGTCATCACTGGCTCCCTTGAAATTGGTCCGAATCAAACTACAGACGCAAACGCAGCACTGCTCGCAAAGAAATTAAAATCAAAGTTCATCAACTTAACCGACGTCACCGGATTATACGATAAAAACCCTCATAAATTTAAGAACGCTAAACTCATCAAAGAAATAAGTTTTACAAATTTCAATAGGATGACGAACGCTATTAAGTTCGAAGCAGGCCAACATTTCGTTTTGGACCAAAAAGCAGCAGTAATCGTTAGTAAATACAACATACCAACAGCTATTATTAGAGGCAATAATTTCAAAGCTATCAAACTATTCTTAAAAAACAAACCTTTTACGGGAACATTAATCTACGGATAACGAATCCCTTTTTTGTCCATGAACAACACATAATAGATTGTCCCAAGGCTCGTTAATATCAGAAGTACTAAAAGAAACGGATTTATCATTATAATCAATTAAACTTAGCTATATATGAATGTTTCTAAATAGTTTTGATGTTGTAAGAAAAAATTTTGATCAACTGGATTAGTTAATTTTTTAGCAGTTTCCTCTAACGGCGTCCACAAAGCTTTAGGATTAAACATATCCTGAGGAATAAGGTGATATTGTTCGGTTGTAAAATGAAATAGAGTAATCTGTTTTAATTCTTTTGTATTTCCATGAAACCTAAAATAATCTTCGAATCTTTTTTCTAGTTTTAAATTATCCCCATGGATACCAGTCTCCTCAAATATTTCTCTTTCCGCAGCTTCTAAAACATCTTCTTCATCATCAATATGCCCTTTCGGAAACGACCATGAATCGTCTTTTATTTGGTTAACAAGTATTACATTCCTATAAATTAATTTATGATCACCTAAATAGAGTATAATCCCTCCAGCAGATTTATGTTGGACTAATTCAAGTTCCATTAAGTTAAACAAAAATTCCACCCTAATATAATGATTTTGATTTGGCATCTAATCAAGTAAAAACCAACCTTTATTAACTACCATTTCATCGATAGATTTTCATGAATAATATATATTTGAAAGATTCTTACCAAAACGAACTACAAACAACTATCATAAAATCAGACGGTCGATTCATTGTTTTACAAGACAACATTTTCTACCCACAATCAGGCGGCCAACCTACCGATACAGGAACTTTAACTAACAATGATCAAACTTCAAAAGTCATCTTCGCTAAAAAGATCGATGGTAAAGTCAGTCTTCAAACAGACACAGAATCATTAAAAAAAGACGACTCGGTAACAGCTAAGATTGACTGGGACAGACGTTACAAGTTCATGCGTTACCACACTGCATCCCACATTTTAGCATCAGCAATTTATCAAGACACTGGAGCGTTAATTACTGGTAACCAACTAGACTTAGACAAATCCCGTATTGATTTAAATTTAGAGGAATTTAACAGGGAACAATTCTATGAATATCAAGACAAGGCGAATGAGATTATTAAAAGTAACTTATCTATCACTACAGAGAATCTACCTTATAACGAAGCAATGAAGATCAAAAGTATTTTCAGGCTTAAAGGCGTATTACCTCCAACACTAAAAGAGATCCGTATTGTAAAGGTTGGCGATTATGATATTCAAGCATGCGGCGGCACTCACGTTAAAGAGACTAAAGAGATAGGAAAATTAAAGATCATTTCAATGGATAACAAAGGGAAAAATAATCGACGAGTTTATTTCACACTAGAATAAAACAATAGAATATACTAATGATAGTTTAATCGATATTGTAGAACGGACGGTCTTTATAAGCAAATTTACGAAGATCAAGAAAGACCACTTAATGCAAACATTATTGATACAAGACGAAAATACCTAACATTCAGTAGCTCTTAGCAAACAGCACTTCATATTTAGCTTTCTCACCACAGAACACACAATTTCCACTTATAGTTTTAGATTGTTCAAACGGTATACAATTAGATTTAACACCACTTGTTTCTTCTTTGATTGTTTCTTCACAGGACACTTTCCCGCAATGTAACGCTTTAATCCATCGCTCATCCTTTACTGCTTTCAAAAATGTTTTTTTATCTTTTACAGTTACTAATAGTTTTTATGTATTAATTATAACAACGAAAAAGAAAGCTCCTTTATAAGCAGTCTACGTTTAAGATAAAACAGATGCGAGTTTATCCACGTTTTTGATTAGTTCTTACGAATTACTGGCCTAATTTTCCGGATTTTCCTCCAATAAGTTTATGTTTATTATTGCCTTAGATATCCTATGAATTATAGACTTCAACGAAAAGATTTCCTAAAAAAATTTTCAGATCAAGAGGTCAAAGATATAAAAGATTATTATAAAGTAATGAACCTTCATAAAAAGAGATACACTAAAAATCAAATAAAGGTTAAAACTAACGTCAGCATTCATAGAATCTATAGATGGAGATATACAGATAGTAAACCAAATTCTGTAAAGACATTCGAAAAAGCAAAAGTAAGAGGTTACTTTAAACAGTTCTCAAATCAGAATATACAATCTTTAGCATATCTCATAGGTTATAATCTCGGGGACGGGCATATTTCCAGAAATAAATGCAATACTTGGTTTTATGGTATTAATTCAGATTTAGAAGATATGAAGACCCTCTTTAGGAGATTTAGTGTTAAACCAGTGGTATACACATATAAAATTAATAATGGAAAGATGGCTGTTCATGACTGTGTATTTTCAAGACTTTTACTTTGTCTTGGAGCTGTCAGTGGAGACAAAACAAAAGCAGAGACGAAGATACCCAACTGGATCTTAAAAACAAAAAAAGCATCTAAAATTAAGAAGAGATTCCTACAAGGATTTTTTGACAGTGAACTGAGCAAAATCACATTAATAAAAAGGAAACGTCTTGCTTATCAGTCTCTGAAATTATATTGCTCAAAGCACAAAAACTTCATCAATCAGGGTAAATTCTTTTTCAATCAAATTAGGAATGTGCTGACAGAATTTGGTATAATTTCATCAAACATAAAATTCGACCGAACTTATATAAGATCAAGAGATGGCGGTAACATGCAACAAATCTTTTTCGTAATTTACTCAAATTACATTAATCTCTCTAATTTCATCCAAAGAATAGGCTTCTTATATAATCAGAAAAGAAGGTTAGGAAGTTTAATGCACATTCAGAAAATAAAATATCACGCAAGAAAAGAGATCGAAAAAATAAAAAAATACGAAAAAGCTCTAATACTAAGAAAGAAAGGTTTCTCAGCGTATAAAATCGCTAAAGAACTAAACATCAAGGTTTATCACGTTAAGAATTGGATCTATTTCAAGAAAAGACCAAAATTATATGATTTTGTTAAAATTAATAACTTCGTGCTACATAAACAACGTGATGAGATTCTTTTTCACAGATGATACACTTTGAAAAATCATTCTTCTTTTCGTCTAATCTCGTACCTCTAACCTCTGCTTGTACTTCTTTTTCAATAATTTCCGCACAGTCATTTCCATTTTTATCAACAGAGCAAAAGCCGCATCTTGCTATCTTTCCTTGATCAATAGCTTTTTGTAATCCGTCTTTCGACTTCACATTCACAATTTTATTTTTAAAAAGGTTATCCGCTTTTCTCCTTAAGTTTTCATCAATTTTTTTAGAAGTTTTTTCTATATATTTCAATAAATCTTTAATCGCCACAAACTCCTTTTTACCTATGTCCCTTCTAAATACTGTTAATCGTCTCTTTTGTAATTCCCTTTCTCCTAATTCAATTCTCAAAGGCACGCCCTTCATCTCCCAAAAATAAAGTTTTTCCCCCAACGATCTATCTGACCTATCAACATCCACCGATATATTACTTAAAATTAATTTTTTTTCAAGTTTTTGTATCTCTTTTTCGATTTCATTAGTTTCCCTAATAGGAACAATTATAACTTGTAACGGAGCTATTTTCCAAGGAAAATTCAATCCTTTATCATCACCATGAAAGATTATAACACTTGCAAATATTCTTGAGATCGCTGGACCATAACAAGTCATATAAGCATATTTTTCTTTTTTATCTCTATCCATAAATTTCACATCAAAAGCTTTTGAGAATTCTTGAGAGATCAAATGAGTTGAGGGTTGTTGCACTAATTTTCCGTCTGGATTTAAAACATCAGCAGCAAAAGTCCTTTCTGCCCCAGGAAACTTATCCCAAGCAGGTCTTTCAAAAAACATAAAAGGTAAACAAAAATTCTCGTGAAGTATTTCTTCTGTGGTCTCCATATCCTCATGAACTTGTTTCATCGCATCGTCTTCAGTTTCATGAACACAGTGGGTTTCTATCCAATGAAATTCTCTCGATCTCAAAAAAGGTCGTGTTGCTTTAGTATCATATCTGAAAATATTTGCCCTCTGATACACTTTAAACGGAAGGTCATTATAAGACTGCACCCACAAGCTAAACATTTGATAAAACGCTGTTTCAGAAGTAGGCCTTAACGCATATTTGTCTTTGAATTCACTATCCCCCCCATGGGTCACCCAAAAAACTTCAGGACTAAAACCCTTTATATGTGAGGACTCTTTTTTCAAATTAGCCTCTGGAATTAACGTTGGAAACCAATATGGCTTATGACCTTTTCCTTGTAATATTTTCTCTAAAATCGCATACATCTTTTCCATAGAATAGACAGACCAAGGCTGAAAAACAAGAAAGCCCTTTATATTGTACCTTAAATCAGCTAATTCTGCTTTTTGAATAATTTGCGTAAACCATTCTGAAAAGTTTTTTTCTTTACTAATCCCAAAAGTTGTTTTATTTGCCATCTAAAAGGGAAGAATAATCAATAGTTTTTAATGTTTTTTATTCTAGGTTACGTTTTTTTCATCTCAAGACAACCAGCCAAACAGTACTTGTTTAACTTTCACTAAAAACGGCACATTTATCACTTTAACTGTCAACGATTCTTTTTTTTCATATTCACGACCATTTTTATCTTTATACGTAAGTACAAGATCGACTTCATCACCAGGATATATTTTCTTACCTTCTATTTGCACTTTCAACACTCCATCTTCGAGTGATTTTTTATCTTTTCCGGAAGCTTTCAACCCAGTCCCTTCAACATTAATTTTTGTTAGTGGCTCTGACATTTCAAGCTGTATAGACAGTGTTTTCGTTTCATCGTATCCAATTGTTTCAAACGTGTTTAAGAATTCAGCTTCTAGCGTAGGTACTTCTTTAGGCTTAATCATCACAGTTTTTTTACTTCGTTTCCTATCAACTTCTAACGTTACATCATAATCTTTTTCAACGACTGGTTTTACAAATTCAAATTTCTTCTCTTGTGCTATTCCAAGATCAAACGTCTCGCATTCATCATCAAAACAAAGTTTCACGTCTGTTAATATAACGTTACTCAAGCTTTTCACAGAACACGTAATGGCTACTACTTCTTCATAAGTATAAAACGACTCTTTTTCTGTATCACAAAAATAGAAATATGCAACTTGCTGTTTGGTTTCATCTTCGAGCCCTTTGTATATATTTTCAGCTTCTTCTTTTGAAACATATTCCCCATCAAGTGCATAGTGTATTTCTGTTTCACCAACGCTTCCGAAGAAATCTTTAACCCCAATTTCTGATGTATAGCTATACCCATCAAGCAATTCATCTGGTGTTTGTATAACAAAGTATACTCTTTGCGTACTTTGTGGTTCCACTAGAACTTGCACTATTATCGGTTCGATTTTTGTAGGAACCTTTGTAAGTGTTAGTGACGTTGCAGCGTAATGTGTATTAGGATTATTTATTTTCACTTCTATCGGCACATAACTTGACGCACCAACATCATCCACCAAAGCTTTTACTCCTAGTGTTACAGAGGATTGTAATTGTTGTATTGACGATACTGTTTCAACATCAAACGATAACTCTTCTGGTTCAATGTTTGCGTCTCTACTCTTCCATGTAAATTCTACTGACGCGTCCCGGTAATCGAGCGGCTCATCCATTTTAATATGTGCTGCATCAACAAACCCAAGTTGTCCGAATGTAGGATCAAACGGCACCCAACCAGTTCCGGGCAAATAGATCTCAGCCCATGCATGCGGCGCAAACCCGTCTATTGTGTTACTATAGACCATCCCTGATACGAATTTTGCCGGTATCCCAACCGAGCGCACCATCGACACAAAAAGTGTAGTTAATTCGTCACACACACCTCGTCTATTCTCAAACACCCAGTCAGCGTCTTGTGTTGCTTTTTCTGTTAATGTTTCAAGACTATATTCAATATTATCATTAACCCAAACCCCAATTTTATGTGCTGCGCGGAATGTGTCTGTCTCGCCTGCAACTATTTCTGTTGCTCGCGCAGTAATTTGCGGACTGTCTGATTTTATTGTTTCAGTAGCTGATAGATACAGATCATCAACTTCTATTGATGGTAGCGGGAACGGTGGTTCTTCAGTAACTTTTACTACATACGGGTATGACACTACATCAGCTACGTAACCATACTCAACCGGCCCAGCGCTTAGTTGTCCCCATTGATACAAAGGTTGTCCTTTTGGTTCTGTGCGTGTATTAGGTTTTGTTGTATAATCTACTGTTTGAATAGATTGAAACGGCGTATCCCGTGGATAGAAGGTTAGGTCCACATCCATGCTCTCTAAAAAAAATTCATTTCCAACGGACTTGACGTCGACCATTGAATCAAGCTTTATTTGCGTATGCAGCTCCGAGCTTCCTGACAGATCTTCTTCAGCCGCAATGACTAGACTAGCAAGAATAAATAAACTAATTAAAATCGAAAATAATCGTTTCATACCATTTCTCTTTTTATTTTTTCTATGAATCCTTCAAACGCATGTTCAGGCACACACGCACCGCATGCTTGTTCATGTCCTCCACCATGACCTTGGATTCCAACCAATGCTTTTTTAATAATAGGTTGCAGGTTAACTTTTCGAGTTCTAAGACTCATTTTATACTCGCCATCTTTTAGTCGTGCAACAACTATTAATTCAGCTTTGGCTCTGTGTAATAATTCGTTACTTAGCTCCCCTGTAAAGCTTCTCTTCAATGCAGTATATGTATAAACCAAACTATTTTTTGTCTCTTTTGTCAACGCTTCTTGTAATAATGGCTCATACTCCTTATTTATGTTCAAATAATTTTTCATAAGCATTTTTCCTGCAGGCGTTTTTTGCTCAAGTATTTCTTCAGGCTCTTTTATTGTCAATAGTTCTGGCACAAATTTATTAATAGTTCTGACAGGTTGTTTTAATAAAAAAGCGAACGTTTTTATGACAGTCCCAAATTGCGTTTCAAACAATACATGCGGCGGACTTTTAATAGTTGACAAGAGTTTAGGTTTTTTTTTCTGGAGTAATTTCAGTTCCGGACACAAGTACCAATCCCCTACTACTCCGACCATCGCAAGCCAAAGCGGCCCACCGACTGCTTTATATATTATGTACGATGTAGGGCTCCGGTCTTTTGGCGCTTGAACTCTCGGATTAAAATACGTAACACCTCCAATATTTTGCGGCTCATGATGATCCACCCAAACAATAGGTAATTTAACGTCACGCACAAACGATGTATCTACAAGCGGTTTATCTAATATAAAAACACGATCAATAATATTTTTATTAACTTTGGTAGCATATATCGGCTCAAGCATTGGACTACCTTTTATTATTGTCCCATCAAACGGTTCATGCGCTTTCTTAATAAGTAGATACGACACAAACCCGTCTGGATCATCGTCATAGAATGCGTATGGATTTTGTGCTGTTGTCACAAGTTCTCGTAATTTAGTAAGTGAAGCTTTATCAAGCATTTTTCTTTCGATTATTTCTTAGTATCTTTCTTAAAAGCGTGCAGGCGTGTCTTTTTAACATTTCCTGTTCATCCGCGTTCAAAACATAGACTTCAATTTCTGACTTAGGGATCGTTATTAGCCCACGTTTCTGTTTATTAAATCTTAAATCTAAGAAATTTAACCGTTTAAAAATTCGTTTCAAGAACCAAGTTTCGTTCTCAGCAATCCCTCCTGAGAAGACAATCACATCAGCTCCTCCAAGCTCAAAATAATACATCCCAATTATTCGCACAATACTATCTAAGAACGCGTCTAACACACCTCTCGACTGTTTCCTCCCCCTAAGATCACGCAAATCTGACGCACCACCTAGCGCCTTCAGCCCAGACTCAGTCCAAAGTATCTTTTCAGTTTTACTAACACCTACTTTTTTAACGAGCCCAAGTATCGCCCCAGGATCTATTGCACCGCACCGTGTGCTCATCATAATTCCATCAAGCGGTGTATATCCCATAGAAGTATTAACCACTCGATTATTCTTAACTGCTGTAACACTGCATCCATTTCCAAGATGTATCACAAGTATTTTTTTATTATGCCGTCCATTTTGTTTTAGTTTAGAAATAACTGATTCAACCACAAGCCCATGAAACCCATTTTTTTGAATTTGCCCGGTATATTTTTTAGGTATAGCATACATTTTGTTCCGATCTGAGATTGTATTATGAACATAAGTATCAAAGACTGCAATATGTTTAGCCACCTTAAATTGTCGTTTGAAATTCAATATTGTTTTGAGTATCCACGGATTATGTAGTGGCGCAACCAAAGTTCCTTCTTTAATTTTGTCCAATAGTTTTTTAGTAACAATACACGGTTTATCAAACCCATGCGCGTACACAACTCTATAGCTCACAGCATCAGGCGTTTTAATTCTTTGTTTCAGCCAATCTAATGCTTGCACAAATGTACGTGCTTTAATATGTTCTATCCTCTTATCTTCTAACACATACGCTTGAGGCGTCCCAATCCTATCAATACGGCCTGAATACACAAATCTTTCTGTTTCATAGCGTGCATATTTTATGGTTGAGCTCCCCACATTAATGGTTACTATCTTCATTTTGCTTGAATCGAAGTAACAGCAGACAGATCAACAATATCAGACACTGTACATCCTCTGCTCAAATCATTAATCGGTTTTTTGGTACCATGTAATATTGGCCCAATCGCTCTATATTCTCCTAATCGTTGCACAAGTTTATATCCGATATTACCTGCGTCTAGATCTGGAAACACAAACACATTAGCTGGCGTGCTAGTAACTTTTGCTTTTTTGTGCAATACAGCCGGATCAATGGCTGCGTCTACTTGCACTTCTCCTAATACTTCAAAATTAGTTTTCTTTAATGATTGTATTGCTTGCCTAACTTTTTGAGCACTATCCCCTTGCGCACTTCCAAGCGTTGAATAAGAAAGCATTGCAACTCGCGGTCTAAGCCCTGTAATTTTTTGAAACATCTGACTTGAGAGTGTCGCAACTTCAGCTAATTGTTTAGCATCAGGATCGATCATGACCGCACAATCTGCAAAATAATAAAGCGACTGTTGTTTCAGCATCAGCATCCCGCCCGATATTCGTTGCACTCCGTCTTGTGTCCCATGACTAATAGCTAATTTAATAGTCATTGCCGTAGGATGGCTTGCTCCACTTATGATTGCATCAGCCTCATCATTTTCAAGCATATTTACAGCCGTCTTAAAATTATCTTCAAGTGTCTTCCCGTCAAGAAGTATCGGCGTTGCTGTTTTCTCTTTTTTGATTTTATTGACTGCGCTAGCAATCCTATTATCATTATTTTCACAGAATATTATGCGTGCTGGTGCTTTGACTGCTTTCTTTTTAATTTGCGCTATAAGATCCATCAATCACAGAAAAACTGTCTTCCCTTAAATAGTTTTGGGCAAAAGATTATGTTATTGTATCTGCAACATACGAGACTGAATCCACTTCTAACCTTGTCCCTTCTTCCACATTAAAAACCATTTCATAACCGGTTTCAAAATCTAAATATAATTGTATGTTACACGAATCTTTACAAGCGTCTTGAAATTCGCCTGCTACAAACGTCTGTTCACGCCCGTCACTTTCAGAATAGAAATCCACTGCCCCGATCGACTCAAGCACGATACCGTACTCAGACTTCCCCGTACCTCTTTGCCCTGAATCAACAGCAAGCCCTGTAAATTTAGCCAAGCTCGCATCAGGCTTGATTTCATCTACATTTGTATACACAAGCACTCTTTGTCCTTTACTGTTTCGGATATAGATACTAGCCATCCCTTGTCCAACAACCCGTCCTGTAACTCTAAACGAATTAAGAATAAACGGCTCCGTCTGTTTCGTTGTCAGTAAATAAGCTTGACTCTGGTCCAGTCTCAAATTTATTGTTTGTACTTCCATGTCCACAGGAACATTCCCTGTAATGCTAGGATCACGAAAAAATAAGATTGTCCCCATTACCACTGCAATAATACTTATGATAGCCACATACTTTTTCAGATCAATCTTTCCCATTGGCTGTATAAACCCCACAAGACCGAAGGCACCTATTTTCAGACCAACTAACTATAAAAAACATATACCTTAAACACCTTTTATTTAATATAACACTTTCGACCACATTATACATACTTAAAACATTACATACACATTATATCGCCCTAAACTCATCAAGGTCCTTTATCTCTTTTTCTTCCTTTTCTTTGAATATGCCCGTTTTATTTCGTTCAATCTTTTCGATCTTTTTAACCGCTTACGTTTATGTACCATAAAGAATGTAATCCCCCCTAACCCAAGCCCTATTACAATCATCAGCACAACCGGATTAGCTTGTCCGTTTTCTTTAACTTCTATTGCTCTACCCGTCAAAAAATCACTAACTTCGCATGCTCTACAGGGCCCACCGCAATCCACTCCTAATTCCCCATTATTACGTACACCATCGCTACAGATCTCAAGCGCGCATGTTTGCGTAATTGTTGGCTTTAAGTTTATGGTCCCACACTCGTTTTGGTCGCGACACATTCTGATTTGTCCATTATTCTGGCAAGCCCCCCACTCATCACAATCCCATGATTCCCTGCATGTAGTACAGTTTTGTATTTCGCTTGGTTTGTCTACGATAGTCCCGCAATCATTAATATCTATGCACGTACGTGTTTGTTGTGTTACCTGACAAACAGACCATCCTGAGCAACGCCATCTCTCTTGACACACGGTATTGTTTACAGCTCTCGCACCGCTACTACCCCCGCCTCCGCCTCCACTTCCGCTACTGCCGCTACTGTCAGACGGGTTACTACTAACACTTGGCGTTTCTGTAACAAACGTCCTCAACTCAGTAGTATTGCTATTACCTAAAGTATCATTGACAGAAACGTTATAATAGTACGTTTGATCAAGCAAAAGTGATGTATTGTATGTTAGTGTTAGATTCTTAAAACTCGAATGATTTATCACATCAGTATCGTTTATCACTACCACTGTAATAGTATCTATATTATTTTCTATTATGGTCCAATTAAAATAAATCCATGGTTCATTACTAACAGTGTTATTAGCAGGCGTTTGGTTGCTATAAGCAACGAGCGGCACTTTATTATCAAATCTATACGTCCTTAATGTTGTCGTATTCTCATTCCCTGCAGTATCGTTTACAGAGACATTATAATAATAATCCCCATCAGATGATAATGAAGTATTATACTCAGTCGTTAGACTCGTAAACGTCGAATGGTTAACCACATCTGTATCATTGACCACTACTACTGTAATAGTATCTAAGTTCGCTTCTGTAACTGTCCAATTCACATAAAGCCATGGGTTTGTACTAAGCGTATTATTAGTAGACGTTTGATCATTATAGGTTAGAAGCGGTGTAACTGTATCAAGGCTTAGGGTTCTCGCGTTTGTTGTATTACTATTCCCAGCGGTATCATTCACAGTAACGTTATATGTATAGCTTCCGTCTACAAGCCCAGTCCAATTAATTGTTCGTTCATTATTAGTAAAAGAGGTTGAATTTATTAGATCAGTATCATTGAATAGTTCAAACGTTACGGTTTCTTCGTTTATTTCTGTAACGGTCACGTTGACATATATATTAGATTGTGATAGGCTCAGTCCTGAATTCTGCGTTCCAACACCAAAACTAATTTGCGGTATAATTGTATCTTTAAAGAAGGTTACAGAACTTATATTCTCGTTCCCGAGCGTATCGTTTGCATATATTCTCCATGTATTACTTCCTTGTATCGATATTAATTCTGTTACATTACTCGTGCAACTAATAGTTGTGTTTGTCTCTCCACTGTCTATGCTATACCAACAAATGTCTAAATCATTGTTTGATGTCACCGAATAATTTAGTTCACTCACATTAATATTATACGTTTGATTCCCTGGATATTCTATAGGAATTATTGGCGGTATTGCAGCCGAGCTATATCCAATCGTTACGTTATATATTTCTTAAACCCGTACGGTCTCTCTCCGACAAAATTATGATTCTCATCAAGCCCATCAATTGACCAATTATCTATAGCATATAACATACTACTTCCGTGACTGTCCGCCCAGGTATGGTTACCGTGTATGCCTTGTTCTACGCCTTCGAATAGGTTAGTGTATGCTGTCGTGTTAATTAACGCTTGGTGGAACGTCGAGATAATAATATGGTCTGGGTGCGACTCTATCATATCAACCCACCAATTAAATGTATCATTAGTCACTCGCCCTGCCGGGTGCCCACCAGAGCATGTTCGACCAAACGGTGCAAGTGACGGCTCGTTCCAATCAGACAACATCAAGAACAGCACGTTCCCGACCTCAAAATAATACCTATTCCACTCGCCTCTGACTGGCGACGGTCTAAGACTATTATTTATCCCTGATGTAGCCGTGTTTGTTCCTAGAGGATCTATCCAATTTTTGAACCAGTTATCGTTAGTTGAACCGTCATGGTTTCCAGTGATCCCGTATATTAGGTTTTGGTCCACTCCAGAACCTTCAAATTGTTCTATTACGTCTTGTCCGTCCGGGTTAGCCGGGCACGGTCCGCCTGTCCAGTCTCCCATATTAAGTGATAGTGTCCAATTAAATGCTGGACCACCTTCAGTCCCTCCATAAAGACTATCATTAATAGCTTCTTCGTATGATCTATAGCTTGGTAGATCAGTTTGTATATGCGGATCTCCTATTGCCCAGACTGTAAACTCAGGTGTTAGTTCAGGCACAGGATCGACAATAAGTGTCCTTGTCCCTGTTGAGAATCGTGTCTCGTTTAAATTAATGGCACTAGCATTATATAGATAGGTACCATCTTCCAAATCGTTCTCATCTACTATAAATCCCCAATCATCTGTATCAAACCTTCTTAAGTTTGAATTAGCAAGCTGTGTAATTTCGTCTGCATTCAACGCTTTATCATAGACTCTGACTTCATCGATTTCTCCATTGAATACATGCTCATACGATCCTACGTGTGAGTCCGTCCCGATGACTAGTTCTTCATTATCTGAATCATCTAATGTTGCAGAATTAAAAGTATTAGAACCAACCTGCAACCCGTCAATATAGAGTTTCACCGCATTATTAGCGTTATCAACCACCCCTGCAAAATGATGCCACTCTCCATCGTTATATGCTGTAGACGAGATAGAAGCAATCTTCCAGGTCCCATCCCTAGCTCTAAACTCCCAATCCCCGTTTGTAAACCACAACATAAAATTCCCCGGCGTTCCTACTTGATCTTTGACTACTATTCTTTGTGTGTTGGTACTATCCGACGTTTTGGCCCAAGCAGATACTGTTATATCAGTCCAAGATCCCATCTCTATATCCCCAAGATTAATCGCGTCACTGACCCCATCAAAGCTATATGCCCCACCATGTTTTCCAGTACTTACGTAAACAGCACCAGTGACCGCTCCATCATATCCATTGCCAGAAATATCTTTCACTAATGTATCGTCTTCTCCAAGCTCAGACACATTATCAAGGTTCATCATCACTACTATATTATCTCCATAGAATTCATGATTTGTTCCATCCCAATTGAACGTAAAGTTAGTCAAATTAGATTCAACCAGCGTCATATTTATAGTAACATCTCCTCCTTCGCTAATATTTATCCCGTTAGCTGGCGTTGGCGAGACGAATTCAATCGAATTATTAGCGCAAGCAGTCGATAATGACGCTAAAACTAAAAATAATACCATCACACCTTTTTTCATACCAAAAAAGAATCGACGTATAATATTTAAAACATTTGCGTGAACTGTGTATACATTCATAAAGACAAGCTAAAGGTATCAACTAAAATTCGCTTAAACATCAAAAAAGAGAGAAAACTATAAAAAGAAACCCTCCTGATCATTTTAAATGTTCAAATCAATCAAAGGTTTTTTCAACGGTTTCTTAGGCTTATTTGGTAAAAAGAAGTTAGTCAAGCTCGGCCTTTACGGCCCACCTAACGCAGGCAAGACATCTTTAGCCAACAAAATTTGCGAGGATTGGATTGGCGAATCTATGGGTGACGCATCAGAAGTACCTCATGAGACTCGTGAAGTTCAAATCAAAGAAAAAGTCGAGATTAAAGGCTCTGGCGGCAAAAAAATAATATTTAATTTAATCGACACTCCAGGTATCGCAACTAAGATTGATTACGAAGAGTTTTTAAAATTCAAGCTTGGCAAAAGAAAAGCACGGGCTCGTGCCAAAGAGGCTACTAAAGGCGTCATTGAAGCTATCAAATGGCTTGAGAACGTTGACTGTGTCATAACTGTCCTTGACGCTACTAAGAACCCATATTCACAAGTTAATATTACTATTATTGGCAACTTCGCAGCACGCAACATCCCCGTGTTAATTGTCGGCAACAAAACTGATTTAAAGCGCGCTAACTTAAAACGTATAAAGTCCGCCTTCCCCCAGTATCCAGTTGTTGGCATATCCGCATTAACAGGTGAGAACATCGAAGAGTTCTACGAGCAGCTCTTCACATTGGTGAAATAAAATGTTAACAATTCAACTAGTCCCACATCACGAGCTTTACGGCCTAGACCAAGAACAAAAACTAAACAAGATTCTACGTATTGTCAAGCAAAACAAAGTAACCCTTATAGAAGGCCGCCTCAAACCTCAGGAAGAAACAAAATTGATCGAAAAAACCATGGAAGAGATCGATAAACAATTTAAAGGCATAGAGATTTGTTCTATGAATTACACTCAGAACCAATCCTTTAGAAGCCAGCTCAAAGAACGGATGATCAATTTCCTAACCAAGGGTCGAAACGGCATGACTATTATTGGCCCTGCGAGTGTGATTAAACAAATCAAACGTAACCCTAAAAAAATCGAGTTGCTCATGCATACTCGAAGGTAAAACAAAAATGCCCCATCAATGTGTCCGTTGCAATAAGTTATACGATGACGGCTCTACTGCTATCATGAAGGGCTGTGATTGCGGCGGTAAATTCTTTTTTTTCGTAAAGAAAAAGGACGTAGCCTCTTCCCTTAAAGTCGTCCAAAATCTAACTAAAACTGAGAAAGTTCAAATGGAAGAAGACGTAGGCTCTTTAGTTGGAGAAGACTTAACCGAAAAACCGGTTATACTAGACTTTGAGAGTGTCCGTGTTAAAAAGCCTGGTAAGTACGAGTTAGACTTGATCGATTTATTCAAGAAAAAACCATTAGTTTATCAACTAGAAGACGGCAAATACGTGATAGATTTAGCCAGTAGTTTTGAGACAGACGAATAATCATCACCAATATTTTAATCTAACTCTCATTTTTTCTCTTTCTTTTGATTTTTCTTATGCTGCTTGGTCTTCTCTCTTTCCTCAGGTTGTTTTCTATCTTCTTCTTCAAAATAATCCACTACCGATTTCCGATAACGTATCAATAAAAGTAACACAGAACCTATCCCTACTCCAGCCCCTATATAAACCTGGTACAATTGTAGCGCCACCAAGAACCTATCAGTAGAAACTCCTCCAACTGTAAACAACCCAACGATTGCACCTCCTACCACTAAAACAAATAAGATTACCTTCCCTATTCGTGACGGTTCAAGCTCATCTAACGGCTCACCGAGCGTATCATCAATGCTTTGTATTTCTTCTTCATCGACTTCAATAAATTCTTTATCTTCAAGCACATTTTCAGACCGAAAGAATTCAAATATTTTAGCTAACGCATCACGTTGTAAAAATAAAAGTATCAATAGCGCAACGCCTGCCCCACCAACGAGTGCCCATCTAGATTGAAATAAGTTAGTGATAGACTCAATTGGTTTATTTTGAACAACTTCTTCACCCACTTCATTCCCGTCATCTTTTAGTACAGGTTCTTCATCTATTTTTTGTTTAGGTTTTTCCCATCTAGTAAGCAGCCTACCCAAAATACCTTGCCCTGATTCTGATCTTATTGATTTTTCTTGCGGACATTCATTTTCTTTATAGGCTTTAAGACTGATTGGCAACAGCACTTTATTTTGAGTCATCCTATCTATTACTTGCAATTCAAACTCATACGTCCTCGTAGTTATGTTACCAGGTTCCGGCCTTAAAATAATAGTACTATTGAATATCTCACCAGGTTCAAGTAGCATTGCAGGTTGTTCAAGTTTCATCCACGTCTGTGAATTCTTCAAGGACAATCTTAGATCAGCTGTTTCATCACCTGTATTAGTAATAATAAAATGCAAATTTTTTTGTTTAGAGCCACATATTTCTCGTATGTCTTCAATAACAGCCACTTGCACACCTTGACATTTTTCGCCTACAATACTTAAAGGGATAGTTGCAAGTGTATTTTTACTCTCAACCAACATTTCTCCTTCAGAGACACCTTCATTTTCAACCAGCATCCTTAATGGCACTTGTTTTTTTTCTTCAGGTTTAAGTGATACTATCTGCTCATCCACCACAATAAATGACAACCCTTCTATTCGCAGGCTTAGATTATTTTCAACAGAACCAGTATTCTCTAAATTCAATTGCACCATTGTTTCTTGCGCAACGCACACATCCATTGTATGTTTTTCAAGTTCAGCAACAAACCCTGAGCAATCACGTATAATCATCGGCGTGGACACAACACTACGTGCAGGACTATCTTTAGAACTAATTTCTATATTAAACGGATAATTACCCGGTTTTTTATCTGTATGTATTTCAATCGGTATTATTGTTTGTTTGCCTGCTCTAGCCAAAAACACAGTTTCATTCACAACAGCTTCTTTTTCAAACGGTTTTAATATTTCCACGTTATATGAGTCAGTGTACACACCATGATTAATTACGACCCAATCATACGTCTCATCCCCTCCACTGCACATAACAAGTTCACTAGGTTGAGTGACTGAAAATGCTGAACAAGAGTCTACTGTAACAGCATAAGTAAACGTTTGAGTAAACCCAGTCGATGAAGCGACTATAATATCAATCTCATAATTCCCTGGCACAGACTTATCATAGGTTTGCGGACAAGGCGGTGTTATTGTCATCTTTATTTGCTTAACTTTTCCAGGTTGAACTGTGACAGTTTTTTGCGAAATGTCTACCCACGGATGTTGCCCTACATCAACAATATAATCTACAATACTTGCCTCATGGTTAGCTATAGTTAACTGTACAGTCCCACTCTCACACGGACAAACTGTAATCTCTTCCGGCGTAGTGATTGTGCCAAACTGCGCGAATGAAAGCTCCACACAAAGCAACAACATTATAAGAAACATCCATTTATTACTCATTTTTAGTTCAAACCTTTTATTACTCAAGAAGAACGTTAGAATCTTTAAATAGATTATGTTGGTTTAATATAGGTAAAAACTGGAAAAAAAGAAAAAAATTATTTAGGCGGTAGATAATAGCCTTTTTTTTGTTGTCTGATTAGCAATGTAAACAGCACGATTATGATAGCTCCAAGTCCGCCACCGCCTGCAGTGAGTAGTTTATTGACATCATCATCAAAGAATCCACTACCATCTCCATCAGTCGTTGAATAAACTGTCCCGCCTGTTCCTAGTATAGGCGTCGTACCATCAGTTATCTGTTCAACGTCTGCGTTTATGGATATACTATCCACTGTATTTCCACCAGACGAAACTTTAATTATCCCTGAGCTACTCCCTTCTTGAAGAACACTTGATTCTATGGTAACAACATCAGACGCACCAGGTGCAAGCGTCAGAGTCTCAAACCCTACAAGCGCCCACTCACCAATCGGTTCAAACTCGATTTGATAGCTTTTTATTGTCTCTGTCGGATTTTCAACTTGGACATCGAACCTAATTTTATCTCCTAGCTCTGCTTCAATATTCCTATCAAGCACAGTCACAGCTTTCCCACTGACTGCACCGACAGCTATTTTACCATCATCTATACCTTCGACTACGATCTCATCACTAAACACTGAATGTACTCGCGCACCATTATCTAATACTGCATTAAGTGTGAATGAGTATGTTCCGGATTTAGCATCATTTGGAATAGCTACTGTGATCACCCGTGTAGCTTCACTATCATCGCCTTCCCCAAATTGTTCTACATCAAACGGCGTTGACCGCTCACTGATACCTAATCTTGAATTAACAATTTCAACGAACGCATTTTCTTCATCTTCATCACCAATGTTTACTACTGTAACTGGGAAGCTAAGTAATGTCCCAAGCTCAACTTGCCCTGATCGGCTCATGCTACTAGATGATATTAGAAGATCACGATCATCAATTTGTAGATCAAGCACTTCTTTGACTTGTATACACTGCCTATCTTGATGCCCTTTCTCAAATGCTTGCACATATAATACAAGATCATCATCAGGGTCTATGTCTTCTTCAGGATCTACAAAAAGATCAAGTTTAAAGGTTTTATCATCATTATCTTTTATTCTTTGTGTTTTCTCATCACGATCAACTTTTTTGTTTCCGTTATACAAGAACGCCTCAACTGTCGTACGGAGATCTTCTGTATCACCGTTTCGTGCTTCAATCTCTACATGTACAGTTTCTCCGACTTTATATTCATCATCAGAATCAGGATTTTCTATATCAATACTTAGTGCATCTCCTACAATTCCCGCGTTACACAGATCTGGTTGCACATTGATTCTAAAACCAATTTCTCGTCTGATAAATTGATTCGAAGTGTCTTCCACAGCAAGTTTACCTGAATAGGTTCTAAGCTCTTGCCCATCATCCACGTCTAATTTAACTGTTACAGGTGTCTCAGAAGTTGGCGACAGTGGAATCCCTTTAGACACAGGCGTAAAGCTTAACGAGATTACATTATTCCCATCATCAAGAGATATTTCAGGCAAAAGATCAACATTAAGTACATCTCCTCCTTCATTTCTAAGATAGATTATTTTCTCGCCTTCATCTCCGCGTAACAGATCAAAAGTAAGTTGTGATATAGCATTCTTATCTTTGTCTAAGAATGTAAGTCTTCGATCAACTGGTATTTTGGTAACTTTCACAGTAGCTGATGTGGTTGCAGTAGTCCCATCTGATGCATCTGCTTTAATAGCCACATTATAATCTCTCTCTTGCGCCCCGATTACAGGTGACACAGTGAACGAAAAAGTAGTTGACGACCCAGCTTCTAAACTAGTAGCTTTTGGAGTAATATCAATCTCGATTTGTGAGTTAGAGTTTGTAACTTCCGGCTCAATATTAACAAGCTTAACATTTCCAGTATTTCTTAACAACACACTAAGCACCGTACTCGATCCTTCTTCAACAGTAACTAAATTTGGCGTATCAAATTCCAGCTTAGGTTGTCGCGGCGGTGTTAATTCAACAGTTACAGACTCAGTAACTAATTTATTAGAAGTTCCTCTTTCTTCTACATCAAATGTAAGTGTTTTAGTAATTGTACTTTCAATATTACTAGCAGCTCTTATTGTCGCTACAAAATTTTGCGATTTACTCCCATCAATATTAACATTATTTCTATCCGGCAAATACGTTAACGACAATTCGCTAATACTAGCATCATTATCTTTTAAATCTATAACAACATCGGTTGTCTCCAAATTCGTAACAGTCAACGTCAATTGATAAGTCTTTCCTTCTTCAATTTCAATTTGATTCAACTCGCTAAGTGTCAAGTCAACATTAGCTGCAAGCACTCCTGGCGCAAGCAGCACACTAACACATAATAATAGTAGTATAAAACTAATTTTTTGCATTTTTAATAAATCCTCCAGATGCATTGTTT
>NYZO01000111.1 GCA_002687185.1 archaeon | reverse complement strand
TTTATCTAGAGCTTTTTGGCGTTCTTGCTCTTCTTTTTTACGGTGCTTTTCTTTAATAGCAGCAATTGTTGCTTCTTCTTTTTCTTGAAGCAATGCCAATAGTTCTGCTTTTTCTTCTGCGTTGAGATCTAGTTTTTCTAGTTCAGCTTCTTGCTTTTCTATATCTGCCTCTGCCTTTAGAAGTTCTTTTTCTAAAGCAGTCTCTGCATTTTGCAAATCGAGCTCTTCTTGCAGTGCGCGTTTACGTTCTTCAAATGCGCGTTTTTTATCCAGTTCTGCTTGTTCTTTTTCTGCGTCTATAATTTCTTTTTGGGCTGCGGTGTCAGCCTCTAAAGCATCAAGTAATTCTTTCTTTTGCTGTTCAGAAATTAACAGAGCTTCTATTTCTTTTCGGCGCGCTTCTGCTTCTTGCTCTACCTTGAGTTGTTTGCGTTTAAACTCATCTTCAGCAGAACGCAGCGCAGCTTCTTCTTCTATTTTTAGCTTTTCTTCTAAGTAGGTTTTGTAGTCTTCTGCTTGCGTGTCTAAGATTTCTTTTTTAGCTGATGTGTCCGCGTCAAGAGCGTCTAACAATTCTTTCTTTTTCTCTTCAGAAATTGATAGTTGCTCTATTTCTTTTTTTCGAGCTGCTGCTTCTGAGTCAAGTTTTTTCTTTCTCCTATCAAGCTCAGCTTCTTCAGAACGCTTTGCGGCCTCTTTCTCTAATCTTAATTTTTCATCAAGATAAATCTTGTGGTCTTCTAAAGCTTTTTTGTTATCTGCATTTGTTCCGTCATTATTTCCTGTTGTAGATGACCCACTTAAATCGTCTAAAGAGATTTTTTTTAGTTTGTTTTTACCTTGAAATGCATCCGCTATATCTAACGCATCTTTGGTGGTTTTGTCTTTAAAGTCGGTAAGTAAATCACCAATGCCATCAACAGTATTTTTAAACCCTTCTTTTATTTTGGTAGGATCTAATGTAAACACACCTTCTAGTACTGTGCCTAAACCTTTAAAGCCTTCGACAGCAGCCTTTATTAATGTGCCTAAAAATCTAAATTGCACACCTGCAACCTTTCCTATAGTTGTAATTATTGCAGAAAAAGTGCCTGACTCATTGTTTAAATCTACTACCCAATTGTAAACATCTACGCCTGCTTTTAAAATATCTATTAAAATTTTAGTACCAAACAGTTTGGCTTTGTCTACTAATAAACCAAAGCCTTTATCTCCGGTAGCAAATAAGGCAGAAGACACTTGTTTTAATTCTGTAGTGGCATTCACTTGCTCTTGAGTAATCTTTTCTGACTCTGTTAGCTCTCTTTGGTTTTCGTTTAATGCTTGGTTGAGCGCACCAAATATTTTAATTGCACCACCTGCATCCTCTCCAGCGCCTTTAAATAAATCTGCAGTAAGTTGAGCATTTTGCTGAACGTTTAAACCTGTTTTTTCTGCTTGAGCAGAAATCTCCGCAAGGGCATCTTTGGTGGTGGTTTCTCCTGTTCTTACGCGTTGTAGCAAATCATCTGTAAAGGCTGCTCCAAAAGCATTAACCAAGGCGTCTCTAGTAGATTTGGTTTGCTCTTTAATTGCGAGGTCTGCTTCTTTAATGGCATCTGGTAATTTATCTGAGTAAATACCAAGGTCGTAGCCTGTTTGAATAACGCGTGAAAACTCCTCTGCAGAGAATTTTGCGGAGTTAAAAAACGTTGGATATTCTTTAAGAGATTGGAAAAACTCGTCGTTGTTTTTTTGACCACGCACCAAACCATCTTCTATTAAATCAAATGCTTCATTGTATGAAATACCAAACTGCTGTGCTAAGCGTTTGGCGGTTTCTAAATTCTGATTAAAGTCTGTATCAAAAGCTTCTGATAAGGCTTCTGCTCTAATTCTAGCTTGGTCGGCTGCTTGATCTGTTAAACCAGTAATTTGAGTAGTAGTTCTAAGTGCTTCTACTACTTTTTGGTTGTAATCAAACCACGCCTTGGCCGCGACTCCGATTCCTGCCAAGGCCGCAATGGCTGCACCAATTGGCGTGGCTATAAATTTTAAAGATGCTTTGGTTGCACCAGATATGCCTGTTTTAATTCCGTTAAAGCCATCTTTTGCCTGTAGAAAGTCTCCACTTTTTAGGCCTTGCCAAAATTGAGAAATACTGCTTGTAAAGTCTGTAAAGGCACTAGTGTTATCTTCTATTAGTTTTTCTGTAAGCTGAGTGTCTTTTCTAAATGCTTTTTGAGCAGTGGTAGCTTGTTTTAATTCTGCTTCTAAACGCGCTACTTCTGCATTGTATTTTTTCCAATCTGCAGAACCTTCTACTGCCCTATTAGATGCATTGCGAAATTTTGCGAGGTTTTTGCGCAGGTTGGTAATGGTGGCGTCTACTTCTTGACCATTGACATATATTTTGAGTCTACGTGTAACTGGTTTATCTGCCATTAGAATCTAATATTATTCATTATCTCTTCTGCTCTTGCTGCTCCAATTTCATCCATTAACACCTCTAGTGCTGGTGTAGTGTTAAATAGGTTTGTAAAATGATCGAAGGCTTGCATACGCATTCTTACACCATTGCTTTTAATTCCTTCAAAGCCGTAGTGTTGCATAAAGGTTGCCTTGGTGGCTTTTAGTGCTATGTGGTCTAATTGACCGTATTTCATGTGAACGGATGCTCCTACAGCACTAATCATTTCTGAAGGTGTAGATGGCGTGATTGCAGAAGCTATAAGAACTTTACGCAGATCTATACGAAGTTTACGTGCGGCTTTTTGACCTGCTTTTTTTTCGAGTGCTGTAATGTCTGCTGCCATTTACAATGATTTTACAGCAAGGTGCACTATGTAAACAGCAAAAAAAAGGACATGAAAAAACCCACTCGAAGGAGTGGGTTAATACTATGAGAGTATCTTATTTAAATGCATTACAAGCGTACTGCCTGCAATTCTTCTCCTAACTCATGAAGACCCGCTTCTATTTCTTTAGCACGCGACTCAGAAATATAAGTGGTGTTGCTTTTAGAGGCATATTGCCTTAATAAGCTAGGGTTGATACCTACTCTGCCTGCAAAGGCAGATTTGTTTAATACTTTGATTTTTTCAAACAATTCTGATAAATCTAATTTGAATTGTAATTCAAATCCATTATCAAACATTGCAGTGATTTCTTTTTCGTTTATATCTTCTGCTGTTTCAAGATATAACGATAATGCATCATTTAGATTTTCTTTCATCTCTTGTAAAGAAGATCCGTCGGCAGAAACTACTCCTGGTATATTTTGAGTTGTACCCCAATACACACCATTAGCGTCTTTTTCTACACACACAATAATTCTTGTTTTTAATTTTGCCATTTTCGTTGTTGCTCCGCACCTGTAAATTTTAAGTTAAATATTCCTTTTTAGTTTTGAGTTAATAGTGAAAAATTCTTAGCTCCTAAAACAAGGAGGACTTACTCTACTTCAGTCCTGCTTGTTTAAGTATTGCATTGTAAGTTCCTTTTGGAATATCCTTTTTAGGATGCGGAATCACTACAATACCTGTTTTGTTAGGATGACGAAATACATGGTGCGAGCCTTTGGTACGGTTAAGAACCCAACCATCTTTTTCAATCATTTTAATAAGAAAAGAACTTTTCATGATTTAAATAAGATTATCTCTCATTTTGATACACCAAATATATAACGTTTTTGTTATATAGCAAAATTGTTATACAACTATTTTTACTAAAAACAGCATTTTTATGACATTCTCAATAAACCATTTCTAAAATTAAAAATTATATAACGTTTTTGTTATATAAATTAAAAAACCCACTCGAAGGAGTGGGTTAATACTATGAGAGTATCTTATTAAAATTAAAAAACCACTCGATGTGGAGTGGTTTTAATTTTTTTTAAAATGTTTTTTAATTTCTTTTCGTTGTCGGTAGTGCAATTGATAATTAATTACCAAGACACAATGTCGTGTAATTTTTTCATAAGATTTAAACTTTCGGGTGTAAAATAATAATTTTTATAAATATTAAACAAATTTTATGCCAATAAATTGTGTTTATTTAACAATCAGACTATTGAATTTTAACACCTAAAGAGCTACCAAAAACAAACTCATGATCTTTTTTTATATAACTAGTAGAAGTGAATTCATGATGAACTATTCTTGTTAAGTTCGTTAATCCATGTCGTGCGCAAACAGTTAATCTTACAGAAATATTAGGGTCTATTATTAAACCTGCAATATCTTCATCAGTCCTAATCATATAAGCGTTTTCGCCGTAGTTTTCGTCTTTTTTATATCTAAATAAATGGTCCTTAAATTTTGCACTTGTCTCCAAAGAGGTAAGACGATGATTAATTTTTGCACCATCATTAACAATATACGGCTCTTTCTTAACTAGGTTTAATCTAATATCGTAAGCGTCAAATCTTGATTTGTTCACAATTTTTATAACGTAAAAATATTTATTAGGATTTGGTTCAAAGTCAGGAAAACGCATTAAGCATATATAAGGGCAAATCAAAATGTTTGGCCTATATGCCCAAATTAAAAGGTGTATAAAAGCAAACGAGGTTAACAAAGATAAAATTACACTACCTAATAAAGTTGTTGTGAAGAAACTTGCAATATTATTGAGTGTCGCCAAAAAAGACGAGAAGTCTATATTCATGTTGTAATTAGTTTTTTATAAAACCAAATATATAAAATATTCTTTTCGAATAAAAAACCACCTCTATTGAGGTGGCTGCGTTTAAATAAAGAACAATTAAATATTAAAATTCTAGCAATTTGGCTTGTGCTTCTATAATAGAGTCTTTTAAATCTTCGAGCTGTGCTTTCTCTTTTTCGTCAATCTCGCCATCTTCCTTCATCAGTTTTTTAATCTTTTTATAATTCTTAAAAGCACGTTTAAGAATACGTTTGTTTTGCCGCTTTTCGTTGGGCTTCAACAAGGTTAAAGCTGTGGCAATTAAGCCTATTAATCCTGTTATTGTGCTTTCTGTTTTCATTTGCTAATCGTTTTTTGATATTGCCAACTATTACCATCTGAATGATCGTAAAAGATTTGGCATTCGTTCTTTTTAGGGTGCTTAAAGTCTGCGTGTATAAATAACTTGTTTGGATAGATACAAATACGCGTGTATTCAGTTTCTTTTGCAATGAGTTCTGCAAACACTTCTACTTGATGTGCAAAATCATCACATGTATAATCTGCAGCTCCTTTTGCTGTAGAATTAAAACTACCATCTTCTTGATGACCAAAACAATGCTGACTGTTACCAGATCTATTTTTTTGCTTTTCCCACAACCAAGAACGAAAACCACTTTTTTTAGAAACAGCTACGGCCACAGGCATTTTGTTGATGACCTCTTGCATAGGCACAATATGATTTTGCAGAATTAAATCTGCAACGTTTTCTGGTAGTGGTTCTCCAGAAATATTGTAATCTGATATGGTTAGATCAAGATGCATTATTCTCGGTCTTTTTTATCTTTTAGCTGTAACTCTATTTCATGAAGCTTATCCATTACCTCATTGTGATTCTTTGTGTTTTGCAGCTTAATTTCTTTTGCTTCGGATTTGATTTCGGTAATATCATTAGTGTTGCGTTCCACATCTTTACGCATAGCCTCTACACTAAAACCCCAGATAAGTAACGGAATAATAACAATAGCGAGAATGGATAGAATGTGGCCAAAGTTTACTTGATTTTTAAAATACATCTTAAAGCTTTTTTAGTGTTAAAGCCTCCGAAGAGGCTCTGTTTAACTTGACTTTCCTACTGGAGTTGTTGTTAAGAAACGTAAAACAAAGTTTCCTACTACTGTTGCAACAGAAACTACTTCTGTAGTTAACCCCCAAACAGAAACTCCTTGCTGTTCTAGCACTAGAATAATTCCTGCTATTAAATTAAATAAAATGGTTTTCCATCCTTTCATAATTATGTGCGTACATTTCTCGCCAGATTTTAGTTTACATATTTTTTACACGCCTCGATAAATTCTCTCTTGCCTCATGCATTCCTTTTCCTAAATCATCTAAATCCTTACCAACCATTCTACACAGATCTATGTATGCAAAAGCTGCAACTAGAATGAATCCTAGTATTGCAACTAGAAGCAGAATACCTATTACTTTTAATACAGTTATCATGGGTTGTTAATTGTTATGTTAGCACTACCATTAATGGCGTTATACGTGGTGTAAATACAACTATTGAGTGTTAGCCAATGTGTATTGCGAAGCTCTATGTCTTGAAACGCTTTAAAGTTTACTCCTGTTATTGTAATCTCATTGGAGGTGGCGGTGCTGTTCAAGTTTTGAAATAAGGCTCCGTATTCTGCAACATCTATGTCGCAGTTTGTAATTGTGGTGTTGGTAACAGTTGGTCCTGTTGATAGGGTGTAATAACCTCTTGAACCACTAACATTACTATCTATATCATTATTTGTAAAAGAATTGTCTGCTCCGTTTAGCAGCATAATGCCTGTAAGACAATTATTGATGTCGTTATTGTACACCTCATTAGAGGTTGCACCTAGTTTTATACCTACTTCAAACCCTGTTATTGTATTATCGTAAATAACATAGTCTTGGCAAAAATCTGAACCATCAGAGCGCAAACGCTCTGTAACTTGAATTGCAAATTTTCTGTCTGACAATGCACCGGTATTGGTAAATGTATTGTGGTGTATTTCTATATCATACGAGGCTACGTTTGCTATGTAAGAGTCAAAGGTGTTGTCGTGAATTTCAACCGCCCATGATTTGTATAGATCAATATCGCCATTGTAGGCACCACTAAAATCGTTGTTGCGTATAACTACATTTTTAACAACTTCTGTATATCTTAAATCTCCTGTGTCATCTAAGTAATTAATGGCTTCTAAATCTATATTGTAGCGAGGTAGCACGCCTTTGGAATTGTACCCTTCTGCGCTGCTCCAATAACCACCATCTCCACCATTGGTAATGGTGTTGTTGTGTATGGTAATACTATCTATATCTGTAAGGCTAATGTTGTTGCGCCTGCTCTTGTTTAGATAGCAGTTTCTAATGGTCCAATTTTTATTGTAATGTCCTTCTGGCTTTTCTGAACCATCGTCGTTACGGTGCTGTGTAGATTGTACAATTATAGCATCGCCTGTCATGGACTCAATATGCACGTTGTCTATTACTACATTGTGTGCACCTCTTAAATAAATGCCATAGCCAAACTCGTGCGTGTCGCCATCGGTTCCTGTAGCATAGGTGTGCGTATATCTGTCGCCTATAAGGTGGCCGCCAGAAATAGTAATGTTATCCTCTCTAGTAGAAGTTAGTAATGCATACGATGGTTTTGCATTTGGTTGCACGTATAACCAAACTGAGTCGTGCATTTTAAAATGCATATCGCCTGGTATAAACACACCTTGCTCTGGAGCTCTATTGTAATTGTCTGCTTGAACATCAAAATATGCATAGATGCTGTCTGAAAACTGAAAAATAGTATCTCCTAATTGGTGGGCCAATTGCAATTTGTAGTTTAAGGTGTCTCTGTTTTTTTTAGCCACTTGATCAGTAACCAAACCCTGCACTATACCACTATTAGCCACATTTAAAGTAAACGCACCGTTTATTGAGGTGTCTGTAGAAGGTGTTGCAGGCGCCACATAACCAATTGCAAAAGTGCTTTGTAATTGATGGTATAAAGTACGCCTACGTTGTCCGAAGGCAACCGTACTACATAACAATATGATTAGAAGAAGCTTTCTCATGGTAGTACGTAATAAAGTTTGATCGTTGCACCTAAATATCTAGTAGAAGTTAATGTGCCTGTTGGTTGTATGCTTACTGCAATGGCACTATCATAATCTAGTGTTACGTCTGTAAAATCTACTATGTCTACATGACTGTCTCCAGCTAAACTTGCAATGGTTAAAGCTGTAGATGTGATAATGTCTTGTTGGTTCATACTTGCAGTATCATAGGTATTGCCAAAGCCACTTGTATGAGAAAGTGCAGCAATAGCTATGTTTGCCCCATCTATTTCGTTGTTGTTGTAGTTGGTTAATACTTCTACCTTGGTAATTTTTGCACCTGCAGGAAGCAGCGTAATACCCATATCTGTACCTTGAAAGGTAGGTTCTGTGCCTGTACCGAGATTTCTATTATTATCATAATACCCATAGTATTCTCTAGCGCCCACCCAAGCATTAGAGGTAAGCATTTGCCACCTACTAGAAACCAAGCAATGTTGTTCTACTTCTATAGGATCTTCTAAATCAAACCAATATTTAATACCATCTGCTCCATAATTTTTAACTATCATTTGGTAGTTTTTACCTTCAATAAAGGGTGGACCAGCAATATTTGTAGCACCTGCTACAGTTGGAAAATCAGACATGTTTGTAGTATTAATATCTACATAAGCCTTACCCCCTAAAACAGCACCTGCCTCTATAGTATAATCACTAGAAGATGGATTGTTTTGATTGATGTAAACCCCTGTTGCATGGGTTAATGGTATTGTATTAGTATCATCTTCCCAAGGTATAGATGCTTTACTTGCAAAAATGGAGTTCAACCCCTGTAGCTCATCATATACATATTCTGTAACAGCCTCAGAAGTAGGTAGTGTTAAATCGCTACTTGATACACCTAAATCTGTTATTACATTACTAATTGTTGCATCTTGAAAAATTAACTGAGAACCTGTAGAGAAAATTAAATCTCCATCGCTCATATCTAAAGAACCGCCTATGGTGTAGGTGCCATTTGTACTATGTAAAAAATGCCCTAAAGGTTTAGAACCACCACCCGCTAATGGTATATAGCTATCAGAAAGCCCTGAGATTTTATAGCCATTAGACAATACACTACCACTAACTTCTAACTTCTCCGTTGGCGAAGAAGTAGCAATTCCAACATTACCAACATTGTTAAATGTCCAATCTCTAGTGCCCCCATTATATTTTAATGCAGATGTATCTCCATCTGCGCCGATTATTAAGTCATCTGCCGAAGCGACAATTTGGAAAAAATCAATATTTGTGTCATGGTCGGCTGCGGTTCTTAAACGAATATTACCTCCGGAAGTACTTCCTCCGCTAGCACCATTTAGAAATAAAGAACCAGATCTTGTATCTGGCCACCCTACATCAATACCACTGTAAAACTGTACTCGATTATTAGAGTTTTGAAAATCTGCTATAACGGTTCCGTTATTTTCTATTGTAGTACCATCACTATCCATTACAATAGCATCTACAGAATTTGGGCGTAATTGAATTTTATTTGTATTATTCCCTATCAAGGTTGTGTTTACAGTTTGATCAACAGAACCTATATATTCATTGTTTGATGCATTAATACCATGTATTCTCGTTCCAGAACCACCACTTACAGTTGCGTAATAATACAGCGCATTATTTCTAAGATAAATA
>NYZO01000110.1 GCA_002687185.1 archaeon | reverse complement strand
TTAAGATCACCTCAAAATTAACATTAATACTAGGTTATTCATAAAAGCTTTGTACTCAGTAATTATTGTTGGGTATACTATCAAACGTAGGAAATCTTTTTAATTAATATCTTTTCCTAAATTAAACATGAACAACGAAAACATAAATATATATTTTATTTTTAGAGATGAAACAGAATATTTTTTTAGTCCTTTAATCTACAAACCTAACGATCTTCATTTTGCTTTTTGTGAACATAAACCTCAAAATACAGAATTTGAAATCGAGGGAATTAGTTTTATTACAGAGGGAGAAATACTTGGCAAATATTATGTTAACTTTAGATCGGAATTAGCAGTTTCTGATCTTGCTAATAAGCTTGGGGTAAGTTCGGATAAAATATATTCGGAGACATTAATGAGGGACGATTTTAAGATTGATGATGATTCTATCCTTGGTTATGGAAACGGTGTTCCTGGTAACCCAAGCAGAGACGCTTTGGTATGGGAGATAAGTTACCGCTGTAGATTGCTCAGAATTCCTTTAACACAGCCAGCACAAGAATAAAAAAACTTATAAACAATCCGTTAGCAACACTGATATATAGAATGGCTGAAGATACAACAGACAAAATCAAAGATTTAATGACACAACCTGAAAATATCAGGAACATGGCTATTTCTGCACATATTGATCATGGTAAAACTACTTTGAGCGATTCACTTTTAGCAGGTGCTGGCATGATCTCTGAAGAGTTAGCCGGTCAACAATTAGCAATGGATTTTCACGAGGATGAGCAAGAGCGTGGAATTACAATCGATTCAGCTAACGTTAATATGGTGCACACAGTTGACGGGAAAGATTTTTTGATTAATTTGATCGACACCCCAGGACACGTAGATTTTGGCGGTGACGTGACCCGTGCTATGCGTGCAGTAGACGGCACATTAGTTTTAGCCGACGCAGTTGAGGGCATGATGCCACAAACTGAAACCGTTTTAAGACAAGCGCTAAAAGAAAAGGTCAAGCCGTTACTGTTTATCAATAAAGCAGATCGATTAATCAAAGAGCTCAAATTAACACCGGAGCAAATGCAAGAGAGATTTTTAGGGATTATATCACGTATAAACGGTTTCGTCCAAGACAACGCGCCAGAAGAACTCAAAGAAGACTGGAAACTTAGTGTTGAAGACGGGTCAGTTGCGTTTGGTTCAGCATTACATAAATGGGCGCTCAGTGTACCGTACATGAAAAAAGTGGGCATTACCTTCAAAGACGTTATCGAAGCGTATGAAAATGATACGTTTGATGAACTTGCAAAGAAAGCACCAGCGCACAAAGTTATACTAGACCAAGTCATTGAGCACCTGCCAAACCCTAAACAATCACAAAAATACCGAATACCTAAAATCTGGCACGGCGATATGGAATCTGATCAAGGTAAAGCATTGCTCTCTTGCGACCCAAAAGGCGATGTCGCGTTCGTAGTTACTAAAATTGTTATTGACAAACACGCAGGCGAGATCGCTGCCGGCCGACTATTTTCTGGCACTATCAAACAAGGCGATAACGTTTATATGAACATGGCCAAAAAAGAAGTGCGATTGCAACAAATTTTACTCTATAAGGGAGCAGCTAATATCCAAGTGCCTGAAGCTACCGCTGGAAACATTATCGGGTTGGTAGGCCTTAAAGGCGCGTTCGCAGGTGAGACTGTATCGCTAAAAGCAATCGAGCCTTTTGAAGCTATCAAACATATCTTTGAGCCTGTGATTACAAAATCGATTGAGGCTAAAACTCCTGCTGATCTACCTAAGTTAGTTGAAGTTTTAAGACAAGTGAACAAAGAAGACCCAGGTATTACTGTAGAAATTAATGAAGAAACTGGTGAGAATTTAATTTCGGGGATGGGCGAGTTACATTTAGAGATTATTGAGAACAGGATTATAAGCGAGAAAGGGTTGCAAGTTAATACGTCTCCACCTATCGTTGTTTATCGTGAAACTGTAACTAAAGTTAGTCCTGAGATGGAGGGCCGCTCACCTAACAAACACAATCGATTTATGATCATTGTCGAGCCTTTGTCTGATGAGGTGTATAAGGCAATGAAAGACGGTGACTTGCCTGAAGGCCGAGCAAAGAAAAAAGATAAAGAGCTTTGGAAAACATTACAAGGTTTGGGTGTTGACAGTAAAGAAGCACGAAAATATGTCGAATTTTATAAGGGCAATGTATTAGTTGACGCAACTCGCGGTATTGTACATATCGGCGAAGTTATCGAGATGGTTGCCGACGCTTTTGAGCAAGTCATGCGTGAGGGCGGTCTTGCGCGTGAACCGGGGATGAAAATGAAGGTTAGATTAATGGACTGTAAACTACACGAAGACGCAATTCATCGTGGTCCTGCGCAAGTTTATCCGGCTGTTCGCGAAGCCATTAAAAGTGCGATGTTGCAAGCTAATTTATCACTGTTTGAGCCTTTGCAAGAATTGCAAATTGAAGGGCCTAGTAACCATATGTCTGATATATCTACTTTAGTCCAAAATAAGCGTGGTCAGTTGTTAACCATGGATACTGAAGGCACTACTGTTGTTGCTCGCGCTCGTATTCCTGTGGCTGAGATGTTTGGAATGGCATCAGATTTAAGGAGCGCTACAAGCGGTCGCGGTGTTAGTTTTGTAGTTGACCAAATGTTTGAGAAGGTTCCTGAAGCGCTCAAAAATAAAGTAGTATTGCAAATTAGGGACCGTAAAGGCTTGAATAAAGATTTGAGCATTCCTGTATAAATTTATTGCCCCTAAAACAGTTGAAAATTTAGTTATTTTTGTTCCTCAAGAGAGAAATCTGCTACCCGGAAAATCAAATAATAGAAAACCTTATAAAACGTCTTAGGCAAAGATTAAAGATACTAAAGGAGGCATATCATAATAAAATGGCAAAAGAAAAACCACATATTAATCTGATCTTTATAGGTCACGTTGACCACGGTAAAAGTACTACTGTAGGTCGACTTTTATTCGACAGCGGTGTTATTGACGAACAGACTATGAGAAAACTCAAAGACAAGGCTCAAGAGCTCGGTAAAGGCGGGTTTGAGTTCGCGTTCGTTATGGATAACCTAAAAGAAGAAAGAGAAAGAGGAGTTACAATTGATTTATCTTATAAGAAATTTAACTCTTCAAAGTACGAGTTCACAATAATTGACGCACCAGGACACAAAGATTTCATTAAAAACATGATTACTGGGTCCTCGCAAGCTGACGCTGGTGTTGTAGTTGTTGCTGCAACTGACGGTGTAAAAGAACAAACAAAAGAGCATATCTTCTTGTCTAGAACACTTGGTGTTGGACAATTAGTCATTGCAGTTAATAAAATGGATGCTGTACAATACAAAGAAGATACTTTTAAGAAAGTTCAAGAAGAAGTTACTGCGCTTCTAAAGACTGTTAACTACGATCCAGAAAAAGTAGTGTTTGTTCCTATCAGCGCATTCGAAGGCGATAATGTTGTTAAGAAGGGCGAGAACATGAGCTGGTACTCAGGGCCTACACTTGCTGAGCAACTAGATCTACTGTCACCTCCAGAGAAACCTACAGACTTACCTCTAAGACTGCCTCTGCAAGATGTTTATAACATCAAAGGTTTAGGAGTCGTTCCGGTTGGTCGTGTAGAAACTGGTGTCATGAAGATTAACGATAAAGTAGTTATTGCTCCTGCCCGTGAAGGCAAAGGTGTAACTGCTGAAGTTAAATCTATTGAGATGCATCACGAGCAATTACAAAGTGCAGAACCTGGCGATAACGTTGGGTTTAATCTGCGTGGTATCGAGCAAAAAGATATCGCACGCGGCGACGTATTAGGTCACACAAACAGTGTACCTACAGTTGTGAAAGAGTTCACTGCACAAATTGTTGTTTTGAACCATCCAAGTGTTATGACAATCGGTTACACACCGGTGTTTCACATTCACACTGAACAGGTAGCTTGTAAGATTGAAGAGATTTTAGAACAAATCGATCCTGCATCTGGTGAGGTTGTTAAAGAAAAACCTGACATGCTCAAGAACGGTGAGGCTGCAAAGGTTCGAATTATCCCTAGCAAACCTATCGTTATTGAAAAACAAGCTGACATACCGCAACTGTCTCGGTTCGCAATCAGAGACGCAGGTCAAACTGTTGCTGCTGGTATGTGTATTGATTTAGTTAAGAAGGAGTAAACCTCCTTTTTTTTTAATTTTTAAAATGGTAAAAAAGAAAACTGGAACTGTTAACATTGGTCCTAATGTAAGGATTGGTCGCAACGTTCACATTGAAGGAAAAGAAGCTTATCCAGTCAAAGTTGTAGGGGATGGACAAGAATTAAATTATAACGAATCTGCACAACAAGCAATTCAAGAGCGTTTGGGTGAATTAGAAGCAAAAATGACAACCTTTGATAGTGGTTTTTCTGAACAAAGAAGGATTGTTACAGGAGCTAAAGCAGTATTTGATGCTTTTTATACGCGTTATGGTCTTAAGGGTGTTGAAAATCTTTATCAGCATGGATATGATGATGGCCAAAGACTTCTGAATTTATATAAAGAGAATAACAGAGCAGTCGAGAGAATGGCAGAATCTATTGAGTTAATATGAAACCTGAACAAGTAGGTAAAGATAAAAGACTATTTGCCATTACTGATAGAATGATATATGAGGCAAATAATGGAAATGATGAAACTGTAATTAGACTACATGACACATTTTTTCTCCCTACGTTTGATTATTTATTTCCTAATTTCTCTTACAAAGGAGGAATCTATACCGAAGGAAAATATCATGAAGTAGGACTAAACTGTCTGGCAGTTGCAACGGATGAATTAAGTGGAGAATCAAGAGAGTCAAGGCTGCAGACGATAAACGATTCCTATTTTGACACATTAAAGGAACAACGAAGAACCAATCAACGTAACCTAGAACTTATGCCCAAAAGATTTCATGATCTTCCAGGACTAATTCGATAAATAATATTCCGAGATTAATTTATCTAAGCTGTACTTATACACTTACTTGTCCGCGAAACGTCCCTTTAAGTTCGTGTAGTGGACCTGTTGGTGTGGCTTGATATGTTAATGTCATTTGACCATTTACAGGTTCGTCTTTATCTAAACTAATACCTGTACATACAATTGTATTTGTGCCTCCCTTGATTTCGCCTGTGATTATACAAGGTTGGCCATTAACTGTTATATCTTCAATCGATGCCTCGTGTACTAAAGACGCAAATAATTCAATTGTAACTTTATCAGAAAACATTGTAACATCCACACAGCTAAACGGTGCACCGACTATGCAACTTGTCGCAATTCCGCCCGAAGAAAGACCAGTAAATAATAATGTAACAGCAATCAACTGAAGAATTATGAATATAGTAATCAAGCTTCCAATAATAATGCCTGCTATTGCTAGTCCTTTGCCTGTTAATGATTGATCATTTTTTATCTTTACTAAAGAAACTATCCCGAGTATTATTCCTAAAGGCGGGATTAAAAACGCAAATATTAATGCAAATATTGCCCATACGCACGTTTTTTGTGTAGGAGCCGATGGATTAGATTTGTTTTGTGTAGACTGATTAGTATCCATTTTTAAAAACTAAATTTATTTTTCTTTTTAAGTTTATGTTAGTATCTTCTAAGGGTGAAATTGTAGTTTAAATCATTATACCTTTTTTCATTGCACCTTCAATAATTAGCGATATTTTTTGACCGCAATGATCATAGGTTAACTTTGCTAAATCTCGTCCTGCAAGTGAAGTTTGAACTTGAACTATATCATCCATGTTTATACCATTTTGTTCTACATAAGAATGAAATTTATTTTCTGATTCTTTGATTAATTGTTCAACACTTTTAGGGTCAGCAAGCCTTTCAACTTTAGTTTCTGTTATGTAATCAATTACTTGTTGAGGAGTATATTTTCTATTTTCTTTACAAATTCCTACAGTGAAATCATCTAGTCTAATACTCATTTTGGGTCCCTCATAAGATTTTATTTGTCAGATATTTATACAGTTTTATTATATCTAGATCCTAAGAGAAAGCAAAGAAAAGTACGCTATTTAAAGTGATCGATATCCTAACTTAAGAAAAAACAGACCCTTTCGAAACCTTTAAAAGAACTCTTATATAGAACTCGTCTATGCAAAAAGCACGTATAAAGATTGCCAGTACAGAAATTGATAAAGTGAACCAACTCTGTCAAGCTATAGCAGATATTGTAGAAAAAACTAAAGTTAAACTGTACGGTCCAATACCTATGCCTACTAAAAAGCTTAAATTAACTACTAGAAAAAGTCCTGACGGTGAAGGCAAAGCTAGTTTTGAAAAGTTTGAGATGCGGATTCATAAACGACTTATTGAAGTTGGCGTTGACGAGCGTGCTCTAAGACTTATTATGCGTGTTCAGATTCCTGACGGTGTTAATATTAGCATGGAAGTTTTGGATTAATTAATTTCTACCAAAGCTTTATTAAAGTACTTTATCCCTCTATTTTCTTATGCCGCGGTCGCTTAACCTGGTATAGCACAGATTCTTAAGCTAAGAAGTGTAAGCCTGGAAAGCCTGACCCGTATGGGTATCTGGGTTCAAATCCCAGTCGCGGCGTCTCATTTAATCTAAAATTGAACCATCAAAATATATATTTAAATCAACTTTTACGTTGATTTATGAGTATTTAAATGTTATCCCTTGTACCCCTCGCTAAGTAGTGAAGTTATAGTGACATTCGACCTCAAATTGACTTAAGTAATGGATATTGTTTTCAAATATTCCCACAGCTAGGATGTGTATAAGAATCAACAATAACCTGATCTTTACCATCATTTTTAGCTCTAAACAAAAGGTCGTCAGTTTGGCCAAATATCTCAATTGGTGTAACTGTGGTTTGAAAATATTTTGGATTAATCCATAGAGCGCCTACTGAAATTTGAATCTCACGTTCTTTC
>NYZO01000109.1 GCA_002687185.1 archaeon | reverse complement strand
TATAAGCACCTTCTTGATCTTTTACGAGATTACCAACTCTTGGTTTTGATCCCTTGTCTGTTCTACGTTGAGGCTTAGGCCATAAATCAAACACATTAAGCCCCCATACATTCCCTGAAAATAGTTTGTCTTCACATTTATATAAATGATCATACCAGGCAATTACTACATAGATAACAACAAAAAGTACTGGTAACATATAAGGATTTCGATACGGAAGAAACCAATACGATACCATTGCTAAAATACTTAGAACAATGCACTTTGGATTTGCATGAAAAGGACGATCAATAAAAATTCCACCAGCCATATATTCTAATATAACATTATTTCTTGAGGAGCGACTTTCTATAGATATCAAGTGCTTTACTCCTATTTGCATAACCATGAACTTTTACCCATTTTTTATGTTCTAGTGTTTTATAATTCAAATAAAAATGATTAATCTTATCCAGAATTGACTGATCCAAATCAGAATAATTATTTTTATCTTCATATCGGGGATCGACCTTTTTTGATGGAACAACAATGACCTTATTATCTTCTCCTTCCTCGTCCTCTGTTAATAATACACCAATAATTTTACATTTAATTACAATATTCGGATAAAGTTTATAATCTGTGATGAGCAACACATCTAATGGATCACCATCTCCAGCTAAAGTACCCGGAATAAATCCATAGTTCGCTGGATATACCAATGCAGTATTCAAGATTCGATCGCACCGAACACATTTATAATTATCATCATATTCATATTTTACATTCGATCCCATAGGAATTTCAATAAAAACGTCTACCAGATTATCGGACATTTATCTAATTACTATTCAAATCCTTTAAGTCAGTATAACTTTTTTCTTTATATATATTATAATGCCCGTCAGAAAAATTCAATCTAAAGTGCTTCGCCAACGTCGCCGTCGACATCGTCGCAACAGACGATCTCTACGCCGTTCCCAAAGAGGTGCCGGTGTAGGTTTCACTCATAATCTTGAAGGCAATCATCTCGGAAACAGATCCCAGGTTGTCAGATACGAACATTGTGTTCTCCCTCAAAAAGCATTAGTATCATCAGAACCAAGTGAGTTGCTTCAGCATGATGGATCACCGTTCAGTGGACAAACAAATGAGAATCTTCATCCTGTAAAACAAGTAGCCGGTGGAAAACGTCGCCGTCGTCGCAGAAGCACAAGCTCTAAACGAAAGAAACGCAAATGCCCCATCATCAGAAAATCAAAACGCCGTTCCAGAAGAAATAGACGAAGACTCAAACAAAAAGGAGGGGATTTCAATTGCCCCACATGTAACACGAGCATGAGAGTTGTTGATTGCCGTCAGCCCACATGGAATAACAAATGTATCTAAGACTTTTTTCTCATTTCCAATTTGATCTTAGTAATTTCATCACGAATATAAAGCAATTGTTTAGTAATCTGTTCATTCTGAATAATAATCATTCGAATATCTCTATGCAAATCTTTTATTACGGATTTTTCTACTATCGACAATTCGGTAATAGAACAATTCATATAAAATATATAATTTAATAACATAATGAAATCAAAAAAGAAACCAAACAAAAATAAATCGGCAAAAACAGCTATAGAAATATTAAAGGAATATTATAAAAAATACAATAGGAAACTAAGACGTAGCAAGAGAAAGCAAAAATTAGTGAAACACACTTGAAATGTCTTTGGGAAACGACTCGACTGTTGTTGAATAATATTTCTCAATATCTTTAAGCTGTTTTAACTCCCTATCATTTGCAAAATTAATAGCAATCCCCTTTCTCCCAAAACGTCCGCTTCTGCCGATTCGATGGATATAGTTTTCCGTTTTGTATGGAACCTCATAATTGATAACCAACGACACTTGCTGGACATCAATTCCTCTACATAATAGATCGGTTGAGATTAACATCCTAATCCCTCCACTTCTAAACTCGTTCATAATCTCTTTACGTTTTGTCTGAGGCATATTTCCGTGAATGTATGCGTTACTAAAATTGTTCTCAGTTAACTTATTCTGTAAAAACTCAACTGTCCTCTTTGAATTGCAATACAAAATTGACTGAGCAATAGTAAATGAAGCATACAAATCACATAAAGTATCAAATTTATAACTATCGTATTCCATATAAATATAATACTGTTTGATTCCTTCTAATGTAAGTTCATCGTTCTTTACTAAAATCTTTACCGGATCTCTCATAAAACTATCTGTTAATGTAAAAAAACTATCCGACATAGTTGCACTAAATAAAGCTACCTGCACTTCCTCTGGGAGCGTCTTAAATATATTCTTAATCTGTTCATCAAAACCCTGAGATAACATTTCATCCGCTTCATCAATCACCAGCAATTTGATGGAACGCGTATCAATATATCGTTTACTTATCATATCAAATAATCTCCCCGGAGTCCCTATAATAATCTGTGGGTGTTTTGATAGTTCGGTAATGTTATCTCGAATACTTGTTCCTCCAATAATACATGCTCTCGTCAAATTAAGATACAACCCAAGATCAGAAATTACGGTATTGATCTGTGAAGCTAATTCACGAGTAGGTGCAATAATAATTGCCTGTGTTCTATGTACCTTTTTCTCTACAATCTGTAAAGTCCCAATGGTAAATGTCGCCGTTTTTCCCGTTCCCGATTGAGACTGGGCAATGACGTCTTTCCCCTCCATAATCGGCAAAATTCCACGTTGCTGAATATAACTTGGCTTCTCAAATCCCATAGAATAAATCCCATGTAAGATAGCATCATCTAGTCCCATATTATCAAAATTATCAATCACACGTAAGTTATACTTACCTGAGTTTGAGTCGCCGTTATTATCGTTACTACTTTTTAACTGTTTCGCCATATTATATAAAATAATATTTATCCTCTTAAATACTAATTATTTTGTTTGGGTATTTACATTAGAAATTTAGTTTACTGACAAGGCTGGGTATGATTTCCGCCTCTGTTTGTAAGCATACTTAACTGATCATCGTTCACACATACACACCCTGTGGAGCAAGAATAGTTACCTCTGCCGTTGGTACAACATTCGGGGGTACAGGCACTGCTATGGAATAAGAATTTTCTATCCCCCATCGCCATATCTTTAACATCAGGAACAATGTTTGTCATTGCATTATCGACAGGTAGAGCAGGTAAAGGGGCAGGCGTTTTAAGAGATGCAGGTCGTGCCTGAACCTGACCCTGAAATCCCTCTTTTGATACATTAAATTTAAATGATACACCACTTACAACAATCAATAATGCGAAAGCTACCAACACAATAGCAATTAATATACAAAGTGCTAAATCCATTTATAATAATTGTTTAGAAAAAAATTTCCAAAGGTCTAAAACCAACAATCTTCACCTTTTCTATGTTTTAGGCGACTGTCAAAATGTTTTATACATTTCTCTCCACAATAGCGAATAATATTATTATCCCCAAAAGTATCTAAAGTCATCATATCGTATGGAACTTCCTCGTCGTCGTCTTCTTCTTCCTCTTTTGGGGCTGGGGCTGAGGCTGAGGCTGGCTCTGAAGCTAATGCCAGTGGAGATGCAGGAGATGGTATTGGAGCTGGGACTGGCTCTGAAGCTAATGCAGGTGGAGATGCAGGAGATGGTATTGGGGCTGGAGCTGGGGCTGGGGCTGGGGCTGAAGCTGATATAGGTGGAGGTGTTGGAGCTGGGGTTGGAGAAGATGATACTCGTCTAGCGAGAACCGGTAAGTGTGCAAGGGGAGGTGCATCTGCGGGACGAGGAGGAGAAAGAGGCAACGGAGGAACACGTCTGGGTTTAGGATCGTGAGAAGTCGGAGTTGGAGAAATATCTAATGTAGGTGAAGGAAGTTTTCTACGGGTAGCTCTCGGTTTATCTTTTACTCTTTCCGCTAAAGATTGCAGTTTCGGCTTTGGGGGCTTTTTCTTGGGTCCTACAAATGCCGGATTCTGATGCGTTATAGTACTCCGAGTTTTAGGACTTGGAATCTTTTTAGAGCTAAATTTTGGAATACCTCTACCTCTTTGTTTTATTTTGAGCTTTCTCCTGCTTCTTCTCCGTTTCCGTTTCTGGTTTTGCTTTTTACTTGATTTTAATTTTAATCTCTTTCGGGATACAATCTTTCCCTTACGTGATTTTTTATATTGTTTATATTTTTTACGACTACGTTGCTTCTTTACCATTTACTATTAGAAAAGATTTTTTATTAACCAGTACATGATTCACATACATCCGATGAATTGTTTTGTTCCATCGCCTTTAGGGGATCAATAGTAAATTGCTGAGCATTAGCAACAGGACGCGTTCTTAAATAATAAACCCCTGTCTTCAACCCTTTCGACCATGAATAGAAATGCATACTTGTCAATTTCTTAAAATCAGGCTCACCAAGAGATAAATTTAAACTCTGCGACTGATCAATAAATGCCCCTCGATCAGCAGCCATATCAATAATCGTCTTTTGCGAAATTTCCCAAACGGTCTTATAAATCTCCTTAAATACTTTTGGAATCTGCTTACAATTCTGAACACTTCCCCGATCAAGAATAATCTGATCTTTTATTTCTTTACTCCAAATACCAATGCGAATCAGATCTTCAATCAAAAATTTATTTGCTACAATAAATGTTCCCGCTAACGTCTTTCGTGTATAAATATTTGAGGTAAATGATTCAAAACATTCGTTATTTCCAAGAATCTGTGAAGTAGACGCTGTCGGCATCGGAGCAACCAATAAACTGTTTCGCAACCCGTATTTATGTATGTTCGTCTTTAGCTCTTGAAACTTGGTCTTCCATCGTTCCGAAGGTTGTACATTCCACATATCGTACTGCAGAATCCCCTGACTTGCCGGAGATCCATCAAACGAAGAGTATGCACCTAAAAATTTTGTTAATCTCAACTCTTCATCAATCGGTTTCAATATAGTATGGAGCTTATGAAATTCCATTTCATCCTCCTCTTCATCAAAACAAGGTACATTTCTAAAACCATAAGTACTATTATTCAATAACTCATGATATCTTTTCATTTGCCCCTCTCGCTTTTTTGCAATTTCCATTGATGATTCCAGAGAAGCATAATAGATTGTCTCAAAAATAGCTCTATTTAATTTCTTCGCTTCATCGCTGTCAAACGAAATTCTCATTAATGCAAACACATCAGCTAACCCCTGCACCCCAAGTCCAATAGGGCGATGACGTTTGTTTGATGTAAATGCCTGAGGCACCGGATAATAGTTGATATCAATCACTTTATTTAAATTTTTTGTAATCACTTTTGTCACCTCATATAGCTTATCAAAATTAAATACCGGACGTAACTCTTTTACCAATTCTGCAAATCCACCAATGTGTTTGTCATCAATAAATATCTGGGGCAACGATGACAACAACTCTCCTGAATATGAATCACCCCCTACTTCCTCGAGTTCATCGTTTAATGTCATAAAAAAATCTGCACGTTTTCCATTATTATCCAGATTAATTTCTTCATATTCAATATTCATCGACTTCATATATCTTTTTGAATACTTACAATAAATACAACCGGTTTTTGAATAAATCTTTATATTTAATCTATCAAAATTGGGATACTCGACATATTTAGGAAGACCAATTGATGCTAAATTACAAACAGCAAACTCTTCCGGAGAACTATATTCAATAATTTCAGTACATAAGTTACTTGATTTGATCACTCCTAAATTCTTCTGATTCGATTTCCGATTCGCCGCGTCTTTAAATAAAATGTACGGAACACCTGTCTCAATTTGAGCTTCTAAAACTGCAAACCAAAGCTCCCGAGCATCTATAGTACGATTTCCTCTGCCTTCTCTCTCATATTTTTCATATAACTCTTTGAAATCATCACCAAATACATCACTTAACCCCGGACATTTATCAGGACACATCAACGTCCATTTCCCCTCACTTTTCACCCGTTCCATAAACAGGTCGGGAACCCACAAAGCATAAAATAAATCTCTTGCACGTTCCTCTTCAGAACCAGTATTTTTTCTTAATAATAAAAAATCGAACATATCTGAATGCCAAGGTTCCAAATAAACGGCAATCGACCCATTTCTCTTACCCCCTCCTTGATCGACATAACATGCTGTTGCATTAAACACCTTAAGCATCGGTACAATTCCGTTTGATACCCCATTTGTTCCTCGAATACGTGAATGTTTACCACGAATATTATGGATATGCATCCCAATTCCCCCTGCCCATTTCGAAATTAAAGCACACGATTTCAGTGTCTTATAAATTCCCTCGATTGAATCGTCCAGCATCGCTAATAAAAAACAAGAGGAAAGCTGAGGACGCGGAGTTCCACTATTAAATAAAGTTGGTGTTGCGTGGATAAAATACTTTTGAGACATTAAATTATATGTATGGATCGCCTCCTTGAAATCCTCATTATGAATACCGATCGATACACGCATTAACATATGTTGAGGACGTTCGACAATCACACCATTCACCCTTATTAGATAACTCCTTTCTAATGTCTTGAATCCAAAATAATCGAAATTATAGTCTCGAGAATAGTCAATAACAAAATTAAATTTCGATTTGTTTGCTTGTACTACTCGATATAAAGATTCGCTAATCAACGGCACATTTTTTCCATGAACGTCAGTATTATCATATAAAAGCTGAATTGTCTCTGAAAATGACGGAGATGTATTTTTCTGATGATTCGAGATAGTAATCCTTGATGCTAAAACACCATATTCGGGATGGGTTGTAATCATCGATGCACAAATTTCAGACCCTAATACATCCAGAGCAGATGTCTTAATGTTATTGATAATACGAGAACAAATTTTTTGAGATACTAAAGTTTGATTGACATGACTTAAGTTTGTTGAAAGGTTCCTGATTCTACGTTGAACTTTGTCAAATGATACCTCCTCAATATCTCCGTTGCGTTTGATGACATTCATGCTCATTTAATATATAAACATAAAAATCTGCTTA
>NYZO01000108.1 GCA_002687185.1 archaeon | reverse complement strand
TATTTAGAATTATTCTCTAAGCATTATAAAAACTTATCCGTGGCTCAGAACGAAGATATACGGATGAAGAATAAAAATATTATTTTTTCTAGTAATGCTTATAATCAGCTTCAGCAGGTTACTTCTAACAAGCATTCTGTACCTTTTGGTATAAAATTGGAGTTTTCGTCACCAAGTGTTCCAAAAGAAGAATCTTTATGTAAGTTTGTTCAGGATGCTGGATTTTCATCGGTTTTTATGCAAAAAGTAATAGAAGCCCATATGGACCCTGATAGTCTTTCGGTATTGTCATCTGGGATGTGGGCGTCTTCTACTGGTGGGATGTGGCTGACCCCCGAGGAAGTGGCTGCACGAACAGCCGCTGGAATGACCGTTAGCGGTGCCGGTTTTCTTAAATATACAGAAGAAGCAAAAGCTTTAATTAAAGCCCAACAAGACCAGATAGCGCTTATTAATAAGGCGGCTTTTGAGGCGGGGGTGTCTCTTGGGGATAAGGAGAAACAGTCGCCCCCCATTGGCTCGGGCTGGTCTGAGGCAACTGATTTTGACGAGGTGGCGAAGTCGGAGGATACAACGGGTTATATTTCAGATACGTTGAAACTTGATTACACCACAGCGACTGAAAAGCTGGCTAAGATTGAAGAAGACCCCGCCATGAAAATGGAAATGCGCCTTGACCGTGATTGGATTCCTACTGAGTTCTATAGTCAAAAATATTTGCTGAATAATGAAGGTGAACCCACTCTTGTTGTGAAGCCCGCTTTACAAACTGTTAGGTCGCAAGCTTTTGACATAATGGAGTTTTTTCAGCGAATGGTTGTGGCAGAGAACTCATCAGATGTCGTAGATTCTATTATAAAAGACCGAAATATTTTTATACACTCTGGCAATGAAGTTAATATTTTTGCAAAGTCTTGGACTAAAGATTTTGCAACTATTTCTCCTTCGGCTAAGTTGGGCGCATTTATTTTGGCTGGGCAGTTTAGAAAATTATTGGATGAGAAGGCACGGTCTTGGTCTGAGATTCTTGCTGGAAAACATTCGCCTACGGAGATTCTATTTTTTGAAATAGAAAAAACGAGTATCTTGCCAAATGGTGTTGTTGAGGTTATACAGAGATTTTATATTCCTAATTTTGTGGGTCGGGACACGATTGAGCTTCTTGATTCTCAAGTTAAGTTTGATGGCTTATATCAATATAGTATATTTGCTTGGACGGCGATATATGGAAATAAATATAAATATGTGGATAATCCGTGGTCTAACGCATCGCCACCAGAGCACAATCATCTTACCTCTGCAACAGACTTCAATTCTCCTGGCAATGCTCAAGGAGTGGGCAAATTTCGCTATACCGTTCATAATATACCAAAATTATGGCTGGAGCGGTTACCATATTATGCATTTTACTCGGTTAGAGTACGGGATTGCCCCCCTGTTGCCCCAAATGGTGATATTGTTCCATATCGCGCAGTGAGTGATAAGCTTTTATTGAATTTCGCGCCAGCTATAGATGATTATTTGGCACCGCCAATTGCGCTTCGCTCTGGCGACCATTCTAAAATTGCGAGATATTACGACAGCCAGTATGCCCAAAGAACTTCTACGGCAATGAACACCTCTCTTTATGAAGCAGGGACTGCAAGTATTCCTGTGAGATTTAAAACTGATGACCCGCCAAAGTTTTATGAGGTTTATAGAATACACTTTCCGCCGACACAGTGGTCAGATTTTGGGGGAGCTAGGATTGGAATATTGAATGTTGATGAGTTGGAGACATCTATGGTTGACAATGTTATACCTAATCGGGATTATTATTATACTTTTAGGAGTGTAGATATACATAACAATATTTCAAACCCTTCTCATGTTCTAAGAGTCAAATTGCTAGATGACCAGGGCGTTTTTCCTGTTATTGAGATTTATGATTTTGAGAAGCTCACGAAACCAGATTCTGGTTTTAAGAAGTCCGTGCGGAGGTTTTTACAAGTAACTCCAGTATTTGAACAATTGGTTTATAAAGACAATAGACAGGCAAATCAACAACTTTCGGTTGCAGACCAATCAAGTGTTGTTCTTGGAACTGCAAAAGAATCTATTTACGGAAAGACATTAAAAATTAGATTGACCTCGAAAAAAAGTGGTAAAATGTTCGATATAAATGTTAAATTTACTCATAAACATATAAAGCCGCAGCAGTGAGAGAAAAAGCTTAAAAAAAACTAAGTAACTATTTATAGTGGTAAAGAGGAGAAAAAGATGGCGTTTCTAGACAATTCTGGTGATATTATTTTAGATGCAGTGTTGACCGATACTGGTCGTTATAGATTGGCACAAGGTGACGGTAGTTTTAAGATTGCTAAGTTTGCAGTAGCAGATGATGAAATCAACTATGGAAACTATAAGAGCGAACACGCATCGGGAAGTGCGTATTATGATTTGGAGATTTTGCAAACTCCTGTGCTGGAGGGCTTCACCGACAACGGCGCTATGATGAAGTCAAAGTTGTTGTCAATTTCGCAAAATAATCTTTTGTATATGCCGGTTTTGAAGTTGAACACCGCATTCGAGACTAAAACAAAAATGAACGCATCATCGAAGAATTTTCTTGTGACAGTTGATTCTGCAACAGAACTGGACGCTGACGACAACACCCGAACCGCAATCGACAGTGACGAGTTGGGCGTTATAAAGGGGTTTGATTTGGGAGCCCCTAGCTCCTATATAAGAATCGACCAAGGCTTGGACACAACAGAGATAAGCCCTGTTGGGGGTCTTGGTGATACATTGTCAGAAACCCAGTATATAGTAGAGATTGATAATCGGCTTGGATTCATTACTGCTGTTGACGCAAAGTCTCCCAAGTCGCCAGCATTTATTGATGATGATGACATCGCTAGTTATTATTTTGGGATTGCAAACGACCCAGGGGTTGTGAAGAAGAATACAGAAACTGGCGAAAACGACTCAAAGCAGGTAATCCAAGGCCCGCGAGGAACGTTTGTTCAATTTCAAATTGCAGCCTCTACGGAATTGACAACAAGTTCATATTTGTTTACAAAGTTGGGGGGTAGCGATGCTTCTTATTTAGTAGAAAACAATAATACCGAAACCGCCTGTGCAGGATTTTATTATATTGATACTATGGTGCGGGTTACGGGCGTCACGACAGGAGTCTCATTGGATGTGCCGGTGAGATTTATTAAGCGTAATACGAATGTGAGCACCGGCGATGGCTGTGTCTAGGCAACAATAGGAGACAAGGAAGAGAACTATGGCAAGTACATTTAAAACATTTTTAAATAATGATGTAATATCAAGCAGAACTTTATTGCACGAAGCGATTCCGCTTACAGGAACAATTGCCTCGGGGACGTATTCTGATAATAATATTAAAAACTATTCTCATGGAATGTTTCAATCTGTTTATGATTATCCGTATTTGAGTTCTTCCTCTAATCATCTTTTTGATATAACTTGCGGGTTTGCCGCAAATTCACAGTTGTCGGGGGCTATTGCGTCGGCACCTGCCAATGGGCAACAATCAAAGAAAATTAATATTTATAATCAAATGGCTCAAGTGTTGATGGGATATAACCTTTCGGGCTCTATTCGTTTATTTGACCAAGATGGTGACTTGACTGATGATGATACTGCTACCACTGGCAAATATCGGTCATGTGTTTTTATTAATTTCTCTCGACTCTTGATAAAAGATGAAATCAAGAAAGGAACATTCAAGCTTGAGTTTGGCATGGTACAAGACTGGGACGAGGACCCCGTTGGCGAGATGATGGAAGAAGAGCGGATTAAACTTACAGATATTGACGCAGCAACTAGTTATAAAATTAATTCCCCCGCTGGCGAATATGGTATTTTGATTGCAGATACCACTTTATCGGCCAGCGGCGAACCTGCAACATCGGTGTTGGGGAATTTGACCAATGATTCCGGGTCACTGGCGACTGGTCAAAAAGCCGGTTTGATTTTTTATCAAGCTGGCATTGCAGTGATTCCTACTGAGCTTTTTATGAGAAGTAGTTCTACCCCCATCGATGCCGCATCAAACGACGCCACCGCCGTGCCCACATTGACGGGTTTTTTGAAAACGACCGGTACAGCGTTCGCCTCCCTTGAGCCAGCCTTTAAGTCTGGTACTTCTGAGAATATTGAAGAAATGATGGTTTCTTCATCAATTCAAGATGTTTGTGATGGTGTTCGTGCTCGTATTTATAATATTGAGTTTAACAATACGACCGAGCTTAATTCAACAATTTATTTCTGTCGTATCAATAACAATGATTTTAATTATAGTAGCAATCCAACGTATTTATCTGGCAGCAAGATGGTTGTTAAGAATACTCACTCTGATGAGCCAATTACATATATGACAACTGTTGGGCTTTATTCCGCAGCTAACGAATTGTTGGCTGTTGCAAAACTTTCCGAACCACTAAAGAAGACTCCAAGCAACGAGTTTACGCTAAGAGTGAGATTGGACTATTAATGTGGTTCTTCTCATAAAGAGGGGCCGATAGTGTCACATCGTATTTTTGGTAAAAATGACATTCTTTATAATAGGATTGAAGCAAATCCGCACTATGAGTTTGTGTTATATACTGGTTCAGTTTATCTAAACAATTTTAGTGGCTCTTTTAACAATATTCCTAATGGCTATGTGTCTCTGACAGAGGCGAACATTAACCGCTCTGCTCTACAGCATACATATGATTCTTCGGATGGCACTGGGCAGAAAGCTCTTATTTATCCTTTTATCACAAAGGACGGTTCTCTGGATGGTTTTGGAACTACTAGTAAAACTAGTTTCGCTTTCAGTCAATATGGTGATGAAATAACAGGTAGCTACCTTGCTCAAACGGCTAGCCTAACAAGATATTTTGTTGCTACGGGGTCGCTTGCTGCAAATCGAACGCGCATTACAGCACTTCGCACTACGTTTGAGCAGTATACATTTACAAGTAATAAATATGATTACAGTAATTATGAGAATGCTGAATTGTCGTTGATTTGTATTCCTTCAATATTTTTTGGAAGCGCCATTCAAAAACGTACTGTAAAACTTAGATATTATGTCACTGGTACCTTGGTGGCCGAATTGCACGATAAAGATGGCAATGGAGAACTGATACAAGTTACTGGGTCTGATACTGGTAGCTGTGAGGGCATAGTTTTATATAAAGAGGGGTTCATTGTGCTCACGGGCTCAACTAGTGTTACTGCGACGACCACTCCTCAAGATAATTTTAATGTTTGTGGCACTTACGTACCTGCTGTTGCTCCCGCAGACCCAGATTCGGACACTACTTTTAAATGGATTTACTGGGGCGAAATGGGGCTTACTGGTTCAAATCCTATGGGCGCATGTGCGACAAGTAATCTTGGGAGCATTATTTCTTCTAGTTATTCTTTAGAATTCAAAGGTACAACAAAAGTTTCTGTTCTTACTATGTTTGCCCATGCTCCGAAGGGGGAGCTAAATTTTTCGTCAAATCCTACTTTTATTGCGAAAAAGGAATATCCTAATCCGCGTGTTCCTGTTTCGCCACCAGTGCGAAGTGTTACAAAAGTTGAGTTTAACTCAGATGACAAAAGTGCTTATGCCGGAGGAACTAGTCCAAAATATGTAGCTATTTATTGGGGAACGAAACCGCATCTTTTTTGGTTTCAGGATAACGATAATAGCACCGATGCCAAGCCAGCTAATGAAACTCTGCCACAAGATTCCATCATTGGTGTTAACCTTGTTTCTAGTACCATTGACACCGCTGCTGAGTATGCCACAGCGTTTGCTACCGCCGCAACGGGGTATGTGAATGGTGATCGTTTTACTGCAAACGCTGTTGGCTCCGTCGCCTATATAACGTCCAGTAAAACTTTAGAAAAGTCACCCCCCACCGCAGTGGGGATTGGTCCGCCGATAGCAGTTTCAACCGTTTATGGTGCCGGGGGTAGTACATACTTTTTAGAAAAAAAGACACTATTGTCAGCAAATACGATTTCTAGTTCATATACCCATCATTCGGCGTCGCTTCAGAAGCAAACATTCATTTCGTATATTAAAATTTATGATGAACATCACGACTGTATAGCTGTAGCAAAGCTTGCAAGACCTCTTAAAAAATTAGAGGATAGGGGGTATACTTTTAAACTGAAGCTGGATATATGATACTAGGTTTAGACATCAGCACGAGTATAACGGGTGCCACCGTATTGGATGAGCATGGCAGTGTTTTGATGTGCGAGCATTGGGACACGCGAAACAAGAATAAATTTGAAGATTTATTTGCCAAAGCCGAACAAATACGGCTAGAGCTTTTGAAAATACATCATTATTACGAAATCAAAGAAATTTTCATAGAGCAATCCTTGCAATCATTTCGCAGTGGATTTTCTTCTGCCCACACTCTTTCAACGTTGTC
>NYZO01000107.1 GCA_002687185.1 archaeon | reverse complement strand
TGTTTCATGAACAACCACCTCGGTTTTTTGTGATCTAAACTCTAGACTTATAGCCTTATAAATTAGGCTATTTATAAGTAAAACTGCGAAACTCTAGTATAATAATAAGGGTTGTGGTAGATTATGTTGTACGCTTTGACTTTGTGGTTAAAAGCGTACTATATGCTTAACTTTTTGAGTTACGAGTTTAGTTCCAAAAATGGATATAAAAGCAAGAAAGAAGAAAAGTAAAACGGTTTTTAATTTTATAATCAAAAACAAAGAGATATTTGTTATATTTGCTATCTCTATTCCGATCATTGTTAGTGTAATCTTTAACTTAAACTTTGATACAAAAATGGATGTGGGAGTTGGTGATGTTTTTTCTGATAATTCTGTTAGGTTTAATAGCCCAGAAATAACGAATAAGGTGAATAGTCCAGAAATAATAAATAACGTAAACGTTATTTATGAATTAAATGATGAAGAGATTAAGTCTTTATTGCGCGGTACTGGTTGTGATGCTAATGAAACAATAGAAGGGGCATTATTTTTAGGAAAATGTTTTGACGGTATTCTTGTCGATCTAGTTCTAGATAATGCTGGATACGAAACAATACTAGAATTTAGATCAGATTGGGATATGCGCAATGATCTTCAACATGTAATTTTAGATGTGATTGGAGATGATTTAGAAAAAAATAGGATAACCCTCTATCGAGAGGATGATTATATTAAGTTAAGAGTCATTTCACAAGATAACAAAGAATTTGTTATCAGAGAGCTTTTGAGTGAATTAGAGTGGAAAGATCAACATTTTAGTGGTTTATGGAATCAAGTTAGGGTCCATTGGGTTGGTAATACTGGACGTATTGGTTTATGGGTGAATGGCCACGAAGTATCTTCTTCGGTAAAGAATATCGATTTTGACTTAAGAGGTACAAAAATAGTGTTCGGATCTGATTTTGAAAGAGAAGATTTTGCTAATGGTTATTTGAATTACTTTGGAATTCAAAAATTTGCTGAACCTTCTCCTATAATAACCGTTGGAGAGATTGAACATATTTAACGCTTTGACATTACGGTACGAGTCGTGCCGTGCGCTGATATTACTCGAAAATAGTAAAAAAACAGATTTAAATAGCTTAATTCTATAGGAGACTCAGGAAAGCATAAGGATGTTAAAATGGAAAACCAAGTAATTTCACATATCTTAGAGGGTAATTTTAAGAGTGCTAGAGATCTATTACAAGGTACTATTAGATTTAATCTTCCTGTAATTAGTTGGGATAGTATATATCAAGAGATCATTAGTTTACGAGCTTCTTTGAACTATTATAAGAATGTATCAACCGATTGGCATTATAATCCTATCGAACAAAAAGAAGCAAAAGAAAAGGCAAAGGAGTATTCAAACGAACTTCAAAGAGTTTGGCAATCATACGATTCAGACAAACATGAAAATGCGAAAAAAGAAGCGGCTCCATTTCGAAGATTTTTGGATACATTAGATGGGGGACTCATATCAAGAATGGTTTCTGGAGAGGATAGTCGTGGAATTAAAACAAACGATTTCGATGCAATTGTTGAAAGAGAGTGTGATGGAAAGATTAGATATTGCTATATTGATAGAAGAAAAAAACAATATCTCAGAAATTTTATGATTTTTTCTTCTGATTTAGGAGAAAGAATGATGTTAAAAAATATAGACATTAGTTTTGAGGAATTATTATTACAAGCTCATGATGATCTCATGAATAAAAAGATTAGACATGATTTTGGTTATGTGTTTGATAATGACAGTAAAGTAATAGGACATCCAAATCTGATCACTAAAGGTCAGATGAGAAGTGAAGAAACTACGAATTCTGCCTCTTATGGTGCCATAATACAAGCGCTACATCTGAGAGTGAAGTTTGAAAGGAATGAATGGGACTATGATCCTCGTATTAATTATTTGTTGTGTCGATTTAATGTGACCGATGGCGGCGGTTTGTTATTAGTTTTTGATAGGAAAGAACAAGGAAAATATGTATTTAGACCACTTTCCATTGAAGAATATAAGGGATACGCTAAACATTATATTTATCAAGAAGGTAATGATGTTTTCTTACAAACTTTGTAATTTTCTTATCTTATAATCGATAAATCATCGATATTACGCTTTGACATTTTGGTTCAAAGCATGCCGTGCGCTAAAATACTGCTGTCTGTAGGGATTATTTCTACTGACTTTAACCAACGGACATGCGGACAAGTGTGCGCGTAGAGTATATAAATAGGACTCGTGACAATAGATTTAAAAAGACAAAAACACCTAATTTACCCTTGAGGAGTAATACACATGCCAGACAAAATTATCGTTAAAGGAGCGCAAGAGCATAACCTAAAAAACATTGATGTAGAGCTACCGCGAGACAAATTAATCGTTTTTACAGGGATTTCTGGTAGTGGTAAGTCCACACTTGCGTTTGATACAATATACGCTGAAGGGCAAAGACGTTACGTTGAGTCACTGTCAGCCTACGCACGGCAATTTTTAGGCGTTATGAACAAACCAGACGTAGAATCTATAGAAGGGTTGTCACCTGCAATATCAATCGAGCAAAAAACAACGTCTAAAAATCCTCGGAGTACAGTCGGTACAGTGACTGAGATTTATGATTATCTAAGACTCTTATACGCACGAATTGGTGAGCCGCATTGTCCTGAATGTGGAGAGCATATCAAAGGACAGAGCGCGCAAAAAATAGTACAACAAATTCTAATGCTGCCAAAAGAAAGGCAAATTATGATACTTGCGCCAATACTGAAAGGGAAGAAAGGAACGCACGAACAACAATTCAAAGAACTACTCAAACAAGGATATACTAAGGTACGAGTGGACGGAGAAATATATGATACTGCAGACGTGCCGAAACTCAAACGTTATGTCAAACATTCAGTTGAAGCTATCATAGACTTATTTGATCTTAAAGATCCAGACAAAACTAGAGTTACTGAAGCAGTAGAAAAAGCGATCAAACTAAGCAGCGGAACTGTAGAAGTGCTCCAAGAAGACACATTAAAAGCTTATAGTACACATCTAGCCTGTACAACTTGCGGGATTAGTTTTGAAGATCTACAACCAAGAGACTTTTCTTTTAACTCGCCGTTTGGTGCGTGTCAAACTTGTCATGGGTTGGGGATGCATCTTACATTTGACCCAGAACTAATTATACCAAATAAAAAACTGAGCATATTTGACGGAGCAATTGCGCCTTGGAAGAACGCACAAGAAGGTTTTCGCGCCCAGATGCTTGAATCAGTTGCCAAACATTTTAAGTTCAGTCTGTTTGAACCTATTAAAAAACTAAAGAAGAAACATTTAGACATATTATTACATGGGTCAACTGATGCAATACGATATAATTATAATGCAAAGAACACGGACGCTAACTGGAACTACGTCGGTAAATTTGAAGGGCTTTTGCCAAGATTTCAGAGGCTATACAAAGAAACTAAATCAGACAGACGACGTGAAGAGTTCGAACAATACATGACAGAAAAGATTTGTGAAACATGTAACGGTGGACGACTCAAAAAAGAATCGTTAGCAGTAAAAGTGAACGATAAACAAATAGCAGATATTACAGATCTTTCAGTAACCAAAGCAAGAGACTTTTTTGTTAACATGGAATTAACACCCGCACAACAGGCGATTGCTAAATTAATTCGTAAGGAGATTAATGATAGATTAAGATTTTTAGATAATGTTGGACTTGGATATCTTACTCTTAGTAGACGAGCAGGTACTTTGTCAGGCGGTGAAGCGCAACGGATTAGACTCGCAACACAAATCGGTGCTAACTTGGCTGGTGTCTTGTACGTATTAGACGAGCCAAGCATAGGACTGCATCAACGTGATAACCAAAAACTTGTAAAAACTTTATGCGAATTACGCGACCTTGGAAATACGTTAATCGTGGTTGAGCATGATGAAGAAACAATTAGGGCTGCTGATTATGTAGTAGATATAGGTCCTGGGGCTGGGCGGCATGGCGGTGATATTGTGGCACAAGGTTCTGTAAAAACAATCCTTGAAAGCAAAAAGTCGTTAACCGGACAATATCTGAGCGGTGAGAAACAAATAGTCTATAATCACAGACGACGCAAACTAAATGGTGCGATAACGATCAAACAGGCAGCAGAGAATAATTTAAAAGAAATTGATGTTGAAATCCCGTTAGGAGTTCTTTGTGTTGTAACAGGAGTTTCAGGTAGTGGGAAAAGTACGCTAGTTAACGAAATATTGACCAAAGCGCTGCAGAAAAATATCTATCGATCACGAGTAATACCTGGTAAACATAAAAAAATAGACGGGCTTGAGAAAATCGATAAAGTAGTTACTATTGATCAAAGTCCGATAGGTCGAACGCCTAGGAGTAATCCGGCAACCTATACAGGACTGTTCACGCCTATAAGAGAGATGTTTTCGGTGTTGCCTGAAAGTAAAATCAGAGGGTATACACAGTCACGGTTTAGTTTCAATCTAAGTGAAGGGCGATGCGGGAACTGTCAAGGGGACGGGTTAATCAAGATTGAGATGCATTTCCTACCAGATGTTTATGTAGAATGCGAGGAATGTAAAGGGAAAAGATATAATGATGAAACCCTTGATGTGACGTATAAAAACAAAAATATAGCAGACATACTAGACATGACAGTTGAGGAAGCATTAACGTTCTTTCGTAGAATAACGCGCGTTAACAAATATTTGCAACTATTATCTGATGTTGGTTTAGGTTATATTAAACTTGGACAAAGTGCGACCACACTCTCTGGGGGGGAGGCGCAACGGATCAAACTTGCGTCAGAACTCTCAAAAGTACCAACCGGAAACACGATCTATATCTTAGACGAACCAACAACAGGACTACATTTTGAAGACGTTAGAAAACTCTTAGAAGTACTTGACAGATTAGTGCAACGAGGCAACTCTGTTTTAGTAATCGAACATAACCTAGACGTAATAAAAACTGCTGACTGGATAATTGATCTTGGGCCTGAGGGTGGGGACGGTGGCGGAACAGTAGTTTGTGCAGGGTCGCCTGAACAAGTTGCAAACCACGAAACAAGTCATACTGGACAGCATCTTAAAAAAATACTTAACGGACAAGCTTAGAGGAGAAAGTCTCTTATAATTGATTCTTCAAGACGTTTTAGCTTAGTTTTAGTTTGGGTTAGTTTTTCGTTGGCAATACCAGTGACCATATTAACGTAGGAGACTGGGTTCTGGTACAGTGGCACATGCATCTTCTCAGTAGATTCAGCCTGTAAAATCCAATTAGTTAATGAAATAATACCCGAGCGTTTTAAACCACATTGATTAACTGAGTGTAACATTTGTTTAGTAGATTCTTTGTCTCTACATTTAATATGTAAAATTAGAGGTTCGACCAATAACCATACTTGTTTTTTCCTTTGTAATTGATATATTTGTTTTGGGTTAGCTTTTGTGTGTGTTTTGTATAACCAATTTGAAGTGTTCTTTTTGTTCTTTAAACTGTCCAATATAACAATACGGCCAGAACAAGAACTAGTAGTCTTGTAGTTGGATAGAGAGTTTATAGTAGAAATTAACGGTATAATGTCTTTGTCAATAGAACCTTTTTTGGAACGATCCGGCGGATGCATCCTTGTTGTTTGTAATCGTTATGTAAAAAAAGTTTTGTTAATAAAACTAATCTATTCTTTGATTATAACCTTGACTTTTATTTTATTATTTTTGCTATACACTAAAATTTTTCTATCAACATAAATGGTACGCTTTGACAAAATAGTGACTAGCGCACGGCATGCTTTGAACTAAAATGTTAAAGCGTAACATGATTGAGTAATATCCAACTACATTTAGTTTATTAAAATTATGATTGAAAAGATAAATGTACTAGGTAATGTCAAATATCATCCTCTTAAGTAGATTAAGAACTATTCTCTCTTGGTCAGTTTTTTAAAGCCTTTAGCAATAGTTGACCCTAACCTAGAAAAAGGTTTACCGTATCGTAATCCGTCTGAAACTCCAGTTATAACTAATTGTGCAGTATTAGGCCATTTCTGATCATAGGAATAGTCTTCTCCAAAAGAGGCATTGACCACAAGATTTCTAAAAAATCTGTATGATCCTGCTTCTATAGCCCTTAAAGAAGCATTTACTTTTCCGTGATTTTCACGAGCATTTTTATATGATGCTATTACTTCAGATCCTATACCAACAGCTTGGGCAGTATAATGCATAATAAAAGGTTTCATAACTTGATAATGCTGGTGAAAATCTTCAATGAGATTGAAATTATGACTTCCTCTTGCTGTTATATTAGAGTCAATACTTATCGCTAAGTCGTTGAGAGTTGGTTCTAATAAATTTAATGTGCCAATAGCAATAAGATCCCCGTAATTTTTACCAATCTCGCTTAAGAATTTTAGGCCATCATGTGTTACGATTTTATAAGCTTCTTTTTTATTAACTTTGCTTTCTAACATTACTATTAAAGGTGAATATATAGGTATTTAAACCTTCTCTTTTACTTCTTTGGAGTAAGAACAGCGCACGGCAGGATTCGAACCTGCGAATCGTCGCTCTGCAGGCGACTGCCTTAACCGCTTGGCTACGTGCGCATATGGGCCCGGAGGGATTTGAACCCACGATCCCCAGCTTAGAAGGCTGGTGCCTTATCCAGACTAGGCTACGGGCCCGTTATATAACTATTATGATACACTATTTATAAAAAGGTTCTGGTGTACCTGAAAAATACTTCATTTCTTTACTTTTTGAGCTTGTAAAACATTATCTACAGGCAAAAAATATTCTTTGTTTTGATGCAAAAACACTAAGTTTAGGATGCCAAGAGTAGTTCCAACCGGAAAACTAATTAATAAAATTCCAGAGAGTGCAAGGCTAAGATTACGTGTTACGCGTGTGCCGCCTATTTTCATTAACAAAATCGCTGCGAGTAAATACGCACAGGCGAAAATGAGGACGAAGGCTATGATTAGATTATAAGCCCAAATAGGGATAGGCTCATCAATAAACTCGGCAGAAAGTCCAGAAAAAGTACGCATTTTCTCGCCTGAGTCTAAAGTTGTAACTGCTGAGTCAATTGATAAAAAAAGGATAGGAGATAAATTTAGCATGCCTTAAATAAAGAAAATAATCATTACTGCTTTTATAGATCCAGGCATATTTTTTTTTGACTTAACAGGATTCATGAACAGTAGAGATTAATACGTGTTTAATAAATATTGTTATTTGAGATTTTTTTCAGAAAGCATCTATTCGTTTATTCACTTCTTGACTAATACGTCTTCTATCTTTAAATAAACGCATATCGGTCATGAACTTCTCTTTGGCGATAGACTCAACAACATAAAACATATGTTTGGGCCTGACTGAAAATAAATCTTCAGTACGATCAACAAAACTTTCTTGAGCTAAGATATCTTTGAACACGACCTCAATCAAAAAATCATACTTATGATTAATTCGATAAACACTATTAACGTTTGGATGTTCAAGGAGATAAGCGCGAAGTCTACTACGTTTGGATTTGCAAATAGTATACACAAAGAAAGCATGGGAACTATAACCTAATAGACCTAAGTTAAGAATACAAGTGAATTTCTTAATGACTAATTTTCTGTAACCTTTCAAACGATCAAATATAGTAGAGATAGGAACACCGGTAGTTTTACTTAAACGAGTCAGACTACTCCGGCTATTCTTGCGCAACGCTGCGACAATCCCAAAATCCTTTTGTTTTAACATAAAAATAAAACAACAATCTAAAATCGTATATATGTTCGGTTAAAAATTTTTTAACAAAAAGTTTAAATTAAAATTTACTTTCGAAAAATCTACGATGGATACGAACTTTATGCTGCCGTTTGTTGAACAAGGGCGGCAAAATATCAAAACAGGGATCATAACAACGCTAAGTTACCAGTACCCGATGAGTGCTAAAGGGCTATATTTCCTATTAAAAAAGAGGTATAGGTTAGGGGTTGGATATCATGCAGTATACAAAGCAATGCAAGAATTAGTTGAGAAAGAAGTGATAGAAAAAGAAAAAATGACATACCAATTAACTGATGAGTGGATTAACAGAAACTTCTCGTTTGCACAACAAGTGAAAAAACACTACGCTGATAAACAAGCGATCGCAGTTCCTATACTATCAAAAGATAAGCCAACGTGTGAATTAAGGTTTAAAAATATACTAGAACTAGATAAATATAGTATGGCGCTACATAATAAATTCTATCCGAAACTTGGTGATGAAGAAATAGTGTGCATGATATATCAACATCAATGGTGGCATTTATTACATCCAATGAAAGAGTATGAAGCGCAAAAAACAAATAAACGGTTCTATTTTGTGTGCGGTGGGAAAACGCCGCTTGATAAACAAGCTAATATATTTAAGAAAAGAAATAAATTCAATGTTGTTACCGCTGACATGGCACGGATGGGGGATACAACTATATATGGAGACGTGGTTATTTCAATCTATTATGAGCCAACACTGCGTGCTATAATTGAGAAATGGTTTCAGAAAACAAAGACCGTAGAAGAATTAGATGTGCCTAAGATGGTTTCTGAAGTGTTTAAAAAAGATACAGAAATACTTGTAATACTTAATAAAAATAAAGCTCTAGCTAACCAGTTAAGAGCTAATGTGCTTACGTTGTTTGGAAAATAAAGCAAAACCAAACGTTTAAAAACATCTATTTATAAGACATTTATATGCAATTAAGACAAATTAGTAAAAAAGGAAACAAACTTAGAATACGAGTTAGAGAGGAAGGACACACTTTTTGTAATTTGATTAGACGAGCATTATGGAAGACTAATCAGATCAAAACAGCAGGCTATTACATAGAACATCCGCAAGTAGGACAGCCGATATTAACAGTAGACGCGAAAAGTGAACCGAAGAAAATTCTTGCTAAAGCTGCAGCAGATACAAAAGCGATGCTTGATGCACTTAAGAAAGAGATTGAGAAAATTTAAGAAACATATTTAAGGATGAACAATAAACCGAGTAAGGAAGAGGTCTAGCATGGAAAAAGAGGAAACAGGGGTACTTGTGGCGTTAGTTATGTTGTTTGTGCTCTTTGCAGCGTTTCAAGATACATTAATACAACAAGACACGGTAGGGAAATCGGTTATTGATGATATTGATGCGAAAATTCCATTGCCTATCAATAATACAACAGTAATTATAGGTGGAGTTATAATAGCAGTAATACTTGTAATGCTTATTCTAATTGTTCTAAAAACTAAAAAAAGACATAGACTGTTGACAGAGAAGAAAAAGAAGTATATCCCAGCATTGCAAAAAACTAAAGATGTTGATAAACATGAAGAACAAATAGATGAACTGTTCTCGCAAGACTTAGATAAATATTTGCACGGGAATCTGAAACTTGATAAAATGACAAAGACGTCGAAGAAAAAGAAGTCGCACGTAGAAAATAAAGCGCATAGTGTATTGTTTGGTGAGACTAAACAGGTACAAAAAGTACCGCCTACGCTAATTAACTATATAAAACATGGACAAGAGAAGAAAATACCTCGGAATAATATATATGGTGCGCTAATCAAGGCAGGGTGGAAGGATGAGCAAGTTAAACAAGCGCTCAAAACAGTCGATCAAGAGAAAATGCTTAACTATGTGCAATTTGCGCTCAAACATAATCAATCAGAACAGCAAATTGTTGGAGCGCTACTTAAAGCAGGCTGGAACTTAAACGAAGCCAAAAAAGCGGTCGGTGCAGCCAAAACAAAGTTCGCGTTCACTGTAGCATAATCTATTTAACTAGGGGCGATTCTGGAAAACTATGCGATTAAAACAAATTTGGAATTATCTGTGGCATGGGGAAGGGGCACTCTCGTGGGTAGTCACGTTCGCTGTTGCATTCATATTAGTTAAGTTTGTTTTGCTGCCGGTAGGAGGGTTAGTTCTTGGGACGTCGTTTCCAGTAGTTGCAGTGGTTTCGAGCAGTATGGAGCATCCTGGAGGGTTTGATGTGTGGTGGGAGAAACAACACGCGTGGTATGAGACGCGAGGGATTACAAAGGAAATCTTTTTAACCTATCCGCAACGTCAAGGGTTTAATAAAGGAGATGTTATGGTGCTCTTTGGAACGGACTTTAATACGATCATACAAGGGGATGTAGTCGTTTTTTGGGGGAAACATACACAGCCGATAATACATCGGGTAGTGAACAGGACAGATATGCTATTAACAACAAAAGGGGATAATAATCTGTACACATTTCCAGAACTTGGTGAAGATAAAATTAGTCAAACTAAATATTTGGGTAGGGCAGTTCTTAGGGTGCCGTACGCAGGATGGCCAAAGATATGGGCAGTGGAGCTGTTTCGTGTGTTTACAGGAGGTAGATAGTGATGGAATTTTGTCCTAAATGTGAGGCGATACTAGTGCCGGGGGATGGGAAAGTACAACGCTGTAGTTGTGGGTACACATCTAAGAAAAAAGCCAAAACAATAGTCATGACAGAACAAGCCAAAGAAGAAAAAGAAATAGAAATTATGGAAGATGATTCGATGACGCAAACGTTGCCATTAACTGATGTTACATGCACTAAATGTATGCACAAAAAAGCCTATTATTGGTTAGTGCAAACAAGGTCTGCTGATGAGCCTGAAACACGGTTCTTTCAATGCGAAAAATGTAAACATAGATGGAGGGATTATAACTGATGGGACCGTACCAAGAAACACGAGTTGAGAAACTTGAGAACGCAGGTCAGCAAGTAACTGTTAGCGGGATAGTAGTGACTAAAGACGAGCAGAGTATGCAAGTCGATGATGGGTCGGCGACAGTGACAGTCATAGGTGAACAAGACGTTATAGGAGAAGTTGCGACCAATAGTTTTGTGAGGGTGTTTGGAACAATGGTTACTGCAAGCGAGCAGACAATAAACGCAGTCATTGTACAAGACCTTGGGAAAAACGATAGATATTTATATGATCAAGTTCGACAACGTTTGATTAATGGTCAGAAAAAAACGGATGAATAAATTACAATCAAAACTTTTACATGTATCGTTTGTGGTTAGTATTGTAGCTTTGCTTGGGGCGTTATTGCTTTTCACACTCGTAGTTGATCAGGCGATAACTACTGTTATACTTTTGCTTGTACCGCTGTTTATTATGGGCGGGCTTGCGCTAGCTGTTATTGATTTTGTGTTGCTTGCTGAGTATCCGAGCTTGAGGCGGAAAGCTATGCCGATAGTTAGTATTTTGTTGAGCTTGGTTGCTTTTGGGCTGTACTTGATTGGACTCGGAGGGCTTGCATGAAACTGTTACTATTGTTGATTGGAGTGTTTGTGCTGGCAGTAGGGCTTGTGCCGCTATTGATAGGGTTTGAATTGTTGCCATTGACATTGCCGGAAATACCAGCGGTTGCGTACCAATCTGTACTTATATTAAGTGGGATTATTATAGTGATACATGGTGTGCGAGATAACGCTGCTGGATAGAATTTTGCTTTGATTATATATGAACAAAGAGCGAAAACAATAAATAATATACACAGGCGACGGAGACGTATGAAACTTACGTTGACTGAACCACGATTTCTAAAAGAACCGATAGCGATCATAAGTGAGCTGGTTACAGATGTCAAATTTAAAGTGAACAAAGATAAGATTGAGTTGGTTGCTATGGATCCTGCGAACGTTGCGATGATTAATTTTAAACTGCTAGCGTCAGCGTTTGTTGAATATGATGTAGAAGATGATAAAACGATCGGGATTAATCTAGAACATTTTAGGAACGTACTGCGACGCGCGAAACCGACTGATACAGTAACGCTAGTCTTAGACGAAGAAAAGAATAGATTAACCATACAACTTAAAGGTGAGTCAACGCGCACATTCCGATTGGCACTAATAGATATTGAAGATACTGGGCAAAAAGTGCCTGAACTAAAATTTCCGTTAACGATTGAGACATCGACCATGCTCTTTGATGAGGCGGTTGAAGATATGGATATTGTGTCTGAATCGATCCTGTTCTCAGTAGATAATCAAAAATTTTATATCAAAGCGTCGGGGACAACCAATAACGCGTCCATTGAAATCACGACCGATGATGAAACAACGATAACAACTGAGGGGGATGCTAAGATAGAGTCAAGGTATTCAATAGAGTATCTTAAGAAATTAATTAGGATATCACGGCTAACTGATACAGTGGTTGTGAAGTTTAATAATGATTATCCGCTCATGCTTGAGTATAACGTGCTAAATAAATTGCAGTTTCGTGTGATACTTGCACCGCGTGTAGCTAACGATTAATAAACTCAGTTTAAGATTATGTTGGTAATGATTTTGTAGTCCTTGCTAAGTATAGTTTACTTCACTTTTGATATATCTCTTCTGATTAGATCTATCTCTTTCTGCTCGAAGATAGTGTTTTTGCATTTGATAAGGAAAGCTGGTGTCTTTTTCATAATATAATCGTAATTTTGATCTGGAACTTTTTTGTTTACATAATACTGTGAGTCTATTCTTGCGGAGAACGCTTTATCGATTAATTCGAAATTGTCAGTAGAAAAATGATCTTTGAGGAATCTTTTTGTAAATTCGATTGTGCAGGAGTGAATCTCGCATTTTATACCTATTTTCATAAACAAAGAGTAAATTCCATGGTAAATTGTGTAGTAAGCCGTAGTTATCTGCCAGTCTCTGCTTTTTGAGGTTCTTAATGTTTCTAAGGATTCTTCTGCTTTGATAAGATATGCCTCTCTAAGATTCTCGCTTGGATCAATAAGCTCAATACCGTTTTTCTGCTGTATGCACCACATTATTTTGTCCATTTTATAACTCTCCTGATGAAGCCCTCTGTATCTTTTATTAAAATATGATTTTCTATCACTTCTTTAAGAAGGATATCTTCATTTATTTCTTTTTCAAATATATTGATAGGATAATTCTTGATATTTATATCAATTCCGTACTTCTTTCCGATTTTTTTAACATTCTTTTCCTCGCATTTTCCGGCAATGAACACGTCGAGATCTGAGTCCTCTTTTTGTTTTCCTTTAGCGTAGCTTCCGAAGATAATGACGATTCCATCTAAGAAATCATCTGATTTTTCAAAAATTTCATTTATTAAGTGGTTTTTTGCTAGGAACTGTATTTTTTTGTACTGTTCTGTTAAAATAAAAAATTCTCTTGAGAGAGCTGATTTTCTGATTGTGTAAAGCTTTATCTTCCCTTTTGTTTTAGATTCTAGTATCCCTTCTTTTTCTAGTTTGGCTAGAGTCAAAAGGGCTGTCCTTGAACTTCTATTAATGAGTTTTTCAACTTCTCGAATATAATACTCTTTGTCATAACCTTTTGTAAATAGACTCAATACTTCTAATACCGTATTGCTTACTTTTTTAACCATACGTGTACTTAAGTAAACGACCTATTTAAATGTTCGGTTTCTGGTGATTTGAGATTCTGTAGACTAGATAAGCTTAATTTTCTAATAATATTGTTCTAATCATCCTGATAGATTATGATAAACTATAAATAGGTTGATTTAATCACTATAACTACTTATGGCAAAATGGCGATGTACGGTTTGTGGACATTTACACGAAGGTGAGGCAACACCTGAGACGTGCCCTGTGTGTGGGACTGATAAAGATAAGTTTCAAGGCGAAGGGGATGAACAACAAACAGAAACTACAACTGAGCAAACTCAAACAATACAACAGCCTACAGCTGAGACGAACATTTCTGATCAACCTTCAACTGAGTTAAATACTGATACTACAACTGTGCAAGAGACAAATGAGGCCGATTCTGATGAAACGACGACAACACAACAAGAGCCAGAAACGAACTTGGGTGGACAAACTCAAGATACTACCGAAGAAGCAATTCCTGATACAATTGTAAAAGATGCAGATCAACAAACAGTAGATGCGCAAACGCCGCCAGAACAGACATCTGAACCTAGTTTAGCTGAGAACCAAACTGAACAAGTAGATGAATCAATAACTCAAGAACCGGTAGCCGATGGAGTAGCAGACACTGATTCTGTTGAGACAAGTACTGAGAGCGGAATAGATATGGCGAACTTATTACGCACAATTGCTCACGAAGAAGAATATCATGATGAAGCGTTTGTTAAGAAAATTCTTTATACAGGGTTGCAAGAGACAATCATATATTGTCTTAAATCAAATCAAGCAATGAACTCGCACGTACACTCAGACGTGGATCAAACATTGTACATGATAAAAGGTACAGGCACCATGACTTTAGGTGAAGAAGAAAAAGTAGTGAACGCAGGAGATGTTGTGTTTCTACCGCAAAATACTAAGCACGATCTGAAAAACACAGGGTCTGAGAATCTTGTGGTGTTGCAAGTTACAAATTCTGCGCAGTATACAACTGTGCAAGCATAGAATTTCTAGGGGAAAGTTTGCATATACATTATTATTAACCAAAAGATAATGAGGGAATATAACGTATGATTAAGATATTCTTTGATGAATCCATTACCTTCTTAGAACATTTTTCAAGTAGATAGGGGGATTTGAATTTATTGCATGGTACATTACAAAAGGCATCTTTTAGAGTAAATGCAATTTATATTGAAGAGTTCAATGTATACTTGACGACTGAACATGACAACTACAAAAAACTTATAAAAACAATTCTCCTTTAAAAACAAAAATATGTTTCATCCACAACAAAGAACAAAGACGTATGGTAAAGTAGTAGGTTTCACATTTAGTTTTTTTCTATTCACAACCATCGTTTTTTTTATGTTAAGTTTATTCAAAAAAATACCTCCAACATGGCATTATGAGCACATTGCTCTTGGATTACTTTTCGTGTTAAGTCTCGGGTGGTTGTTAAGGAAAATACTATGAAACTATTTTTAATTGGAATCAAAGACGGCATTCACGCTTTTGGAGAGGCTATTAGCTTGGTCGTTAATACTATCTTACTTTTTGTGGCTTACGTTGTAGGAATCGGGTTTGTAGCGATCATCGCTAAAATTAAAAAAAAACATTTCCTCAGGATGGAAATTGAACAAACACAATCTTCTTATTGGGAAGACATAGAACAGAATAACCTGTCATTAAAATCATGTTATAGACAAAGTTAAAATGTATATTCTTGGAATAAGCTGTTATTATCACGATGCCTCAGCAGCATTGCTCAAAGATGGAGTTATTGTAAGTGCCGTTGAAGAGGAGCGTTTTACCCGGAAAAAACATGATAATGCATTTCCTATTAATGCTATCAATTACTGTCTCAAAAGTCAAGACATAACCGTAGATCAATTAGACTATATTGGTTTCTATGAGAAACCATTTCTTAAGTTTGAAAGGATACTGTATCAGCACATTGATACATTTCCCAAAAGTTTGAAAACGTTTCTAAGCGCAATGCCTTCCTGGTTAAACGAAAAGTTAAGAGTTATGAAACAAATACGAAAAACTCTTAAATTTAGAGGTGAAGTCTTATTCGTACCACATCACTTAGCTCACGCAGCTAGTTGTTTTCTCGTCAGTCCGTTTGACAATGCGGCAATTGTAACCATCGATGGTGTAGGGGAATGGGCAACAACTACGTATGGTATAGGTGACGATAATAAGATTAGTCTCTTAAAAGAGATTCATTTCCCAAGCTCCATTGGATTATTATATTCAACCATCACCGCATACCTTGGTTTCTCCGTCAACAACTCGGAATATAAGGTCATGGGCCTTAGTCCTTATGGTAATATGGACAAAAAAACAAACCCCTATTATGCTAAACTCAAGCAAATAATTGATCTCAAAGACGATGGATCGTTCCGGTTAAACATACGATATTTCAAGTACCACTATACTAACAGGATGCCTTCCAAAGCATTATGCACATTACTTAACGGCCATATTCGAAAACCAGAATCAGCATTAACACAACGTCATAAAGACATCGCAGCAGCCCTCCAATTAGTTACAGAAGAAATACTTATAACCATACTATGTCAAGTGCACAAAGTAACAGGATCTGAAAACATCGTTCTCGCAGGCGGTGTTGCGCTCAATAGTGTGTTTAATGGCAAAATTCTCAAAAAAACTCCTTTCAAACAAGTTTGGATCCAACCTAACGCATCAGATGGCGGTACAAGTATCGGTGTTATTTCTTATATTTATCATACCTTGTTAGGGAACAAAAGAACCTATCATATGCAAAACGCGTACCTTGGACCATCTTTTTCAAAAGCATATATCAAAGAGTTTTTGGATCAAAATAATATACATTACCGTGAGATTGTCAACGAACAGGAATTGACTAATACAGTGGCGAAGTTAATCTACAGCAACAAAGTAGTTGGTTGGTTTCAAGGCCGAATGGAATGGGGGCCAAGGGCTCTGGGCGCAAGAAGTATTTTAGCGAACCCCTGTAATCAACAGGCAAAAAAACTATTAAACACCAAGGTTAAACACCGCGAACAGTTCAGACCGTTCGCTCCTGTTGTCTGCAAAGATGACGCAAATATTTACTTTGAGTGCGATACTCCTCTACCTGAGTCTACTGATTTTATGTTGATGGTTTATCCTATAAGAGAATCGTGGAAGAAACGGATCCCGTCAGTAACCCACGTTGACGGCACAGGCAGGCTACAAACAATAGGCTATGACCAAAACCCAAACTACTATAATCTCATCAAAGCATTCGGGAAATTATCTAGTATACCTATTTTGATTAATACTTCATTTAATATTCGAGGTGAGCCGATTGTGTGTACTCCTTATGATGCATATCGTTGTATGATGGGCACAGGGATAGATTATCTCATTATGGATAAGTTTTTGATCAAAAGATCTGACAATCTACAACATGCTTGGGATAGTGAAAAAGAAGCGAAAGATTAAAAAACAGACGAATCTTTTTTTTACAGATGACAGAAGGTAACAAATCATTTTTAGGTGAGATGTGGTATCTCTTAAAAACACGCAAAGCTTGGTGGCTCACTCCAATTATTATATTACTCCTCTTAATTGGCGCTCTTATTATCTTTAGCCAAAGCAGCGCGATTTCACCGTTTATTTATTCCCTTTTTTAAAAAGATGAAAAGTAGAAGTCAATCTTGGATGATTAATGTTATTATTCTCTTAGTAAGTTTATTGTTCGTACTATTCATTTTTGAGCTAGGATTACGAATCATTTCCTACCAAGATCCGTTTGAGAACCGTCAGTATCAAGCTGAGCATGGTACATTTCAGACTTCTGATATCTTAGGCTATGAGCTACGGGCAAATAACACATTCTCAGGCAGACTTGACGAAACGAATAACATTAATAGCTTAGGATTTCGTGGCAAAATGCCTAGCCCGCAAAAAAAATCTCTCCGGATTGCGGTCCTTGGTGATTCTGTTGTTTATGGTTACGGAATAGATGAGAACAAAACCTTCCCAGTTCTGCTTGAAGAAGCATTACAAACAAATGGCATAGAATCCGAGGTACTTAACTTTGGTATCCTTGGATATACTTCTGAACAAGAGGTGTTGACTTACCAGCAAAAAATCAAAGCATTAAACCCTGACCTTGTCGTCATTGGTTATGTGTTAAACGACGCAGACAGCCGACTCTCATTCGCGAGCGTTGAGAAGCTTAATCTTTCCCAAACATGTAATATTGCGTACTTATTCCGTATCGATTGTCGTATCAAAACTCAGCTCAAAAAACTACGATCACTAACATTTATCAAATACAGAATGAACGCTATCTTCGCAAAAACAAAAACCAAAGATCAAATCCGTAAAACATACGCTAATATTACTCGCTACAACACGAACGTAATCGTTCCTTTTAAGACACTTAAAGAAGAGAATATCCCAACTATTATTACTATT
>NYZO01000106.1 GCA_002687185.1 archaeon | reverse complement strand
CATAGAATAATAATATTATATGAAGTCTATACCCAACATCCTTATATATCACCTCCCAATTATTTTTGTATTAGATGAAAGATTTAAAAGAGTTGACAGTTGACGATATTAAAGATTTGAGTTTGGTTGTGTTTGACGTTGACGGTGTTATTGTTCCACGTGGCACTAAAATTTTGGCAGAGAAGAATCGGGTTACCTATGACTTAAAATATCCACCGCAACGCTTTATTGATTTGGCAAAGAAGTTATTAGATCATGTTAATGTTGCCATTTCATCAGGTCGGAGTATGTTAACGATTAAGAATATGTTCGGCGCATTAGTTGGCATGGAGTCTGCTAACCATTCGTTTATTTTGCAGGGCGAGAACGGTGGTCGTATTAATATTATTGCTGACGAGGTATCAGTAGGTCACAAAGCTGCGTTTATCCATGATTTATACAACATTAAAGAGAAACTCATGAAAATTACAGACCCTAATCTCTCTGGTCTCGAACCAAAAGAAACTATTTTAACTATTCACTGTAAAGAACGTGTACCCGAAATTGAATCGGTAATGAAAGACTATCCATATTATTGTTTATGGAACGGTGAAGCATATGACATAGGGGCTGCGGATGTGAACAAAGGAACAGGGTTAGTTAAAATCGGAGAATATTTGACAGCACATAAAAAAATCAATGCCGATTCTTTCAAAGCAATCGCAATCGGTGACCGACAAAACGACATCGATCTATTAAAAGTTGCAGATATTTCTGTGTCTGCTGATCCGGACGTGTTAAAGGATGCTGATTTTGGTGTGTTTGATGCTAACTTTACTGACCCTGATAAATTGCCCGGTGTGCTGCTTGCACAACGTTTAGTTGAATTGTTTGAAAAGTAGTCTAAAGAGAATTTAGAACCCTATTACCAAGGCTTAATCTTTAATCCATCTACACCAACAAAGTGTTTTTCATTGTTTGTAACAATTGTTTTATCATTAGTGACTGCCACAGCTGCAATAAAAGTATCAACAATGCCAGGCCAATTTCCTTGTTTCTTATGTTTTGCAGCAATTTGACTCGCCGTTACTGCATCCATAGGGGAAAATGATTGTATGTCAAGCGAAGAAAAAACAGACGCTACAACCTCCATATTCTTTTTTGCACGGTTTGATAGTACTGCACCTAATAGTATTTCATAGAAGCTAAATGATGTTGTCATGATCCCTTTCTTCATAAGTTTCTGTATCTTGGCCTTACTTCCAGGTTTCTCTCGTAAGAAATCCACTATGACATCAGTGTCTAAAAGATACATTTTTTCTCCCCTTTTCATTCTTTCTTGAATTTATGATTTCTCCCATAATATCATCAAACTCAGGACTATCTTTTAACGCACCATAAAAATTAAGAAACGACTTTTTCTTCTTTATAACAACCTCAATTGTATCATGAACTTTGAGCTTATTTTCGTCGACCATTTTCTTTGGCAATATTACCCCAAGAGAGTTCCCCCACCTTTTGATTTTGGCATCCATTTTAATTATACATGAAGTATAACTAATTAATAAGCTTTTCGGCGTTAAATCCGAAGATTCACTTAAAAAGTCAGAAAGAAATTTATATAAAGGAGTATAATTGTTTGTTTAGTATGATTCCTGGAATGAACCCACGTCAAATGCAAGCGGCTATGCGTCGGATGGGTATAAAACAAGAAGAATTAGACGCAACCGAAGTTATTATTCGAACTAAAGATAAAGAAATTATTATTTTGAACCCTAATGTTGCCAAAGTAAATATGATGGGCCAAACAACTTACCAGATAAGTGGCGAAGAAACCGAGCAAGGTGTTAGTCCTAAAATTAACGATGATGATATTAAGATGGTTGCAGACCAAACTGGTGTTGATTTAGAAAAGGCTAAGGGTGCTTTAGAGAAAAGTGACGGTGACTTGGCCAAAGCAATTGTTGACTTAAAATCCTAATTAATTCGGTTTCTCTTAAGATCACTGTTAAGTCGTTTGTTTGATGGAAATAACTCAAATAAGGACTTAATTTGTTTTCTCTGTTGGTCTTTACTTAAGTTATACGCTCGTAGTAAAGGTTTTCTAACACTCTGATATACTTTTTCTAAAGATCCTTTCTTTGCGAGAGTCTGTCGGACCCTCATTGCTACTTGGTCACTATGGACACCTCTCACATAAAGCCTCCCTCCTATACCCTGACTTGTTACTCCCATCTCAATTGCGTCTAAGAATTGTTGTGCGCATATTTCTTCAATGCTTGTAACTTTCTCTTTTGGTGTTGGTAAGAGACTTAGTAGGGAGATAAGTGAATCATTAATAATCGAATAAAATGAAGAGAGAGCATTTTTTATAGGTTGATATATGTTTTCAGACACCGGTCTTACTGACGGTATTTGGTAATCACTATTTTTTTCATTTTGTATTTCACGATTTACAAAATCTATCCAATACTTATCGCTGTGTACCACCTATATTAAACATGTCTAAAGATTTTTAAATACTTTGCATCATTTCACAACCTTAAAAAACAGCTATTAGGAACTATTTCTATGCGAATTGGTATTATTGGCGGTGGTTTAGCAGGGTTATCTGCAGCAGACGTGTTATGTAAAGATCATGATATAACTATCTTTGAACGTGCTGATCATTTAGGCGGTTTGGCTGCGAGCTTTGATTTTAACGGTGTTTCTGTCCCTCGGTATTATCACCATGTGTTTGACCATGATTTTATTACACAAAAATTCCTAGAACGTTTTGATTGTCCTGTTAAAGATTTCAAAAGAATCACTATGAGTATGCTAGCAAACAATAAAGAGTACGCGTTCACCAAACCTACAGGGTTGCTTACGTTTGATTATTTATCGTTATATGAACGATTTAGGTACGGTTTATTTGGCGCGTATGTGTTTAGTTTAATGAATCCTGGAAAGATTTCTGAATCGCTTAACGCCCGCACTTGGTTAAATAAAGTAGCCGGAAAGGGTGTTACGAATAAAGTGTTTTACGAATTATATGCTAGAAATAAATTCGGTATTCCATTAGAACAAATTTCAGCTAAACAGTTTGCTCACCGTCTGAAGGCCAAAGAATTTTTAGGCACATTCGGTTTTCCAGAGAATGGTTTGGATAAATTCATCAATAATTTTTCACAATCGTTGTTAGAGCGTGGTGTTACCATTCATAAGAACAGTTCTATTATTTCTTTAAGAGACAAAACCATCCAGACTGATAAAGAGTCGTATGATTTTGATATAGTTATTAACACGGCTCCAGTTCCTGCGTTCCTGCAGTTTTCCCGAGACATTCCTGACTCGTATAGGGCTCAGTTAGCAAAGGTCAAATATTGTCCTGTGGTAAGTGTTATCATTAAGACTAAGGAGTTTATATCTGATTTCTATTGGCATAATGTTTTGCGTGAAGACGCTCAAATGATTGTACAACATTCTTGGTTGCATGATAAGTATCCAGATAAAGTTACTTGGGTTTCAAGGTACGGTGGTGCAGGGGATGATTTCAAACTGACTGATGACGAGATTAAAGAGAAATATATTGAAACTTTAAAAAAATATTATCCAAACGTCGAAGTTTTAGATAGTGTGGTGTACCGGCAACCTTTTGCGTCCCCTATTTATGATGTCAACTATCCAAACGTCATGCCCAAAGAAGAGTCACCACTGCCTTGGTTATTTAATGCGGGTATTGCAACAACTTACCCAAAGATTCGGAATATGAATACGGCTTTGGAATCAGGTATAAAGACTGCAAAAATCATCCGATCTAAAATTGAAAAAGGCTCTGTTTGAATTTAGGTCTAATCTGAGCTTACTGGACCTATTGAAGTGGTTATTTTTATTTTTTTATACATGGATAATGTCTTGAGACTTTTTTTAAAAGATTATGTATTATTAAGGAAACATATTTTTTCCATAAACGAATGTTAATTTTTTTTCATAAACAGTCAGATTCCCATTCTCACTAACATCAACATCATACTCAACAGCCATAAGCGGCATACTCTTTTTTAATTTTTTTATAAACTTACTATCACCTCTACTATCATCTAATATTTCATCATCACCAGAAGTAACCACTATTTCAAGATTAAGTTTGCCTTTAAGCAACCATTTTTCATCACGTTCATATTTTGTCCCTAAGTAAAGATTAGTGCTTGTCTGAGTTAAATAAAATAAATCTATGTGTCTTAGTTGTTCGCCGCCAATTAACAAGTTAGAATTAACTGATGTATTAACAATATGTTTTCCTTTTTCGGCCTTAAGGAATGAGTATACGTGCCCTATATTTACCGTCAAGTGCTGGTCAAGTGTACTAGAATTATCAATACGTGTATCCTCTTTATTATTAGTAAATCTAATTTTTTTATACATGATGATAACTTTGTACAATAGTATTTTAAAATTTTGTATGGTTTAGAATATAACTTATAGCTAATCTTTTAAAGACTACAATTAAATTAAGATCATGGCAAAACCAATCGCTTTAATTTGCGCATATAACGAAGAGAAGCACGTACAAAAGACAATTGACAAGACTTTTTGTTATGTTAAAAATATAGTAGTAGTTAACGACGGCAGTTCAGACAACACGTTAAATGAAATTAAGAAAACCAAAGCTATACTATTAAACCACAAAACAAACAAAGGCAAAGGTCAAGCCATAAAGACAGGTATTAAGTATTGTATTAAAAACAAGTATGATCCGATTATTTTTTTAGATGCAGACGGCCAGCACGATCCTAGTGAAATTCCTAAATTCTTAAAAGAGATAGATTCAGGTATAGATATTGTTATTGGCACTCGACAGAAACGAAAGTCAAGCATGCCCCTGCACCGTCGTATGACTAACGGTATCTCATCAAGGTTATTAAGTTTAGCTGCGGGTACTAAAATAAAAGACACACAATCTGGTTATAGAGCAATAAAAAAGGAAGTATTAGAAAATATAACATTAGTTTCGAAACGGTACGATTTAGAGTCTGAAATATTGATTAAAGCTGCTAAAAATAAATATAAAATAAGACAAATTCCTATTAGAGTTATTTACGACACAGAAACAAGTACTATTCATCCGATTAAAGATACGTTTAGATTTTTTCGCGTGTTGTATAGAGCGGTTTTTGAGTGGTAGCTTAAAGATGAGTCTGTATTTGTTACTTAATTAATAGAAAACCTATATCCCGTCTAGCTTTCCCATCATACTTACCATTAACAAGATCTTCATAAATCTGCCATCGGTTATGATAAATATAGGCTGTTTTCGAGACTTTAAAGATGGACGGACTAGCTAAAACAAAAGCAATCTCTTCAAGAAGATAAACTACACCAATTTTAATAGCATCTTCTAAATCAACATCTTCTTTCGTCTTTCCCTCCAAGACTTGCCTAGTCGTTTTATTACAGTCGTCATGAAAGAGTTTATTTTCCGAATAGAGTTTTTGGACTTATTTCAAAGATTGTTTATACTTTTTGCTAGATAAAATATCAGCATCCCAGTCAACAATTAAAATATCTAAGTCTTTGTTTTTAAGTTGTCTTAATATCCTTATTGTATGGTTTTTGAGTCTATTAGAATTTAACCGAGCTTTCTTTCTTGCTTTGTTCTCAGCATAACCAAGTGCTTTATAGGTATATTGTGCGGGCTCAAAAGGCGCTAGAATTCTAATATTTGAAAAGTTTTTCGAACAAAATTTAATCAGATTACTAATCACATTCGGTTTAAAATAAGGATTCCCAACACTCATCCACACTATTGCTAGACCGTTATTTTCTAAAACCTCGTATCCTGTTTCAAAGACAGTTCCTTTCAATCCTTTACTCACTGAAGGTAGCTCCATGTGATAAATCTTAGCTAATCTTAGTTTATTAAGTTAACCTAAATCGATTGGAGTGAAAGCCTTAAACCTAACTAAAAATAGCTCGAATTCAATACTTCTTAAACAACTGTCCCCATTCTGTCTTCAAATAAGCATTAACTTTTCTTTTACCGATAGTTGGATACCACAATTTATCATGATACCACGCACTCCCTAAGATGCACAGTTTAAATAATGGCGAGTGGAAGAGTAACGGTTCAAACACTGGATATTTCTTACGCAGAGTTTGATCAAAGAATATGACAGGACTTTTTTTCGTATGAAACTTAAAGTTAACATTACTTATATTCTCACCAACAACTTCAATTTGTGACACATCAGCACACCCCAGCCCTTGATCGTGTGCAAGCTTTAAGTGACCGATTTTCATCGGATCAAACCCCATCATTTTTGCAGCTATTGAGTCTATTGCTACACAATCTCCAGAGCCTAAGATATAGTTTTTTATTACCGGCTCCATTGTCCTTGGCCCAGCACCGTTCCCACACACTGTGCCGTCCATGACAGCAAAGATACCACTGTGTATGTCTTGTTGTGCACGTAATAAATCAACTAAAATTTCGTCAATGACTTTGTGCGAGTGGTGTCGTCGTTCTGTTATAAGACCACCGAACGCGTTTTTAATCGAGCCAGTCATTTGGGTGTGGCCATGAGTTTTTTTTGTACACATCTGGATTACGTTTTTCCCAAGAAACATCTTAGGTATTTTCCAGTGTCCATGAAATAATTCTTCTATGGCAAGTGATTTGAATTTAGGTTTATAGCGTACCCATTCAACGTCTGTTAGTGGCTCAAACGGCGTATTATATCTCTTTAAAATAGGCAACCATTTATTTTGTTTCGCCCCAAGCCACGGTTTTGTAACGACGGTTTTATTCTCTACTGGATGCAGGTTTTTGTACCCATCTTTTTGTAATTTTTTTAAGACTCCGTCTAACTGCCATGGCGGTGTTGAGCAAGCCGGATAGAAAAGTGACCAAGATAAGTTTAGTTTCAAAAGTGTTTCATATTTCTTCTTTAGAAAGTTTTTATACTTAGCAAGATCCATCAATGTCCCGTAATCATTTACAACAGTATTAGGACTTGTTTTCATAACCGCAACAACAGGTTTAACCATAGAAAAAACACCTTTAAAGACTGATTATATAGTTTATGGATAAGTTTATTTTCTTTGTTTTTGCAAATACTTCCACGAAAAGAACATAAACACTAAAGACGTAACGGTAATGGTCCCCATCCACAAAAACGCACCACTAACAGTTGCTAAATTAAAGTCTTTCCAAATAAGTGTTATTACAATAAACGGTATTGGCGCAAGGATTGCTGTATAGATGAAATATTTCTTAAAGGTAATTTTAGTCAGCCCAAACGCATAAGACAAGATATCAAACACTGGAAACCCAAAGAGTCTTGCAAGTATTAATACTTCTGTTGCTTCAATATTTACAAACTTATCAATTTCTTTCATAGTTTTTTTCCCAGCTAGTTTAATGATAATTTTCCTACCGTACTTACGACTCAACCAGAAATTAATAACAGCACTTATCATTTGACTAATATGTATTAAAATAATGGTGACTACACCGCCGTATAAGACAAGACTCATGACTGTTATTGGTGTTGCTGTAAGTGGGACGAGAATGTGTGATACAACAAAATAAAGAATTATTGCAACTGGCCCAAAGATTCCTAATCCTTCAAAGAACTCTATTGTGGCCGGTGAATTCAAAAGAGGTACAAGTAATTGTAACCCAAGCCAGAGTAGCACAAGCAGTCCAATGATTTGTAGTACTGTTTTATTTCTCTTAGACAGTTTTTTAGCCATACAAATAGTAATATCTAGCCATATTTATAACTATACTCTACGCTCATAACCTTTTAAAATTAAGTTTAAGCCTTTTTATCATGGTTTTTTTACGTAAATACCTCTCTTTGATTCGAATTTATCAATGGTATAAGAACTTGGTAATTTTCTTGCCTTTATTTTTTTTAGGCGATTTTTTCAACGTAACAGGAATAATACTAACGGTTTTAGGGTTTATTTGTTTATGTTTAGTTTCGTCAAGTAATTATATATTTAATGATATTTTAGATAGACACAAAGATCGATTGCATCCAGAGAAGAAGACGCGTCCAATTGCCTCAGGTGAAGTAGGTGTATTTAAGGGGTTTATACTAGCCATGATTCTGTTAGTCATTTCGCTGTGGTTAGCGTTTGGTTTATCGATATACTTTTTCTTAACCGTTGCAAGTTTATTTAGCTTAACCACTATTTATTCTTTAGTACTCAAAAACGAGCCGTTCATAGACATTTTATTAATCGGTGTTAATTTCGTATTACGTGCTATTGGCGGCACGTTCATTTTAGACGCAACAATCTCTCCATGGCTTATTATTTGTACTTTTTTCTTGTCTTTATTCTTGTCAGTTTCAAAGCGTCGCGCTGATTTGATGTATTTAGGTGAAAAAGCAGCTGAGCACAAACCTGTCTTGAAATTCTATAATAAGTCCATAACTAATAGTCTTCTATCAGTTATCACAACAACACTTATCATCTCGTACACGCTCTATAGTTTTTCTGATAAGATACCGTATGCGATTATTACTCTACCTGTTGCGATGTATGCAATATTTAGGTTTTTACAACTATCTTATAGTGGATCAAAAATAGCACGCAGGCCGCATTTAGTTATACATGACGTACGGTTAGTATTAGCGATTATTGTTTGGGTGTTGTTGTTGGGAGTTTTAATTTATTTATAAGCCATAACCTTTAAATTCCTCTCCTAATCTGGTTTTTATCAAATGAAAGTCTGTTTTCTCTATTGTAATTGCAAGTTTTACATCAAAAACAAAATCATCAAACAAGCATTAGAACAAAACGGTCACGAGGTTATTTGTTGTTCGTCATCACACAATAGCGGAATAGTAAGAAACATCTCTAAATTCGTCCAGTTTTTGTATAAGAAAAAAGACTCTGATATTATTTTAGTCGGATTCGTAGGCCACCCATTAGTTCGAATAGTTAAGTTCTTCACACAAAAACCAGTTATTTTTGACGCTTACATGTCTATGTATAATACGTTAGTTGAGAACAAAAAAACAGTCAAAAAAGATTCCGTCAAAGCTAAAGTATTAAAATTCTTAGACAAACAAAGCGTCCAACACGCAGATGTAACATTACTTGACACAAATGAACATATCAATTATTTCGTTAACACATTCCAAGTTCCTAAAGAAAAGTTCAAAAGACTCTACATAGGCGCATTAGACAGTTTATTTACTCCATTACCAAACATAAAAAAAGAGGATAAATTTACGGTTGAATTCCACGGCGCGTTCATTCCATTGCAAGGTGTGGAGGTAATTATTGAAGCTGCACGTATACTCAAAGAAGAAGACATCCAGTTTAAGATCGCAGGGGACGGTCAACTGTTTAGTAATATGAAATTACGAGCAACGGGTTTAACTAACATAACGTTTCTTGGTTCACTCCAACCAGACGAGATACCGTTATTCATTTCAAGAAGCCACGTAGGCCTTGGTATTTTCGGCGACACTCCAAAAACTCACAGAGTAATCCCAAATAAAGCATACGAAGTATTAGCAATGCAAGTACCATTAATTACAGCAGACACAAAAGCAGCAAGAGAATTACTAACGGATAACCACGACGTACTTTTTTCAAAGATTAACGACCCACAAAGTTTAGCCAAATCAATCCTTACCTTAAAGAACAATTCATCACTTAGGCAAAAGTTAGCAGAGAACGGATACATAACGTTTAAAAAAAACGCAACTCCTAAAGTACTTGGTGAACAGCTAAGTATAATAATGAAAGATTTAAAAAAATGAAAATCGTTTTAGTAATGCCATCCTTGGATAACGGTTATTGGAAAAAACTAGGTAAAAAAGTCGGCCCTAAATCAGAACCGTTAAGTTTACTGTATATTGCAACGTATTTGAACCAGCACGGTCATCAAGCAGAAGTTTTAGATTGCGAGGCAGAAGGTATTTCATACGAAGAATTAGAAGGAAAATTTCGTGAAGGAAAATACGATGTAGTTGGTGTTGCCATGATGACTGCCATGTATAGCCAAGCCGTAGGAGTTTGTGAAATAGCAAAAAAAATTAATCCTAACACGAAAGTTATAGTTGGAGGGTCACACCCATCCCTAAGACCAAAAGAAACAGTCCAAGAACAAGCGTCTATTGACATTGCAGCAGTCGGTGAAGCAGAAGTTACGTTCAAAGAGTTGCTTGATGCGTTTGCAGAAAAAATGACATTAAGTGAAGTAAAAGGGATCGTCTATAAGGTTGAGGAGGGTACTGTTATTCAAACTGAGGAGAGAGACAAAATTCAAGACTTAGATTTCTTCCCTATACCTGATCGTAATTTAATCAAAATGGAATTGTACCGGCCATCTGTCTCATACTATAAGCGTCTTCCTGCATACACAATGGTAACTACACGCGGCTGTCCATATAGATGTACTTTTTGTGCAACAGCCAAATCAGGTTACAGAATGCATTCTACACAGCGCGTAATTGAAGAAATAAGAATGTTAGTTGAGAGGTTCGGCGCAAAAGAGATTTTATTCAGAGACGATACATTCACTTTAAACAGAGAGAGGACCATTGAACTATGTGACGCAATTATTGCAAGCGGCCTACATGAAAAAGTAATCTGGGACTGTATCACGCGTGCTAACCTAATAGATCTTGAACTAGTAAACAAAATGAAAGAAGCTGGCTGTTGCGGCATGCATTTCGGCGTTGAAGGCGGCACTCAAAAATTAATTGACGGCATCCAAAAAGACTCTACATTAGAGATTATCAAAGAAGCGTTTAAAGTATGTAAAAAAGTAGGCATTGAAACGCGCGGTTATTTCATGATTGGTCTTCCAGGCTCAACCAAAGAAGACGATTTAGCAACGATTGCGTTCGCAAAAGAGATCAATCCTGACTGGGCACAGTTCACTTTATGCACTCCTTATCCTGGTACACAAATGTTTGATGAAGTTCTTGCTAAAGGCGAGATCAAGTCACAAGACTGGGATAATTATCAGACTTGGTCTGGTTTTTCTGAGCATAACTTAGTCTGGACTCCAAACAGTCGCGATTCTGAGGAATTAAAAGCATTACAGCGTCGGGCATTAAAAGAATTTTACTTCCGTCCTAAAGTACTTTTCAAAAAGATCACAAAGATAGATAATCTACCTATTCTAAAAAAATACGTCTTAGGTGCATTAGCGTTAGCAAGCGGCGGAAGCGGCCGAGCGCCGGAATAAATTTTTCAAAAAGACTAGTTTAAAGATAAATCGTATGCGTTTAGCTATTCAAAACCGAAAGGCTGAAGAATCCTAAAATTCATGGATTTAATCCATGAAAAAAGAGGTTTGTGAGAATTGTAGACCGCTCTTTGAAAAGCTTCTCAAGCGCATTGAGCTACAAGATAAACGTATTCTTGAGCTAGAGAAAAGATTAGCATTTTATGAAAATCCACATACTCCGCCCTCACAACGACGAGGGCGATATCCAAAACCGAAGCGAACGGGTGGAAAAATTGGTGCACCGCTTGGCCACATAGGAACTACACGACCTACACCAAAACCCAATCGCTTCAAAAAATTAGCACTTAAGCGTTGTCCAGACTGTGATAAACATTTAGGAAGACCAAGAATTGTTAGGAAACAGATTATTGAAGACATCCCTGATCCTCAGCCACTGAAGATAACACAGTTTACGATCCCTTATTATTTTTGCAATCATTGTCAACAAGACATTACTCCTACTGATCCAGAATTACCATTTGAAGGAAGATTTGGTCCAAATCTTCAAGCAGAAGTGGCACTCATGCGATTTGAAGATAGACTTCCAGATCGGAAAATTACAGATACACTCAATCGCCGTTATGGACTGATGCTTACTCCGGCAACAGTTTTAGACATCACAAGAAGAGTGGCTGATCAGATTGAACCAGTCTATGAAAAGATTAAGCAAGAGGTAAGGGATGCAGCAGTTGTAAATGCTGATGAGACAGGGCATAAGATTAAAGGTGTAAAACATTGGGTCTGGACATTTGTAGCAACAGTAGCTATCTTGTTCATGATTAGACCATCAAGAGGTCAAGGACCTATTAAAGAAGCGTTAGGTGAAAAATTCATGGGATTGCTCGGATGTGATGGATGGACAAGCTATCCTAAATGCGTTGAACGAATTCAGCGCTGTTGGGCACATCTCCTGCGCGAAGCAAAAGTACTAGCTGAAAAAGGTAAAGAGCAAGCAAAGCTGCTTTATGGTGGACTAAATAAAATCTTTAAGCGGATAAAGAAAATAACAACTAAGACAATACAAACAGTCCGTACACGCACATATAATTGGTGTCTAAAAGAACTTGATCTCTGGATCAAGACATGTAAACATCATACAGAGCTAAAGAAATTCGCAAACAAAATAGAGAATGGCAAAGAGCACTGGCTAACATGTGTACTCCATCCAGAGATCGAGCCAACAAACAACAAAGCAGAAAGGGCACTACGCGAGATAGTAGTCCAACGAAAAATAAGTAGTTTATGGAATAAGAAAGGAGCCAGAATTAAAGAAATAACCATGTCAGTGCTTGCTACATGGAGATTAAGAGGGCTAAATACGTTCAGTATGCTGAGAGTAAACCTCAGCAGCTAAACGCATACGATAAATCAAAAGGTTTATATATGTTATAAAAGACATAATAGTATGTTAATAGAGACATAATCAGAATGATCCAAACTAAAACCCTTTAGCTCTTTTTTCCTGCAAAAAACTCTTGAATTTCTTTCACTGGATTAAGGCTTACTTTAATTTGTTTATCCCGTGGAAAATATTTTCTATAACGTGGCCAACTATACCGCTCATCCAAGTAAACAATTACACCCTTATCAGTTTCTGAACGAATACAACGCCCAGCATTCTGCAACGTCTTTGTAATCATAGGAAATAAATACGCATACTCCCAACCGTTGCCTGTGAATTTACGATTAAAATACTCGATCATCTCTTGAGTTTCTAAATCGGGTCTTGTAAACGGCATACCAACAACAACAACAGCTTTCAAAAAATCTCCAAACAAATCTATCCCCTCACCAAAGGAACCTGCAGCAACACCCAGTAACACAGCCCCACGATCCTTATAACGTTTGAATTTTTCTAAGAACGCAGCCTTTTCTTCTTTGCTCATGTCACGAACCTCAGCCATCACAGTTTTCTTACATTTTGTCTCAAACCGTTGTTTAATTTCAGCCATCAAAGCGTAACTTGGGAAAAAGATAGCGCAGTTGCCAGGAACAGCATCAACAACATTAGCACACACAATAGCGATATCTTCAAACATAGCTTCGCTTCGTTGTTCAAAACGAGTAGTAGTTCTTGGGTATATTATGTTTAGCTCGTTTTCTTTTGGAAAAGGATTCTCAAACTCTATGGCTTGTGCGTGATCTAAACCTAACATCTTTTGATATACGGATATAGGAGTCAAGGTTCCAGACATGAGTATAAACCCGTGCACATCTTTTGCTAGAGGAGACACAACCTTGCTTGCGTCAATACAACGTTTGCTAATACGAATTATTGGATCACCCTGCCTGGATTCTTCTAATTGTACAACACGCAAAAAACCTACCTCATCATCATCAGTCCAACCTTCAAGGAAATGAGAAATAGAGAGGAAATGGTTTTGCTGTTCTTGGTCAACGATTGCTTCAGCCGCTAATTCAAGCTCATCGATAACAGAGTCGTCCACCATAAACAAATCTCTTGTAATCCGTTGTTCTTGCTCGCCAAAACTTAAATGTTGTTTGAGAGCTAATAACTTTGTTTTCATAGTAGCCAATAAATCTTTTAACCCTAGACCATACTTTTGATCTTGGCTCATGGCTGCATCAAGAGTGCCGGTGCTCAAAGTAAACGTAAGAAACTTTTTTACACGGTCTGTTAGATTATGCGCCTCGTCAACGATTATGATGCAATCTTCAATGTTGATCTGTAACCGGTTAAACAATGAATCGCGAACACTCTCAGCGAACAAATAATAATAATCTCCTATGATAACTTGTGCCTTCTTGCCCATTTGAGCAGCCACCTCGTATGGACAAAATCCAGCCTGAGTGCTTAATAATTTCATATCCTCTGCGTGTTGCGGACTCTTAAACCTTAAATCTTTGAATAACGCTTTTCGCTCGAAACTTTTCCTAGATGAGGAAAAGTTAGTATAATAGTCGCACATATTTTGCTGTCTTTGGTGTCGGCAAAGATTATAAAACGCGCCTGAGGTCATTGTATCCTCTGGTTTGATGAGCGAACACATATGTTTCTTGCCCAAAAAATCAACAGTATAAACACGCTCACCGTAAACATCTTTAATCATCTTAATCAAATCAACCGCAACTTTATGTTGAGCGTGCCTTGGAGTTAGAAAGAATACTTTTTTCTTATGTTGTTTAGCGTACGCAATGACCGGGCCCAAAACAGCAGTTTTTCCAAGACCGGTTGGTGCGTGCATGATTAAATCGTGGTTATTTTCTAGTTGGTCGCAAACCTCTTTGATCATCTCTTTTTGGATGCTACGAAAATCCGGGAACGGGAATAAAATCTCTTTTTTGTCCATAGAATTTTATTATTAGAGAGTTTATCTTAAGGATTATGGTGGTCGGGAGAAGGTATAGACTAAAAGCAAGGCTTAAATATAATAACGGTATACACTAAACTAGATGTTTGATAGTTTATTACATAAAAAAAAGGGGAAGCATCCAGTCTTTAATCGTAAAGAATTAACGCTTGGACAACGGTTAGCAGATAAAGTAACGCACTATTGTGGAACTTGGCATTTCATTATTACAGTGTTTATAATCATTGGTCTTTGGATAGGTGCGAACGTTTATTTTTTATTCATTCGTTGGGATCCGTACCCGTTTATTTTACTTAATTTTGTTTTGTCTTGTATAGCTGCCATGCAAGCTCCGATAATATTGATGAGTCAAAACCGTGAATCTTATCGTGATAGAATTAGGTCTGAATATGATTATGCAGTCAATAGAAAATCCGAACACGAAATCTCAGCCTTGACAAAAGAAATACAGTCTTTGAAACGTTTGATTTATAAGTTAAAGAAATAGTTATTTATCTTTCTTCTCTTCAGGTTTTCCTTCTTCTTTAGGAGCTTCCTTTTTCTCTTCAGCCCTTGGAGCTTCTTTTTCTGCAGGTTTTGCTGTTACTTCCTCTTTTGGTTTTTCTTCAGCCTTAGGTTGTTCATCACCTTCAGACTTATCTTCTTTTTTACCGTAAACATCTTCTAGTTTTTTATCGCCGTATGTCAATACTTTAAGATTTACTTGAGAAGTATTTTCTTTGATGTCGTTTGGGCAAACTGTTTTTCTTTGTCTATCGTTTCGTGCATTTATTCTCAAACCTACGCCCTGGACAAATAATGGTTTTTTTCTAGTAGTTGCTTTTAAGTCACAACGAAGCGGAAAGCCGCACTGGTCACTAGCACCAGTGATTTGTAATTCATAGCCTTTCAAACCAAATGCTGATCCGTCCACCTTCTTACCTAAACGTACTCCAGTAAAAGGATTAACTTCTTCCTCAGTTTGATACGCTTTGCCAGTTTTTACATCGTTAATTACTAGTTTTACCATCTATGTACACACTACTAAAGTTGTTTTTATAAATCTTTTTATTGGCAATTTTTTATACCTCTTATCTGCAAAATATCCCAATGTTACAGTGAAACGTAACATTTATATACTTATTGTTACATTATAGTGTAACATATGAAACTGGAAAAACTCAATGAATGGAATCCTTGGTGGGAGAAACCAGATTTGATTAAAGCATTCGAAGGCAAAGAGAGAACACACTACCAAGACATCATAGATTCCATCCAAATTCGAGAAATCATCATCATTACTGGAATTCGAAGATCAGGTAAAAGTACGTTGATGTATCAGATGATCAGTAAGTTACTTGATAAAGGTACAAAACCAGAACAAATACTTTTTATCAATTTCGAAGACCCAAAGCTGAGAAATGACTCCCTAGAAGACTTATATCAAGCCTATAAAGAAGAGTTAAATCCTAATAAAAAGACCTATATCTTCTTTGATGAAATTCATAAAAAAAAAGGCTGGGAGGCGTGGATACGAAAGCAATATGATCTAAAAAAAGATCTTAAGTTTGTTATTTCTGGCTCATCTTCCCAACTCCTAAAAAAAGAATATAGCACGCTACTCACTGGTAGAAACCTTACCTTCGAAATATTTCCCTTAAGTTTTAGTGAATTGCTCCGTTTTAAAAACATCAATTATGACAAAACGAAACTAAGCAAGGGCATCATACAGGATAAAACAAAACACAAAATCGTAAACACCCTCTCCCACTACATCAAAAAAGGGGGGTTTCCAGAAATCATCCTTAAACCAGAGCGCTATAAGTTGCAACTCCTTGAACAATACTTTAGTGACATCCTCTATAAAGACATAATTGATCGCTATAACGTACACCCTCAAAAAACAAAAGATTTGCTCCTGTTTCTCCTCACCAACATGACAGGAATCATATCACTCCGAAATATAAGAAACGCGCTTGGCCTCTCTTATGACACGATCAAAGAATATGTCACATATGCTAAAGAGGCATTTTTATTTTTCACCGTGGACCATTTCTCATATTCATTAAAAGAGCAAAAAACACTACCGTCAAAAGTGTATTGCATCGATACAGGCTTAAGAAACGCGGTAAGTCTTACGTTCTCAAAAGACACAGGAAAGCTCGTTGAAAACATAGTTCTTATTGCACTAAAACGTAAATGGGATGATGTCTACTATTGGAAAAAAACGAGCGAAGTTGATTTTATTGTAAAGGCACCAAATCAAACACTGACAGCGATCAACGTAACCTACACAAACCAAATCAAAAATCGCGAGATTGATGGCCTCAAAGAATTCAAGGTAGCTTTTCCAAAAAGAATTACTAAATTGATTCTGATTACTAAAGACTTAGAAACAGTGAAAGATGATATAGCCTATATACCGTTATGGAAATGGTTACTAACGGAAAAAATGAATCAATAGTCCATCAAACAAATTTTTTCTATAACTCACTTAAGAAATATAACTACTACCAAGGATCAGTCCAAAAGTGGTTAAAATACTTCATAAACGAGTCTTTTATTTTGTCTGATTCTAAAACAAAGGCAAACGATTGGTCCCCCCAAAGTATTTGTGCAACTTTATTTCCAAAGATGAGTATGACCATAGGTGAACTCATATTTTTTGGGAGGGTGCAATATTTGTAATAGTTTTTTTTGTGTTTTTTTATATCCCTTGGCTCAAGTCCAATGAGAGAAACTCCATGATCCACCAAGTCATTTAGCATGTGTTTATTTTTCACTCTTTTTTCCATCCAATGCTTAAACCAATATTTAAGAGGGGTAGATTCGATCCCAGAATTGCCACCAATCCAATATGATTCTTTATACTCTAAAGATTCATTCATAAGTGCTTTAATCGATTCATTTCCTCTGAATATTTCTGCTCTAATTTCTGGCTTTGTGAGGGTAAAAAGTGATTTCATCTGAGGTATCTTTCCTTTTAACTCTTTCAAAGATTGCTCTTTTTCTTTCACCTCATCTAATATACTATTTGGATGAGTACACTGATAAGTTCGTTTTCCTTTTTCTATAGTATAGGTAATAAAGCCTCGCTCGATTAGTTTATTAAGCACATCATAAATATGTCGTCTTTCAATCCCAGTTTTTTCTTGAATTTTATTTAAGGACGAAATCCCTAAATCCAAAACTGCCGAATAAACACTAATCTGTCCGTCACTAAGTCCTAACTCTCTAAGCTCCTTAAGATTCATAGATAATCACCCCGTTTAGAAGTTTTTAAGCTTTATGGTATACTACTACCCCACATAGTTTTAAGAGCCTTAAGAATACTACTCTGAAGTAATAAGATGGATAGAATTAATTGGTTTAAAGAATTGTATAAAGTATACGATAACATTAGTCAACACACAAAACCCTACGAGTGGACGAGTGACCGTTTAGGTCTACAAATCACAATACACCCAAGTGTTTTCTCACCTGCATATTTTACTGATAGTGAATGGTATGCAGAAAAAACTCAAAGTCTAGCATCTGGAAAATCAGTTTTAGAAGTAGGATCAGGTACTGGTCTAGTAATCGTACATTTAGGACGTAACGGTGCCTCAAGCGTAGCTGCAACGGACATTAATCCAGCTGCTGTTGCTAACACAAGACATAATTTTGATAAATATCGCTTAGCAGGAAAGGTAGTAGAGGGGGATATTTATAGCGGTTTATCTGAAAGTGATCAATATGATATCATTTTCTGGAACCATCCGTTTAATCTGGAATATAAGCCTGATGAGGTTCTTCTTAGAGCTGCATTTGATCACAACTTTGATGGATTGTCAACCTACATTTCAGAATCCTCTAAACATCTCACCTCTAAAGGAAGATTATTACTCGGTTCAGCAAATTATGCACATCCCGAAGTAATAGAAAAAATTGCGGACAAGCACGGTTATGGTATAGAAGTACTTTTTTCTGAAGTGCTTCCTCTATCATTTCAAGATGATTCTGTGGATAAATTAGAATTAAAATTGTACGAATTTAGGAGGAAACAATAAAATGTTAAAAAAATTAATTACAGGAGCAGCCATTATGGGAACGTTAATGACTGCAGGACGAGGACACAGTGCAGATAGTATACAAGAACTGATAAGAGGGCAAAAAACCACTACTGTTGATACTAAACTTATGGGAAAACTAGCACCTAAAGTTGGTATTTTTGCAAGAAACATAGCAACGATTGATCAAGAAGAAAAAGTCAAGACGTTTGGAGTAGTAGATATAAGTTATCCAATCGGAAAAGGTGTCGATGTAGTCGGAGAAGCACAATTGTCACCTCAATCAGGCTTTGTGCCTAGAGTAGGGTTGCAGTATTTCAAAGAAGAGGGGGATCTAAGCACTTATCTGGCATCTACAGTACCGCTAACGAAGCCTTTTGATTCTGAAAATGTCATTGCATTACAATACCGACCAAAGCTTTCAGACAGTCTAGGACTTTTCACATCACTTGAAAATGTAACGAACTTTGGCAAGGAAGGTCATAATTTTAGTGCACAAAAAATACGTCTCGGTTTAGAAACTAAAGGATATCAATTTGGCATAGCGGCTGATCTCTTAGAAACAGGCAAAAAGCCTAAAGTTAGTTCTACTATCGGCGCATTTGTAAGGAAAGAGTTTTAACTTTCCCCTATCTTTTTTTTCTTAAAAACCCATTACAAAAAGCTTTAAAAACCTACATCTTACAGTACATTTAAAACCAATGATAGGAGGTTTATCATAAAATGGCAGAACAAGCTGATGAAAAGGTACTTGAGGCTATAGAAGTAGCCAAAAATACAGGCAAGATCAAAAAAGGAATAAACGAGGTTACAAAATTAATCGAGCGTGGCTCAGCGAAATTAGTCGCGTACGCAAAAGACGTTAACCCGCCAGAATTAACCATGCATTTAGAACCGTTATGTAAAGAAAAGGAAGTAGTATGCAAAGCTGTAGAGAAAAAAGAAGATTTAGGGTCCGCAGCAGGTTTACCAGTCGGAACATCCGCAGTAGTTGTTACCGAACCAGGCGAAGCTGGAAAATTAATTGATGCAATGACAATCAAACCAAAAACTGAAGAAAAGACAGAATAATGGCAGAAAAACAAGAAAATCAAGGGCAAGAAAGCAAAGAACCTGTTAAAGGTCAAAATGAAGGGGCACCTAAAGAAAAATCCGCACAAAAAGGCGGTGCAGTAAGATTCTCACAAGCTTTCAGTGCAACCGTTGAAGATATAGTTGGTCGTACTGGTGCTCGAGGCGAAGTTACACAAATTCGATGTAAAATACTCGAAGGACGAGATCAAGGTAAAATTCTTAGACGAAACGTCAAAGGAGCAATCAAAATTGGCGATATTTTAATGCTGCGCGAAACTGAAATTGAAGCAAGACAACTTAATACAAACAGGAGAAGCTAATGGTAAACTGTATTTGTTGTGATAAAAACATACCAATAGGCACAGGGACAACGCTAATCCAAAACACAGGCAAACAATTGCATTTTTGCTCTAGCAAATGTCAAAAAAACATGACCAAACTAAAACGCAAACCGCGTAAATTAAAATGGTCAGGATTATACGAGAAAGGAAAATAAAAAAATGATAGAACGAACACTAGTATTAGTAAAACCAGACGGCGTTGCGAGAAGTTTAGTAGGCGAAGTAATTAAACGATTTGAACAACGAGGATTGAAATTAATAGGCATGAAAATGGTTCACGCCGAGCGAGACTTTGCAGAAAAACATTACACTGACGATATTGCTAAGAGACGTGGAGAGAAAGTACGTGATATGCTGCTATCTTATATTACAGAAGGACCAGTAGTCGCGTTAGTTCTTGAAGGAATAAGTGCTGTAAACGTTGTACGAAAAATTGTCGGCGATACATTCCCTGAACAATCAAACGTAGGAACAATTAGAGGCGACTACGCACACGTAAGCATGGCCTACGCAGATGAAAAAGAGATTGCGGTTAAAAATTTAATTCATGCATCCGGATCAACAGAGGAAGCAGATACAGAGATAAGATTATGGTTTTCTGATAGTGAATTATTCGAATACGAAACTGTGCATGAGAAACATATTAGATAATGGAAAATTTCACAAGAGAACAACTGGTCAATTTTTGTGTAGCTTATCGTTTAAAGGGAAGTTACGAAAATCGTGACCCAATAGACCTTCCTGATGGTCGAAAACAAATGGGCCCTTTCATAGAAGACGGGTTCACAGGCGTTGATACTTATGAAGGTACAGAAAAATTCGAAGGTACATTTACCATCTCAAGGGGTGAATCATTGATCTTAGAAGCACGATATCAACGCGAAATCGTAGGGGAGACTGAATTGACAACTGATCAAATTTATACTGAATTAAAAAAAGCGTTACGTGAATTTCCGCGAGATAAACCTTGGGTTCGTGGTCCTAAATCCATGGAACTTGGTCATGGTTTAATTTATACAAATACACCGAGAGGTGGATTATCAGATTTCAAGAATCTTGAGAAAATTTTTTTAAGACAGACTGGGGATGAAATTTACCAATACATTGATTGGAGAGAACAAGAAGCATGGAAAATTCCAACAAACATATAAACAAGTTCTTTTTTCTAGTGTATAATGGAGAGTCAAACTAATTATCGATGTGCAAATTGTAACTACCAAAAGTTAAGTGTAAAATCTCCAACTCAAATGCGCCGTTGTCCTTATTGTGGCAAAGAATCCATGACAGTTGATAAGCTCACAACCCAAACATTAGTCAAAGAAGCTGACGGGCTTGATCAATAATTACTTTGTTCTTGCAACCCTAACTCTTGATCCAAATCCTGTGCAACTTCGTCTAAATCATCTAGAATTCTTGCAACATCTTTTCTTAATTCAGCCACTAAATCGGCCAAATTTGAAACTCTTAAAAAATATCTACGTTTATGTGCGGTCACTAATCCACTGTCAATAAGTTTCGCTAAGTGATGCACTACTGTTGCTCTGCTAAGATTTGATCGTTCCGCAAGCTCATCACTTGTAAGGGAAGTGTTAGTTTTGGCAGCTTTCAATAACTCTAAAAATATTCTAAAACATGATTTCTCTTTGTCTCGCAAGTTAAACAATCCTAACGAATTTGAAAACCATTGTAATTCATCATTTAACGTATGTTTCTGTGGTTTCTTAACTCTTACAACTGTGATTTTTCGTATCTCTGTGAACATAATAAACACTAAAGACCAAAAGCTTTATATAGGTTATGTATACTACAAATAGTGTTAGTTGACTTAAAGTCAACGAGACAGATAACATAAATCATAGTCATAGGGGCTAGATCGCGTGTAAAATGGGTTTGAACACCTCTTTTTCCTGTTATATGCGCGACTACCTCTTGACATTATTACAATGAAAATAAAACAACCGAAACTGAAGAAAAAACAAGAAAAGGAAGACGAAAGTTATCTTGAGCAATTAAAAAGGCTTCAAGCAGAGTTTGAAAATTACATAAAACGTGTTGAAAAAGATCAACAAAGAACCATTCAAAACGCTAAAAGTCAATTATTTCTCAAATTTATAGCAATCAAAGAGAATTTCGAGAGGGCAATACCAGACAATAAACAAAATAGAGGACTTACAATGATACATCAACAAATGGATAAATTACTAGATGAAGAAGGTATCCGTGAAATAAAAACAATCGGGCAAACGTTTGATCATGCACTACACGAAGTGATCAAAACAATAGACGGCGCAGAAAATAAAGTGCTAGAAGTAGTACAACAAGGGTATCACTTCGGTGACAAAATACTGCGACCAAGCAAAGTAATCATCGGGAAAAGCGATCAGCAAGACCCGTCCAAAAAGAGTGTTATAAAAGAGAAAAACACAAACGGAGGTCATTCAAAATGACAAAAATAATCGGTATCGATCTAGGTACCTCAAACTCAGCCGCGGCATTCATAGAAGCCGGCAAACCAAAAATAATCCCAAGCGCAGAAGGCGCAAGCTTATACGGGAAAGCGTTCCCAAGCATAGTAGCATTCACAAAAGACGGAGAAATGCTAGTAGGGGAGCCTGCAAAACGTCAAGCTGTAAGTAACCCTAAAGGAACAATATTTGCAGCCAAAAGGAAAATCGGGACAGATTTCAAATACAAAATTAACGATAAAGAATATACACCGCAACAAATATCAGCATTTATTCTACAAAAAATCAAACGTGACGCAGAAGAATTCATCGGCGAGAAAGTTGAAAAAGCAGTAATAACAGTGCCTGCATACTTTGACGACGACCAACGTCAAGCAACAAAAGACGCAGGAGAGATCGCAGGACTTGAAGTTGTCCGAATCGTAAATGAACCGACTGCAGCATCTTTAGCGTACGGTCTTGATAAGAAAGAAAAAGATCAGAAAGTATTAGTCTTTGATTTCGGAGGCGGAACACTTGACGTTACTATCATGGAATTCGGCGACGGAATATTTGAAGTTAAATCTACTGCCGGCGACACTCAATTAGGTGGAACCGACATGGACGAAGCGTTGATGAATCATATTGTAGAAAAAGTAAAAGAACAGCATGATGTAGATGTAAGTGACGACGACACGGCAATGCAAAGAATTCGCGAAGCTGCAGAAAAAGCAAAGATTGAGTTAAGTACAACAGTTGAGACAGACATCCAATTACCGTATCTAGCATCAAAAGATAAGGAACCGATTAACTTTAGTATGCAATTTAAACGGTCAGAACTAGAGAAATTAGTACACGACATAGTTGAACGTTGTAGGAAACCAGTCGAGCAAGCAATATCAGACGCAAAGCTTACAAAAGACGACATCAACCGTATTATTTTAGTAGGCGGGCCAACTCGTATGCCAATAGTACAAAAGTTTGTTGAAGATGCCACTGGCCAAAAACCTGAGCGTGGAGTTGACCCAATGGAATGTGTTGCAACGGGTGCGTCAGTCCAAGCAGGAGTCCTTGCAGGAGATGTGAAAGACATCTTACTCTTAGACGTAACACCACTAAGTTTAGGTATAGAAACACTAGGCGGAGTTTGCACTAAACTAATCGAGCGTAACGCAACAATACCTACAAAGAAAACGCAAGTGTTCTCAACAGCCGCTGATAATCAACCCGCAGTAACTGTTAACGTACTCCAAGGAGAGCGTGAGATGGCAGCTGACAACAAATCAATTAGCAGGTTTGAATTAACAGGAATACCACCAGCGCCAAGAGGCATGCCGCAAATCGAAGTTACATTCGATATTGACGCAAACGGAATCTTAAACGTATCTGCAAAAGATTTAGGCACTGGCAAAGAACAGTCTGTAAAGATTACGTCCTCGCAAAAGCTTGATAAAGATGAAGTAGAGAAGATGAAACAAGAAGCAGAGAAGTTCGCTGATCAAGATAAGAAAAAGCGAGAAGAGATAGAAACGAAAAATAGTGCAGAAACACTAGTGTACTCAACTGAGAAAATGCTTGAAGAACACAAAGATAAGATTGAAGCAAAGATCAAAGACGAGCTAAACAAAAAAGTAACTGATCTAAAAGAAGCACTTAAATCAGACGATCTAGCTAAGATAAAAGAAAAAACAGAAGCACTAGAAAAAAGCGCTCAAGAGATAGGTCAGCAAATGTACCAAAAGGCAGCTGAAGAGCAAGCAAAACAAGCTCAAGAAGCTGAAAAAAAAGGTGCTAAAGACAAAAAAAGTACAAAAGACGACAAAAAAGAAAACGTCGTTGACGCAGAAGTAGTTGATGAAAAGGAGAACCCGAAGAAATAAAGGGTTTAATCCTTTTTATTTTAAAAGATGGCACAGGATTATTATGAGGTCCTGGGTGTAAATAAGACAGCTTCAAACGAAGAAATAAAAAAAGCGTATAAAAAGCTGGCCTTAAAGTACCATCCTGACCGTAACAAAGACAAGGACGCAGAAGAGAAGTTCAAGACTATTAGCGAAGCGTATGCGGTTTTGTCGGACAAAGAAAAACGTCAGCAATACGACCAGTTCGGACCCGAAGGGTTTAAAGGTCAATATTCACAAGAAGATATTTTCCGTGGTGCTAATTTCGAAGATATTTTACGCGGGTTTGGGTTCGGTGACTCGATCTTTGATGCGTTCTTTGGAGGTCAGCGTCGGGGGAGTTCAGGCTCTTTGCGCGGCGAAGACATGAGCTTTAATATAGAAATTAGTTTTGCAGATGCTGCCAAAGGCACACGGAAACAAATCAACCTAAACAAATTAGTTGGATGTAATACTTGCAACGGCACCGGTGCTAAAGACGGAGATCTTACTACATGCACAACATGTAATGGGCGAGGGCAAGTTCAAACAACTCGCCAAACCATGCTTGGAGTGTTCTCACAAATTGGGATGTGTCGAGAGTGTCAAGGCTCAGGTCAGATAGCTAAATCAAAATGTGATTCATGTAACGGAGATGGTCGTATTGACAAAGAAAAAACAGTAACACTTAATATACCTGCAGGAATTGATCACGGCCAGACTCTAAGGGTAAGTGGCGAGGGTGAAGCCGGTGTTCGTGGAGGAGGTAGTGGTGATTTATACGTGAACGTATTAGTTAAGCCTGATAAACGGTTCGTGCGTAACGGGTATGACTTAGAGCTAGAAATTCCGATTAGTATATCACAGGCAGTTGTTGGTGGTAAATTATCTGTGCCTACGCTAGACGATAACGTCATAATTAATATTCCAGCAGGAGTGCAAACAAATACCATATTTAGATTACGTGGCAAAGGGATAACGCACTTACATGAACAACATAAAGGTGACATATTCGCAAAAGTAATTGTAGTGACACCTACTAAATTAACTAAAGAACAAAAAGAATTCTTTAAGATTTTAGGGAAAAGTGATCCGAAGACGTTACGTATAAGAAAACCAGGGTTTTTTGAGAAGATGTTTACGTCTTAGCGAGAAGAGATTCCGATAAGTAATGTAGCTTCTTTATTTTTTAATATTAGTTTAAAAGTTTTTACTAGATAGTTGTGTATATGGTTACTAGGTGAACTTGAAATAGAGTTTGGGATCTCTGGGAAGGGTACTGGAGGAAAAATAGTTTTTGGACCGTCTTTTTTTACGATTAATCCGGCCGGTTCCCTAAACGTTTCGTCATGAGTGCAAACTAACGTAGTCGGTTGTTGAACGCAGGTGTGTACGCCCGTGTTTTCTTGTTGTTCGTGAGCTTTAATGTATAATTTTTGTTTTATTGTTAGAACATGTACGTTTGCAATGCCATGTAAACTGTTTAAAGTACGAATAATTTCTTTAATATCCATGAAGTAATATGTCTGAAAAAGTGATTATAAACGTTGTGATAAGAGATAATTATTTAAACAATCAACCTATTGACTAAAATAATGTCAAATCATATTACTATAAAAAAAATGTTTTTGATAAGCCTTATTATATCGCTAAGTATTGGTGCAATTTTAGGAATCGTCATTTTTTTAATAGGTAACTTTGGAGAAATTCAACTTAATATTCTTCTTACTACTTTAACTATTGGCGGGTTTAGTTTAACAGGCTTATGTTGTGCCACCCTCCTTGAGAAGAAAAGATTTTCAGCGTTTGCCATTATGGGTATGATATTCTCCGCATGGGGATTTTTGTTTATTACTTCTCTCATCTGGAATATATTTAATTTTTCATCACTTGATACGATTGGCAAACTGTTCTTTATTTCCATCATTCTTGCGTTCTCATCTGCTCATGCCTCACTTTTACTTCTTATTAAGTCAGAGAAGTCAATCGTTAATGTTTTTTTGATAGCAACTTTAATTTTTATCTTCCTAGTTTCATTAGAGCTTATCATATTAGTTTTGAGTGGATTTGATGTAGATCTTCTCTGGTGGAGAGTCTTAGGGATATTCGCTATCTTAGACGTCCTAGGAACCATCGTCACGCCGATCTTATTAAAAGTGACGGACCTACATCACCAAGAAAATCAATTAAAAACGAACAGATAATTATTTATAATACAATATAATCAAAATATTTTATGTCGTTCACTAAAAATCTAAGTATTATCCACGGCTTTGCAGACGAAGTCTTAACTGAACACGAACTAAAGACGCTATTCGAAACTAAAAAGAAACTAATAGCTTATGACGGGTTTGAACCAAGCGGTAACCCACACATAGCACAAGGAGTTATCAGAGCATTAACAATTAATAAACTAGCTAAGATGGGGATTACATTCAAAATGTTCGTTGCAGACTGGCACGCTTGGGCGAACAATAAATATGGCGGCGATTTAGACAAAATTCAGACGTGTGGTAAATATTTAATTGAAATCTGGAAGGCATCCGGCATGGACCTAGATAATGTTAAGTTTGTGTGGGCTAGCGAACTCGTCAAAGACCCTGAGTACTGGAAGAAAGTTATGCAGATATCAAGACACAGCACCGTAAGACGAATTATTAGATGCGGCCAGATCATGGGTAGAAAAGACGGCGAAGTACTCCAAGCCTCACAAATTTTGTACCCGTGCATGCAATGTGCAGATATTTTCACATTAAAAGCAGATATCGCACAACTTGGCATGGATCAGCGAAAAGTAAATGTATTAGCACGTGAATTAGGCGAGAAATTGTTCGGATACAAGCCTGTTGCAATACATCATCATATGTTAATGGGATTAGGACAACCGCCGAAAAAAGTTGAAGATAGACTACTTGAATTAAAGATGTCAAAATCAAGACCGCACACAGCAATATTTATGACAGATACAAAAGAGATGATTGACAAAAAGATAAAGAAAGCCTATTGCCCTGAAGGCATAAGTGAACAAAATCCTATACTTGAATACTGCAAATACTTAATATTTGAAAAGTTTAAAACTATTACGATTGAGCGACCTAAGAAATTCGGAGGGGATGTATCATTTAAAGAGTATAGTGAATTAGAAAAGGTATACTTAAAGAAAAAACTACATCCGATGGATTTGAAGAACATGGTCTCTTTAAATATTGATAAAATTCTAAAACCTACAAGAGACCACTTTGAAAAGAATAAGAAAGCAAAAGAATTGTTTGAACAAGTGCAAAGCTTTACGATTACTCGTTAACTCTTAACGCAAGAGATGATTGAACCATAAAATCAAGTTTATAATGTATGTTTTTGTCCGGAATTGATACGTGCGCTTCGTATCGTGCACCGGGATAAACTGGGACTTCTTTTCCGCTCATAGGTCCTGAATCACGTGTTGGGAAACCGCGAAAATTCCTAACCTCCTCGCCTAGTTCCCAAACAAAAGGATATTGATGATTTCTACTTGAAACGTCAGGTGCTGAACCAACGCCATGCAGGGATTAATGGTATATCATCAATAATATCCTCTTGATCAAAGGTAATTATAAAACCTTTTTTAACATTTAAATCTTGCATAGCTTCTTTTAATCCATTTGATTCTCTCATTTTGTTATCTTCATTTACTATAAAACAAACCTGTACACAGAACAAAATCTTATCTTTATCTTTTACAACAAAATCACATTCAGATTTATTTTTATAGTAGAATATTTCGTCATATTTTCGTTTGAGATGTAAAAACACGAGATTTTCTAAAATTCGGCCTTTATCTTTTGAGAATGAAATAGAATTTGCTGTTGATAATCCTACATCAATAGAATAAATCTTCTTAGGATTTACGATCTGTTTTTTAAAAGAATAATCAAATTTTGGGACCGTAAATAACAAATAACTATCCTCGAAAAAAGAAATATAAGAACGTACGGTGTTAACAGAACCTATACCAAAATGTTTCGTTAACTTGTTTAGTGAAAACTGTTTTCCAATGTTTGACAAAAGATAGATACAAATTTTTTTTACTTGATCGGCTTCTCGAATATTATTTCTAACCAAAACGTCTCTTGTAATGACACTATCCAATAAATCACGAAGGATATCACTGTTGTCATACTTTAGATATTCAGGAAAACCTCCTTTTTCCATATACTTTCGTAAGGAATCTTTTGAAGCTTTCTTTTTTGTAAATTGTAAAAACTCTTTATAGGAAAAAGGATATAATTCATACCTCAAATATCTTCCTGTTAATCTTGTTCCAAGTTCTTTACTTAAAAGTGTTGCATTAGACCCGGTTATCACAAACTTTTTTCCGCTATCCATCTCAGATCTTACAAAAACTTCCCAATTAGGGACATTTTGGATCTCATCTAAAAAATAAATCTTTTTTTCACCGAATACCTCAATGAATATTTCTTTTAATTTTTCAAAATCACTCACTTTAAAACTTAAAACTCTAGGATCTTCAAAATTAAAGTAGTAAACGCTCTTTTTCATAAGTTGATGCAATAACGTACTTTTTCCACATCTCCTAATGCCCGAGACAATTATCGCATGAGGGACGTCTAAGTCAATTTTTTTTAATATTTCTCTCTTTATGCCACTCTCCTTTTTATTTAGATCAGATATCTGTTTTTTGAGTGTTTCTCTGATGTCCTGTTTTAAGACCATAGTAATTCTAAGATCTACTACTATATAAAAGCTTGCATTACCAATGCACAATAGTTTGCATCGCCAATGACCAATATTGAGGAAAGTTAGGGCGGAAGCCGGGAATCGAACCCGGGTCCCAAGAGCCACAGTCTTGTATACTAACCACTATACTACAACCGCCATGATAGAAAAATAGAATATAATATTTTATAAAGTGTTCGTTCGTATTAAGTTTGAAGATAAGGGTTTGTCTACCCGACTAATTAAAAGTACTTTTTAAAACAAAAATGAAACTCCATGTGATTTTGTTCTGCATGCAACCTTAAGTATTTTTGGGCGGTGTCTATAAAATCGGGATGATATACGGTCAAATTAAAAGTCTGTGGACATTCCCTGTCTTGAGTTTCTTTGGTATGGAAAGTTACGTCTAATATTACCTTCCCATTGCTCAGAGGTTGTTTCATTAAAAATACTCTTTTGGGCTGTTCGTATAAACAATACTTTTCATCACTTAAGTTCTCTTTATTCAACATTTTAGAAGTAATTCTACCAGGTTCAAGTGTCCTTTTAAAATTATGTTGTTCTTCTTGACCTATAAGAGATAATACTTGATAAGTAGTAAGACCATCTATAGCAGGTGCTTGAGATTCCATAATAAACCTATAAAACCACTCTTTTTAACTATTTCGAATCGTTTCAATTACACCTTGGACATCTTTAGTACATGCTCGCGATACGGATCAGTATCAATTAACATCAAACGTCATTAGATTTGATCTTTGATTCGCCTTATTATGATTTCAATAAAACAAATTCGATTCGGTTCTCTTCGCCGTAAGCAGCTAAATACTCCCTCGCTTTTGAGCGGATTTTCTTATCTGGCAATTTCACCGAAAACGACACTTGAGCTCTATCATCAGATTCAAGAAAATGTGTTTGTTTCATAGTAATCTCAACTAAAGATTTTTTAGATCGCCCGAAAAATGTAGCTATTCTTCCCCGTTGTTCATATAACTGATAAAAAGTTTCCCCTGTAAAACCATGTTCCATTCGGTTATATGAACTTACTCGAAGTTCTCTTCTATACTGATTAGCAACCTCTTCTCTAAATTTGTGTAAAACATTATTTATATTAATCTGTGTATGCATGTTTGTAATAATAATCTCCTTTTTTAACGGTTTTGAATAGCTTTAACAACACGTTTTAACATACCGTCTTTGGGTACACGCTCATGATACGGCTCCTCAACAACAACCGCTGCTAAATTACGATAAGCAATTGACGCAGGAGCTCGTGGATACAGACTTATGATCGCGTTTTGATTGTGCTGCGCGCGCCTTATAAAATCGTCTTCTGGGATGCTGCTTATAACAGGGTAGCCCATTGTCTCTTCAATCTCAGACTTGCTCAAATCAAGCTTGCCTTTTTTGCGTGTAACAACAATGCCCACAATATCTTTGCCCATCTCCTCAGCCATGCGCACTGTTTTAAGTGCTGCTGTAACACTGGTCGGGTCAGGCGTTGTAACAATCAATAATTCGTCAACTAACTTCATAATAAACGACACTTCTTTGCTCACGCCCGCACTACAATCAAATAGAGCAATATCAGTCATGCCTTTAAGTGAGGTAAATAACCGTTTAAGTTGCGCGAAACTAACTGCTTCACGTGTTTTCAAGTCTAATTGTGAGGGTATAACTTTGGTACCTGAATCATGATAATGGATTATATCTTCAACAGCACCGTTCTTTAGTGCGTCATACAACCCTGTTTCAACTAACGGTGTGCCAAGACTAACACCAACGCTTGGTGTGGTTGTATTTGCATCAACAATAATAACATCACGTTTGAACTGGTTGAGTGCGATGCCTAAATTAATAGCGGTCGTGGTTTTGCCCACGCCTCCTTTGGCTGATACACAAGCGATGAATCTAGTCATTTTATTTTCATTAGTTTTTCGATAAGTGCTTGGGTATGTTCGAAATATTCACCCAGCACCAAAATATCCACCTCTGCAAAAGACGTTACCATAGCAACTCCTTTCCTATACTCATTTTCCCCTTTATACTCTGCCCTCTCAAGCTTTTTCAAAAAATTATAAAATTCGACATCTTTTACTAATAAGCCAAATTTCTGTAACATTTCCACTCGCTCTTTATTAGTCGGTGGTACTTCTTTAATTTTGTTTTTGGCTAATTTATATGCTAGCACATCATCAGCGCCGAATTCTATAGCTGAAATCATACGTTTGATAGTGTTTAAAATAACGTCCGCTGTTCTTGTATACTTAAGCGTTACAAAATATTGATGGTCCACTCGCTTTAACTCTTCTATGGACCGTGTAAGATCAAGCGTATCATTCATCGTACTATCTGATTAGTTTTGACAATAAACTGTTTTGCCAAGTTTAAAAAGGTTTTCACTCTCTCTATGGTTAATGTTCGGATATTTTGGAACTGATCAGAACAAATAACTAGTTTTTGTTCCCTTATAAAACTGACTTGACTATCTTTATGTTCTTTAAGTATTGTGTTAAGATCTTCAAAAGCAAGTATTTGGGTGCTGTCAATTGCGTATCTTTTAGCGCATTTAGTTTTGAATAAGTCGTATTTTGCTGTGAACTCGTCTCCTACTTGGCTAATTCGTTTGTAGAGTCGCTCGTAAAATACTACTGCTTCAATGCCTACTTTCATTGCGTGGTATACATGTTCTGCTATTTTGATGATGAGTTTTGGGTCTTTTATTAAAGGATACGTCATATACGCTAAATGGTCTGCAGTTCTGATATGTTTGTTAGCAGTAGTGATTAATTCTTTGAGCTGTTGCATAAGTTCTTAGAAGGGATTGATTTTTTTAAAGATTATGTTGCTTTACTGATTAAAGAACGCTTTTGCCTCTTTTAGTCGCTGTTTTGGAGTTTTTGTGATGTTATACTTCTTGTCCGGGATGCCGGTTTTTCCTACGTAGTCCATGAGCTCCCATCTTGTGACGCCCAACAGTTCTGCGGTTCTGCCAATTGAGACGCCGTGTTCATAAAATCTACTTGCTTTGCTGATGTGGGCTCTGTAAATTACATCTTTTAAGTAGCTTCGAAGTTTTTTGTCTAGTTTGTCGATTATACTTGTTATGTTTTTTAAAGAAGTACTAAACTCTGAATAATCGTTTTTTTCTAAATGTTGTTTTGCGTGTAGTAGATTATTTTTAACATTAGTGTCGAACGTAGTCCAAGTTGGTAATTTGGCGTAATTGGGTCGACTATAAATTTTAAATAATGCGTACATGGTAACCGCAATAGTTATTGCTTCTGGGTCTTGGTAGATGTTTGCGTTATGAAGTGTTTGGTCGCTTAATTGTCTTAGAGTAGTTATGTTTGATTGTTTCAGTGCTTTTGAGGCAGAGGTTAGAATTGACAAGATATCTTTTTTTACTAGTGCGTGCATAGGTTCGTTATAATAATGGTTTTATTTAAGCGTTGGGGTTAGAAACGTATCATATAAAATTGGGGCGTTGTTATACAATTCAACAATTCCTTCCAAAACTAGTTTTTCTTTTTCAGGTAAATCCCCTGTAACTTCCAATTCCATGTATCCCATAGACGGAATCAACTTCGTCCCTTCTTTAAACTGACTCATAATAAAGATCAAACAGTCTTCAAAATTAACCGACATATCAGACGATTCATCAATAGCATGTACCCATGGATTAAAACGGCTCGTGTAAAGTACACCTGCTTTCCACTGTTCCCACTCAACCTTAAGATAAGCCATATAAAGAAAACTTCCCTCTGTTGGTTTAAAAAGACATCGTTAATCTGTTATCAGATTCCAGAAATCATATATATTACGGATTAGTTCATAACACGATGGAATATCTAACAGAAATCCTCACCTTACTAAAACAACACTACGGCGTCCCAAAAACAGCGCTACGATACGACACACCATTCCAATTATTAGTAGCTACAATACTTTCAGCGCAATGTACAGACAAACGTGTTAATATCGTAACGAAAGAATTATTTAAAGAGTTACAAACACCAAAAGACTTGGGAAACGTATCCCAAGAACGTTTAGAGATATTGGTTAAATCTACTGGTTTTTACCGTAACAAAGCAAAGAATATTATTGCAACCGCAAAAAAGATTGAAAATGATTTTAATAGTAAAGTGCCAAGGACAATGGACGAATTATTAACATTACCCGGCGTTGCTAGAAAAACCGCTAATATAGTGCTTAGTCATGGGTTTGGAATAACTGAAGGTATTGCAATTGACACACACTGTATACGATTAACAAACCGGTTCAAATGGGTTAAATCAAAGAACGCAATCATTATTGAGCGTGAATTAATGAAAGAACTACCCAAAAGGGATTGGACAACGTTCACTAATTTATTAATAGCTCATGGTAGAGCTACATGTACAGCAAGAAAACCGGATTGTGAGAACTGTTTCATAAATAAAGTTTGTCCGAGTGCGTTTAAGGTCTCAAATATTTAGGATAGAAACTCCAAATCTTTTTAAAATCCTAAAGTGAGCCTTTTATGATTATGGCTATTAGTAAAAGTCAGTTATTAGAAGAGAACTTAGTGTCTACTGATCCTAAAGCGAATTTACTCCAGATGGTACAAGTTGTATACGACATGGGATACAAAGATGCCGGCTTAGGTCAGGTATATAACTCCGACTCAGACGGAGCCGCTTATTTTAGAAGGGATGATTATACAGCTGTCATTATTTCCAAAGGTAACAAGCACGAGAAGATTAAACATTATCTATACGAAATAAAAGATTAAAATGACTCTACTCGACATGAACTTAAAGTTAAAAGAAGTAATAACAGAAACTTCAGACACGAAAACCTTAATCTTTGAAAAACCAAAAGAATTAGAGTTTAAACCAGGACAATTTTTCTCTTTTAGAATGGAATGTGATGGCCAATTTTATAATCGATCGTATTCCACGTCTGCCTCTCCTACTGATCAAGATTTAACATTCACTATTAAAGCAATCCCAAACGGCAAGATGTCACCGTTGCTCTGTAACCTAAAACCAGGAGCAATCATCCCAATTAAAGGGCCACTAGGCCATTTCGTATTCGATGACTCAGAAAAGCGTGACGTAGTTTTTTTATGCGGCGGTAGTGGCATCACTCCATTTCGTTCAATGTGGCGTTACATTCTAAACAAAAACTTACCAAACAATATTTATTTACTGTATAGCGTCCGCACTCCTGACCAAATAATTTTTTCAAAAGAGATAAACGAATTAGAACCAAACCCAATTTTTAGGCCTTACATTACTTGTACACGACTAGAAGAAAAAGGCAACTGGACTGGTGGGATGGGAAGAATAGACATACCAAAGATCGAGTTATTCATAGGTGACGTATCAAACAAAGTTTTTTATTTATGCGGCGGAAAAGAGTTAACGGATAGTTTCACAAGAATGTTAGAAGAGTTAGATGTCGCCAAAGAAGATATAAAGACAGAACGTTTCTATTAATCATGGCCAAGGTAATTTATGATCGGAAAAATTGTATTGGTGCAGGCACTTGTATTGCGGCAGCACCGATGCATTGGAAGATGAACCCTGACGGAAAAGCGGACCTAATTGGATGTAAACACAATGACCAAACAGACAAAGACGAGTTGGAATTAACAGATCCACAAGAAATAAAAGAAAATAAAGAAGCCGCAGAAGTGTGTCCAGTTAATGTGATTGTTGTTGAAGACTAAAGTGGATTTACTTTTAGCCTGTAGTTACTAACATTTATATATAACAATTAAAAAGATAAATTTTAATGGCAAGAAAAGAGATTTTATTATTATCAGTTTTTGTTGTGAGCTTATTAGTATTAGGTGGATGTGGACAGTCAGCACAAAATGAAGCAACACAAGAACAAGCTCAAGAAGTATTTGATAAAGCCAATAATATAATAGATAAAGGTGTTGACGACTTATCAGATGGTGAAACTGCTACAGACAGACTTGATACTTTAACAAAAGATAATTGTTTTGATGTTGTAACAGAAGCTCAAATTCCAAAAAATTTAGGGACACTATCGCAAAGCTCATACGTGCCAGTTACGAGTGTTTCTATCTCAGAAAAATCTGTCGTACCCATCTATGGTCATGGGGTAGGTTACAGTGATGACGACGGAGAGGTAAGTGTTTTGTTTTATCGACTTACAAGCCAGGAAGATGTGGATGCAAGTAAAGCAGATATTGTAAAACAATTGACTGAAGGTGGAATTGATTTCAACGTAAAAACCATCAAAGATATTGAATATATGTCTTATGAGACTCAAGGGATCTCGGTTTGGCAAGGATTTGGAGAGAATCAAATTACACATTCCGCATCCTCTCAAGACAAAGATTTGGCTGCAATTGAAACTTTAGTAAACGATTTCCTTAATACGGTTTGTCAATAAGCCAAAATATATTTTTCAAATAGGCACCGCAATTATTATAAACTAATTATTTCATCTATAGTTTATGCAATACATAATTAACAAGGCTAAGGCGCAATTGAGCGCTGGTTGTATTCACTGTTCGTTCTAGTTATTGCTCTTTAATTCTTAAAAATTCAATTAATTCTATAGTTAGTTTTCTATTTTATGGTAGTTGTGGTGTAATGGTAGCATGCAAGCCTGTGGAGCTTGCGGACCGGGTTCAATCCCCGGCTTCTGCCCTATTAAAAAAGCCATGCGGGCTTAAAACGTGGAGGAATAAAAAATGAAACAAAAACTTGAGGCTAAGGTGCAAAGCACTGGTCGTATTCATTGACAGTTACTATTTAACTTTGATTTCAATAGTTAAAGGGCGGTCAGAAAAATGAGATTAATACAACAAAAACTTTATCGCCTAGTCAAAAGAGCAGATTTGGAATCGATAGAAAAATTACTCGTCCCCGGAAATAGTGGGTTTACACAAATGAACCCTAACCCTTTAACGATCCTTGGGGTAGAACAAAAAGATTCTGATCGATACGTATGCACGAATAATAACATAGAAGTTTTGAAATATCGTGGTGAAGATATTCCTGGGCTATGTGACGAATTTACTGAACGTGGCGTTCCTGTCTTTGGAATCACTGGAGATGATTTATTCGATGAATATAGAATACGAACATCCAATACTAAACTACGCCTAGTCGATACTATTGATTGGATCATAAAGGATAGATCGTCAACCTACTCACGACCAACGCTCTGCTTTATTGCTGCAAAAGGGACCAACTACGATGCGCTAGCTCAAAAACCATTGACCGTAGTTGTTAATGCTAAATATGAATATACTGCAAGAGACTTTCTCGATGTACTAGCTGAAACATACGGATTATCTTATGCTAAGATCCGGGTTCTAAACGGCAAGCTAGAGAACGAAATACCTGAACGAGCAGATTGTGGGATTGAAATTGTAGTGAGTGGGAACACCTTAAAATATGATGACACCCAAAGAAAGTTTCCAAGAGATCCGCAACTGGAAGTGCTCAATGAGATTAGACAAAGTGATATAAGTATTATCACATCATGGCAAAAAGACGACGATGTCAGTGACAAACAACCGACGGATGATCCACTGGAGATGCAATACAACCAAATTGCTCAAAGAAAAAAGCAACCGATAGATAACTCCCTGACGTCAAATTTGTTAGGAGACAATAATAGTTTAGTCAAAAAGTTTGGCGAGGAAGGCGCTGAGCTTATCCAGGCGTACACCAATAATGACAGAACGAACATAATAGAAGAAGCACAGCAGGTGATTTGGGTCATGCAAATGATGATGGTGAACAGTAATATTGCATGGGGAGATCTTATTCGTGACGTCTCCAACCAAAAAACACAAAGCTTAAGAGCAAAGAACAGTACGGGGGTGATAACACAATGAAACTTCAAAACCTAAAAGGAACAAACGATTATTCTGGTCGTGAGATGCTCACAAAAAACCGGATTGTAACCGTATTGAAAAAAACGTTTGAAAAGTTCGGATTTGAACCGCTTGAGACACCTACTCTTGCGTACTATAATATTTTATCGTCTAAAGACGCGGGCGGAAGCGAAATCCTAAAAGAGACGTACAGATTAAAAGATCAAGGCAAACGTGACTTAGCTTTAAGGTATGATCTAACAGTCCCGTTCTGTCGCTTTATCGGTATGAACCCGAACATGAAGTTCCCATACAAAAGGTACGAGATAGGAAAAGTGTTTCGTGACGGACCAATCAAACTAGGTAGAGTGCGAGAATTCTCACAATGTGACGCAGACATTGTTGGTGTAAGTAATATGCAAGCAGAAGCAGAATGTTTAGCACTAACAATTGATGCATTCAATCAATTAGGACTTCCAGTGCGAATAGAAATCAATAACCGTAAAGTATTAATCGGCCTGCTAAGCCAAGCTGGAGTGCTTGAAAAAGATATGCTGCCAACAATTCTAACCATTGACAAACTAAAAAAACAAGGCCAAGCAAAAGTCAAAAAAGAACTAGAATCAATCGGCTTAGACAAACAAGTCATCACTAAAGTTTTCAAAAACATACAAGAACAGTCAACGAATAAAAAAACAGTGAGCTACTTATTAGAAACACTAAAAGATGATGATAGTCGTAGTGGCGCGTCAGAATTAGACGAGTTAATCAGTCTACTTAGCGCACTTGACTTAGACAAGTACGTATCAATTAACTTAACGTTAGCTCGCGGTTTAGGTTATTATACAGGAACTATGTTTGAATGGTTTTTAAAGAACAATAAAGTGACTTCCTCAGTTTGCGCAGGTGGCCGTTATGATAAAATGATAGGTAAATTCCTAGACTCAAAAACTCCGTACCCAACCGTTGGTATTAGTTTTGGACTCGAAACGATTGCAACCGCTATGAAGGATACGGCCGAGCAAACAAGCACGAAAATTTTTATTATCCCGATAGGCGAAGTCAAACAAGAAGCGTTCAAACTAGCCAAACAATTACGTGACAAAGGCATTAACACTGACATTGATTTATTGAGTCGTGGTCCGAGTAAAAATTTAGATTACGTCAACAGTAAAGGTATTCCGTTTGCGTTAATGATAGGTCCAAAAGAGATAGCATCCAAAAAATTCACCTTAAGAAATATGGAAACCGGTCGTCAAGAGCATTGCACACTAAAACAGTTGACGACGAAATTTACGACTTAACGTTTTTTGAGTTGCACATAAATCTCTTCAAAATGTTTAGGCTGCTCTAAATGTACTTTATCTTGATTAGATAAATGTAACAATGGGATAAACGTCGTTATTTTATCTTCTTTTTTTTCACTATTAACTAAATTAGTAAATGTAACTTGTTTTTGGCTCCCAAGAAAATTTCTAAGCCTTCCATACAAATCTTTGATTAAAAGGTTTATATCCATTTTCTTTACAGGCACAACTAGATTATCAGGTATTGATTTTTGTTGGATCAGTCTATTCGTTCGTCTTTGCTCAACTTCTAGTGCTTGTTTTAGTGCTTCTACAAGATCATTTACAGAAACTTTTCTTTTTCTTGTCTGAGGTGTTTTAATCGTTAGCCTCATGTCTTTTTGTGCGTACGCTTGTGGCAATGGCACATCATCAATTAACTCTTCATGTTCAGGCATCTCTTCATCTTGCGCGAATAATTGATCAAACGCAGGAAACTGTTCTAACAAAAGTTTATTAGACTTCATTTTCAGGAGTAGAGCGGATGCTAAAACAACTTTTCCTGATACAAAGAAATTAAGCTCCTCCATTGCTTTTACACGTTGCAGATACTTTTGAGCTAGAAGAGTCAGATTAACATCCCACGGATCCATTTGCTCACTTTTGACTAAATCGAGTAATATCGTTTGCCAAGTAATCTCATTATCATCTGTTATGAGGTCATATACATGGTCATGGGCCTTTTTCATAACTGTTTGTGGCACGTATTATTATTTAAGCCTTTCTCGTAGTTTATGACTATTGTCTAGTGACAAGGACGGTAACCTTTATATAGTAGCTATGCTTCTGAATTTTATCACCTCTTTTTTCCCTGGGAAGAGTTACTTCGGTGATTCTTCCCCGGTTTTATTCATACAAAGTCAGTTCGCTATATTAAAAGAAAAAAGTTTAAAAAGGATAAATTAAGAGAAAATATTATCAAAAAAATATATTTTTAGGATTAAAAATGACACAATTAACAACTGCCCAGGCCTTAGATCCAAGATATATACAGGAGAGAATGGAATCAGGATATGACCATATAGCTATTTTTTACCACAAAGGACAAAAAACTAAAAATGGTGCTATATCACTAAAAGCAATCGCTTTTCTCTCTCTTTCCGAAAATTCCCTGCCAAGAGCGCCATTATATTTTGAAGGCTATTACAATACAAACGATACTTTAATCCAAGTACAACAATCATTAGAAGGATTAATGAAGGAGTTTCGTTCATGGAAGGAAACATGTTCCCTAAAAAGAAGTAAACATAGTTTTAATTTTTCACCAATCTATGAATTTTTAGAACAAAATACCGCCTAATCCAAAGTTTTATTAACATTTTTCTCGTACTATCCACATGACTCAAGATATTTACTTGGATACGTCTTTTGTGTTAGACTGTATAAAATTCAAGCTCCCATTGGAAGAAGAACTAGACAGAATTTGTGATTTCAAGTATAGATTAGTAACGTTTGACCTGATCCAAAAAGAGCTCAATAATAAACCTAACGAGGTAGTAGCACGTATATGGTTAACTAAGAAAAAAGTGATTATCAAACATACCCCAAAAGACAATATAACGCTTGACGAGTGTTTCCTAAAATTACCGATTAATAGCATTGTAGCCACACACGACCAAACTTTAAAAAAATCGTTAAAAAGCAAACAATTAAAAAGCCTGACGATTCGTCAAAAAAAGTACCTTATCATAACCTAAAATGTTTTACGAAACCACTATCAAAACACATGTGCGTGTCCCGCCAGCACTCTTAAACAAGAAGAAAAAGGACGCAGTATCAGAGTGTTTGAGCGAGAATTTTGAAAATTTATTATCTAAAGATATAGGTATTATTTTTGCAGTTACTGAAGTAGTGTCTGTAAACGACGGTATTGTTATCCCAGGGGACGGCGCAAGTTATTATGAAACTGAAGCTAAGGTGTTAACATATAAACCTGAATTACAAGAAGTAGTTTGGGGCAAAATTCGAGATATTACTGATTTTGGAGCGTTCATTGATATAGGACCAATTGACGGGATGATTCATGTATCTCAAGCAATGGATGATTTTGTAAGTTTTAGCAAAAGTAATGTTTTGTCAGGCAAGGAATCAAACCGAGTATTGAAAGTAGGTGATTTATGTCGTGCTCGAATAATCGCATTATCATATAAAGATTTAAACAATCCAAAAGTAGGTCTAACCATGAGACAACCGTTACTAGGCACGTTCTCTTGGATTGAAGATGAGATTAAGAAAGCTAAAAAGATGGCTAAAGCGCCGGAGAAAAAGAATGGCTAGAAAAGTATGTAAAAACTGCAAACTGTTCGTTGACAAAGACACTTGTCCTATTTGTAAAGGTCATCAGTTTGGTGATAGTTTCAAAGGTCGTATTTTTGTTTTGAAGGCAGAGAAATCAAAAATTGCAAAGCAATTGAACATGACTACTGACGGTGAATACGCAATCAAATCAAGATAAAAATGGAAATCAAAATTCGATCTCAACAAAAACAACCGTTATTGTCAAGAACTGATTATACGTTCGAAATCTCTGGTACGAAAAAGACTCCGAAAACAGACGAAGTTTTATCTTTAGTTACCAAAAAATGTAAAGCAAAAGATGAGGTTGTTAGTATCAAAGGAATTTATCAGCGGTACGGAGCGTCCAAAGTTGAGGTTAATGCTTTTGTTTATAGTTCTAAAGATGAGCTTTTGCGCGTTGAACCACCAAAGAAGAAAAAAGAAGAAAAAGCTGATGCAAAACCAGCAGAAGAAAAAGCAACTAAACCAGAAGCAAAGCCAAAAGAAGAAACACCTAAAGAAGAAAAGGCTGAGGAGAAGACGCAATAATGGCTAAAGACGAAAAAGGAAAAAAAGAATTGAAGAACCATGTACCAAGTAAGTTATGGGAAAAATATTCGGTTTCAGACGGTAAACTTGATCGGAAACCTACGTGCCCTCGTTGCGGTCCAGGTTATTTCTTAGCACAACACAAAGATAGAACTTATTGTGGTAAGTGCCATTACGTTGAAATGAAGAGTTCAGAATCAAATAAAGAAGCTTCAAAAGAAAATAAGTAATTCTATTGATTAAGATTATCTAAGAGCCGTAGTCATAGGTTTATTTGACTGTATGGCCATAACTATGATGTATCGCAACGCAAAGTCAATTGCTACCGAATACAAAAAAAAATTTTCACCTACATCCGTCCTGAAATTCAATACCTTTTTAAGGAGATCTTACCAATAAGTACATAATGGTCTTTGAATACACATTAGCAGGTATAGTCATTCTATTTTTCTTTAGTGGTATTCGTGTAGTACAACAGTACGAGCGTGGTGTTAAACTACGTCTTGGAAAATATACAGGCATAAAAGAACCAGGTTTTAGATGGATCATTCCTATAGTTGACCGATTAATAAAAGTTGATGTACGTGTAATAACAACCGATATTCCGTCACAAGAAGTTATGACTCAAGATAATGTACCAATCAAAGTAAACGGAGTAGTATTCTTTAAAGTATTAAACGCAGAAAAAGCAATTTTAGAAGTTGAACAGTATCAGTATGCAGTATCACAATTAGCACAATCAGCGCTACGTGACATGGCCGGTAAAGCGGAATTAGATACAGTATTAGCAAAGCGTGAAGAAATCGGATTCAAAATCAAAGAAGTTATTGATAAAGAAACCGATCCTTGGGGCATTAAAGTTACAGACGTGAAAATTAAAGATATTGAATTGCCAGATAACATGAAAAGAGCTATGGCAAACCAGGCCGAATCGGAGAGGACAAGACGAGCACGTATTATTTTAGCACAAGCTGAAAAACAAGCCTCAAAAGCGCTTGTTGAAGCAGGACAGATGATAGACACATCCCCTTCAGCACTAAAATTAAGATTATATCAAACTTTAGCAGACATTGCAGCAGAAAAGAACTCAACGATCGTGTTCCCGTTCCCAGAAGAGATGTTAGAATTGTTTAAGAATTCTCGAAAAAAGAGATAGTTTTTTCAAATTTATCCTTTATTTAGTTGATGCAATCTGAATGAGAATAGGGGCTTTTTATCCGATCTGGCCGGGTATCCAAAATCCGATGTGCTTTTTCTTTTAACGCTATCAATATTGTTTTCTTTATGAACTAACAGGTATCCATTTTCAATATTGTTTATAAAGACTCATCCACGTAATACGACAGTTCTATAAAACACCTCTACACGCCTTAGGAGTACAGTTTATCACAGAAAACTATTTAAACAAAAGCCCATTATTTTTACCTAGAAAAGCTAGTATGTATTTGTTGGTTAACACTATACAGCTAGTAAGGAATCTCAACCATGGAAACGTCTGAATCAGCTACTAAAAAAGACCAATACGGCGCAGAAACTATAAGCGTTCTGAAAGGATTAGACGGTGTTAAAGCAAGACCTTCAATGTACTTAGGCGACGTAGGAGAGCGCGGATTACACCATATGGTATACGAAGCATTAGACAACGCAATTGATGAGGCTATGGCTGGCCACTGTAACAAAATCACTATTATTATCCACAAAGATGGTTCAGCTTCAGTTGAAGACAACGGTAGAGGTATTCCAGTTGACATGCATCCAACCGAAGGCAAACCTGCAGTCGAAGTCGTATTAACCGTGTTACATGCCGGTGGAAAATTCGATAAAAAGAATTACAAAGTTTCAGGCGGTTTACATGGAGTAGGTATTTCTGTTGTCAATGCACTATCAGAATGGATGAAAGTCAAAGTTAAACGCGATAGTAAAGTACACGAACAATCATATGCAAATGGTATAACTCAAACCCCACTAAATGTTACTGGTGACACAACCGAGTCAGGAACAACGGTACAATTCAAACCAAACAAAGACATTTTTGAAACAACAGTTTTACATTACGCAATATTAGCAAAAAGGATTAAAGAATTAGCTTACTTAAACAAAGGCATTAGTATCACATTAAAAGAAGAAGCAACTAATAAAGAACACGAATACTTATTCAAAGGCGGTATAAAATCGTTTGTTAGAAATATTAACAAGAAAAAAGCACCATTATTTGAAAAACCATTCTATTTTGAGAAAGAAAAAGATAATATAAAACTAGAAATAGCACTACAATACAACGAAGGATATCAAGATAATGTATTTAGTTTCTGTAATAATATCAATACTATTGAAGGTGGCACGCACGTAAGCGGATTTTCTGCAGCATTAACTAGAGCAATTAACGATTATATACGAAAAAACGATACTAAGAACAGCGGTTTAAAATTATCAGGCGCTGACGTGAAAGAAGGATTATGTGCTATTATCTCAATTAAAGTTCCAGAACCACAATTTGAAGGTCAAACCAAGACGAAATTAGGGAATTCTGAAATTAAAGGGTTAGTTGATTCTGTTATGTACGAGCAATTAAGTACTTTTTTTGAAGAGAACCCAGCAATTGCTAAAGAGATTCTAAGTAAAAGCATGAACGCAGCAAAAGCACGTGAAGCAGCGCGAAAAGCACGTGAATTAACGAGACGTAAGTCGGTACTTGAATCAGGAAACCTACCTGGAAAACTAGCCGATTGTCAGGAAAAAGATCCCGCAAAATCAGAGATTTTTATTGTAGAAGGTGACTCGGCAGGCGGTAGCTTAAAATCCGGAAGGACGCGTGAAACCCAAGCAGTACTTCCTCTTTGGGGCAAGATGTTAAATGTAGAAAAAGCTCGCATTGACAAGGTGTTTGGTAACGAAAAGCTCCAACCATTAATTTTAGCGATAGGTGGCGGTGCAGGCGAAGACTTTGATGTAACTAAGGTTCGCTATCACAAAATCATTATTACAGCAGACTCAGACGTAGACGGAAGTCACATTAGAACGTTATTGCTAACATTTTTTTATCGTTATATGCGTCCATTAATTGAAGCAGGGTATGTGTATGCGGCTATGCCTCCACTGTATAAGGTCAAGTCCGGAAAAATTGAAAAATACCTCCAAGACGACGCAAAGCTTGAAGAATTCACGACTGCCCAAAACGGTAAAGCAATTGATATTCAACGATTCAAAGGTTTAGGCGAGATGAACCCAGAACAACTGTGGGAAACAACACTCGATCCAGAGGCAAGGACTATTAAAAAAATACTGATTGAGGACGCAATCCAAGCCGATGACATTTTCTCTACATTGATGGGTGATGAAGTGATCCCGCGACGTAAATTCATATTCCAAAACGCAAAAGAGGTAAAAAATCTGGATATTTAACATGGCAGAAAACTTAATTATCAAACCGATTGAAGACGAAATGAAAGAAGCGTATATTGATTATGCCATGTCTGTTATCATGTCTCGTGCCTTGCCCGATGTTCGTGACGGATTGAAACCTGTACACCGCAGGATACTATATACCATGTTGAAACTTGGTCTGCAACCAAATAAGTCGTTTAAAAAGTGTGCTAGGATCGTCGGAGATACTTTGGGTCGTTTTCATCCACACGGAGATCTTGCGGTATATGACGCTTTAGTAAGAATGGCTCAAGATTTTTCTCTTCGTTATCCCTTAGTAAACGGACAAGGAAATTTCGGTTGTTTCACAGGTGACACAAAAGTTGAATTAACAGATGGAAGAAAATTATCCTTCAAAGACTTAGTAAAGGAATTCAATCAAGGAAAGAAGAATTATACTTATACAGTAACTGGCCAGGGACTCGTTCAAACTGGTGAAATAAAAAAGCCACGTTTGACGAAAAAATCAGCATCTTTAATAAAAGTAACTTTAAATAACAAAGAAGAGATCAAATGTACACCCGATCATAGATTTATGTTACGAGATGGTTCTTACAAGGAAGCTCAGAATCTAAAAAAAGATGATTCGCTTATGTCCTTAAAAATAAAACAAGCCAAACTTCACAATCACAAAGTAATAAGAGTTGAGTACCTTAATCAAAAAGAAGACGTCTATGATCTTACAATCGACGGAACCCATAACTTTGCCTTAGCGTCAGGGGTGTTTGTCCACAATTCGGTAGACGGGGATACAGCTGCACACCAGAGATATACTGAAGCAAAGATGACCCGTATTGCCGAAGAGATGCTGCAAGATATTGATAAGAAAACAGTTAAATTTGTACCTAACTTTGACGAGAGTTTAAAAGAACCGTCTGTGCTGCCAGCAAAAGTTCCTAATTTATTGCTTAATGGCACTTCTGGCATTGCTGTTGGCATGGCTACTAATATCCCTCCTCATAATTTGACCAACGTTGTTGACACGACAATTCAGTTGATCGACAATCCTGATATTAACGTTGACGAATTGATTAAAACGATCATTGGCCCTGATTTTCCTACTGGCGGCATCATTTGTGGGAGATCCGGTCTTATTCAAGCGTACCAAACTGGCCGTGGTAAGATTAGAGTTAGGGGTAAAACGTCGTTTGAGCCAAACCGTGTTATAATTGACGAGATACCGTACGCGGTAAATAAAACCACATTGATAGAATCTATTGCTAATTTAGTTAAAGAAAAACGCATTGAGGGTATCCGTGATATCCGCGACGAAAGTGATCGCAAAGGAATGCGTGTTGTTATTGAATTAAAAAAGAACGAAAACCAAGAGATCATTGTCAATCAGCTGTTTAAAAACACGCAACTACAAGTAACATTCGGTGCTAACATGTTATCTATTGTTGACAATGCGCCTAAGATTATGGGTTTGAAAGGCTTACTAGAGGAATTTATTAAACATCGTTTTAGTGTTGTTACAAGGCGTACTAAGTTCGAATTAGAAAAGGCTGAAGACCGGATGCATATCGTTGATGGACTGCTTATTGCTTTGCAAAACATTGACGCTGTTGTAAAACTTATTAGAGCAAGCGCTGACGCAGTTGTTGCAAAGACTGGGTTGATTGAACAGTTTAAATTGTCAGAAAAACAAAGCTTAGCAATTCTCGATATGCGCTTACAGAGGTTAACTAACTTAGAAACTAAGAAACTAGCTGACGAGAAAACTGAATTAGTCAAACTTGTTACAGAATTAAAAGATATTTTAGGTTCAAAAGATCGTCGTTACGGTATTATTAAGACTGAGTTAACCGAGTTAAGAGACAAGTACGGTGACGAGCGCAGGACTGAAGTTATTGATTCAGAAGAAGATTTTGAGGTAGAGGATTTGATTGCAGAAGAAAACGTTGTTGTTATGTGTACAAGAGACGGTTATTTGAAACGTTTATCTTTAGAGGAATATAAACAACAAAATAGAGGCGGCGTCGGTATTATGAGTTCTAAAACTAAAGACGAAGACGTTGTTGAGCAGATTTTCACTTCAAGCAGCCATTATTATATATTATTGTTTACTAATCAAGGCAGAGTACATTGGTTAAAGACTTATAAGATCCCTGAAAGCTCTCGTTACAGTCGTGGTAAGGCTTTGGTTAATTTGATTAATATGCAACCTGACGAGAAAGTTACGGCAATGTTACCAGTGGCTAAGTTTTACGAGCGTGTATCTGTTATGATGGCCACCAAAAACGGTGTATTAAAACAAACCCCTCTTACCTCTTTTTCTCGTCCAATGAAGCGTGGTATTCGTGCTATTAATTTACGTGGCGATGATCAGTTAGTTACAACTCGTTTGAGTACAGAGCAATTACAGTTTATGTTATGTACTCAAAAAGGTATGGCTATTAAGTTTAAAAGTACTGATGTTAGGAAAATGGGTCGTACTGCAAGCGGTGTTCGCGGTATTCGTTTAAAGGAGGGTGATGCTGTTATTGGTTTGGAAGTTGCAAGAACTGATGCTACACTGTTTACGATAACTGAGAACGGCTTTGGAAAACGTACAAATATGGACCAATATCGGTTGATTAAACGCGGTGGGAAAGGTGTTACTAATATTAAGACGAGTGAGAGAAACGGTTCTGTTGTTGGTATAAAGACAGTGATGGATCACGATGAACTATTAATAACCAGTGCTAAGGGTATTGTTATACGTATTGCAACATCCAGTGTACGTACTATGGGCCGTAGCACTCAAGGTGTGCGTATTATGAAGCTTAGAAAAGAGGACAAAGTAAAATGTATCGCGCGTATAATACATCATACAAGTGATGCAAACAATAAGGAGAATAAAAATGATTGATGAAGAGCGGTTAAAAAAAGCGTTTGCTAAGGTGAAAGAGGAGTTTGACCAGATTAAATGGAAATTAGAAAAAATTGACGAGCGTTTGACTGATTTGAGCGGTCAAGTTAATAAAAACGATTCTAAAGATTCGGTTGTTTTAGAGCGTCCTTTGGTTGAAAAAAGTTCTGTTGAAAAGCCTAAAGAAATTGTAGAAGAGAGTTCAGGTTCTGACGAGGAAGAGTTTTACTAAGTAAGAAAGAACTTTACTCTAAAAAACTTGGAAGGTATACTGGCTCTTTGACTATTCCTTTTTCTCTAAGCCTTCTAACTAATGGAAGATCATCAATTCCAATTTTGCCTACAAATAGCTCTTTAATATCTCCACCATTTTCTACGAATTCGTAAATCAGTCTATTCCCTTGAAGATACACATGATCTTTCACATATCCACCAGCTCTATATGTTCTAACCGCAGTGTCCCATGCTTTATTATCAGTTAAACCATAATCTTTCAATCTGTTAAAAGCCCGTCTAAAGTTTAAACCTTGACAAACTGAATCAACAGCTATAACTCTTGCTGCATATTCTCTTTTCATTTGGTCATTAGAATTACCTGTTATTTGTTCAAAGTATGTGGTAAGTCCTTCCTCAGTTGACATGTATCCTGGAAATCCAAGGACAAATATACTAAGCGGTTGCGCGTAGCCGTTTGCACCTCTTAGAGCATGTATAATGTCATGCACTTTTAATCTTTTAATAGCGCCTTCAGAAAATTTTCTGTCCTCACACACAGTCATTTTTTTCTCACCAGTATACACAGTTGTCGATTTCTTTTTTGAAAGTTCAGTCGTCCAATCAGTCAAACCATTTCCATATAAGGCTTGTTGTAGCGCATCCCTCGCAATGTCAGACGTAAGAGGGGTTTTAATTATTATAGGATCAATTTTTAATAATAACGAATCCGCATATTCAACGAGTTCACGGTCTGGAGAGCCGTGCATTAAAATCGTAGACTCTCTAACAATATCTTCATCTCCTCTATGTATAATAATTTTATTCTCAAGCAATGCGTTCCTTCTTTTTTTCTCGTAAACCTTACCTAATTTTCCGTCAGGAATCTCAATAGCATTTAGTCTTTCCTTAACATCTTGTGGATCGTATTCAAGTTCTTTATACAAAAAACTAGGATTACGAATAGTTCCATCTAAGAATTTTCTTTTTTGTTCTGGTTCATTAGTCGGTTCAGAATAAGAGAGGGGTTTTAATCCTTTACCTATACCCATGAGCGCTTGATCGATCTTATTAAAAATTTGAATATCTATCATTATTTTTCTATGCACATACTATAACAAATACCCTTTTTCAAACATTTTCAAAGAGACACTGCTACTAAACTTAAGCCATAACTCCATACCCTATGAGTCGCCACCTGGCACCTACTTGTCTTGATATGGTCACTCGCTCACCTTTGTCCATTGCTACTGGTAATTTAAGTTGTATTGTTATTAATCCTTTTTTAGTTGAGGTAACGTTTCCAACAGTTGCTGCCGCGTTCACGTTAAGCATAAGCATCTCTTTTTCTTTAATGTTTTCAACTAATAGATCATCTTTGACACCGACCACTCTTTCAAGCAATGTCGGCTTTAAAACAAGTTCATAGTATACTTCGGGCACTTTTCCTTTGAGACCTGCCAAGTTACCAACGAGCGTGTCTGATTTAACGAACACTGGATCAAGGTCTGTAAGTATTGCAGAAGATCCTCCAGGCGTGATTGCTTTAACTTCTTTATTACTAGCTTTGAGTCCAACAATTTTTGTGATAACAGGCTCCCACACTGGTTTCGGCCCATCTTTTTTAAGACCTGGTCGGATCTCAATTTCATCATTTATTTTAAACGTTCCTGCTCGAAGACTTCCACCTAACACGCCACCTTGTAGTTTAGAAATAGTAGTTCCTGGTTTATTCACATCAAAGCTTCTAGCAACTAAGAAACTTGGGTTTCTTTTTGTATCTCGAGTGGGCGTTTTTACTGTAGTTTCAATAGCTTCAATCAAAGCGTCTATGTTTACATTATGTTGTGCAGATATTGGAATAATTGGCGCTTTTTCAGCGAGTGTGTCTTTTACGAATTTTTGTATTTCTTTATAGTTTTTTTTAGCATCTTTTTCAGACACCAGATCGATTTTATTTTGTACGATGATTATGTTTTTGATACCAATAATTTCAAGAGCCATTAAATGTTCACGGGTTTGCGGTTGCGGACAAGTTTCGTTTGCAGCAACTAAGAGTAATGCAGCGTCCATTATAGCAGCACCTGAAAGCATTGTAGCCATCAAAGTTTCGTGTCCAGGCGCGTCAATGAATGAGATATTTCGTTTAAACGTAACAGTTTTCTCGTCTTTGGGTTTTTTAGTAGTATATTTTTTTGTTTTGTTGTCTTGATATACTCCAACGTCCACGTATCCAAGCCTAATTGTAATTCCTCGTTTAAGTTCTTCAGAATGCGTGTCAGTCCATTTCCCGCTCAGTGCTTCACAGAGTGTTGTTTTTCCTGTATCTACGTGTCCAACAAGTCCTATGCTAATGCCTGGTGATTGATCATTTGTCATTATATTTCAAATAGAGAGTGCGTTTTTAACTGTTTCGGCCTGTTTTTTTATCGTCAAGGTCCATCATACACATTATTTTCCAACCAATTAATACTAAGATTCAGCAAAGAAAAGAAGCATTTATATAGTAACTTCAAGTATCTATATAGTAACTACAAGTAACTATGGCAACTCTCACTCAAAAGGAAATAGAAGCAATACTTACCCTATTAAAAGACTTCACAAATTACTATAATGCTCATCAGTTAAGCAAGCATCTAAAGATTAGCCATGCAGGTGCTCAAAAACTTTGTAAACGCCTAGAAAAAGAAAATTTACTATTAGCAAAAAAGATAGGCAGATCAATTATTTACAAGATAAACATAAAAGATGAATACACACAAGCGCTTCTCACATTTTTATTAATCGATGAGGCAAATGAGTTCAAACGCTGGAGAGAGGAGTTTAGATCGTTTTTCAAAGATGGAAGAATAATTGTTTTTTTTGGATCAGCTGTAAAGAATTACGAAAGAGCGTCTGATATTGATCTCATGCTCATTTTGCCAAACAAAAGGACTCCTACATTAGACAAAAACATAAAAGAAAAACAAAAGATTTTACCAAAACAGCTACACACTATTAAATTAACAACAGAAGAGTTCATTTCAAACGCAAGAAAACATCAAGAAGCAGTCATTAATGTAATAAGAAACGGAATAGTCATTCATGGACAAAAAGAATACGTGGAGGCATTGAATCATGTCACAAGCGGCTGATCAAGTAAAATGGTGTTTAAAAAAGGCAGAAAAAGAGCTTGAAGAGTGTAAACGTCTAGGAAAACACCCAAAACATCGGGGTCTAGTAAAAAAAGAGCCAGATATTTATACAGCCAAAAAGCATATAGACAAAGCAGAACATGATCTCAAAGCAGCAATTCTTAATCAACAACATAATTTCCACGACTGGACTATTAATATCGGTTTTTATGTTGTATACCACTGTTTTCTAGCAATAGCAAGCAAATTCGGATATACCTCCGGGAATCAAACATGTACTATTGCACTGATTCAGTGGCTCAAAGAAGAAGGCAAGATCAAGTTTAACGAAGAATTCATTGACATACTCAAATATCATGATACAAAAAACGAGAAAGAAGATAAAGTAATTGAATTAAGAGAAGAATACACATACGGTATAGAGACCAAGGTTGATGAAACAAAGGTAAAAAAGATAATTGACATGAGCAAAAGAATAATTGATGCTACAAAAGATATTGTTTATGAAAACTAAACAAACAAGTTTTTAAAGCCGTTTTTCTATATAAGTAGTTATGGCATTACGTTCTCCAAACTGTGTATTCGTAGGTCACGTTGACCACGGTAAAAGTTCTTTGTTAGAGCATGTTATTGGCAAAAATATCACGTCTAAAGAAGCGGGCGGTATAACACAGAAAATTACTGCTTTCAAAGTAGATCAAACGACTCTTAAGCAAACTGTAAACAAAACTGATTCCACGCTTTCAAAAAACATAACAGTCCCTGGCATTTTATTTATTGATACACCCGGTCATGCAGCGTTCACTAGCATTAGACAACGTGGTGGTAGTTTAGCAGACATTGCTGTTTTAGTGATCGATATCCGTGAAGGTGTCAAAGAACAGACACTTGAGAGTATTAAAATCTTAAAAGCATCCAAAACACCGTTTATTATTACATTAAATAAGGTAGATTTACTTTCTGGCTGGCGTTCAGATAAGAACAAACCGTTGATTTCAAGCATTAACAGCCAGCAAGAGTCCGCTAAAAATTTGATAGAAGAAAAAGTTTATACGATCGTTGGCGAGCTTCAAACTCATGGTTTAGAGACAGAACGATTTGATCGTATAACTGATTTCACTAAACAAATTGCCATTGTCCCAACGAGTGCCAAAGAAAATATTGGTATTGCTGAGCTGATCGTTTTGATTGCCGGTTTAGCCCAACGATTTTTAGAGTCAGCTTTAGAGATTAAGTCATCTATCGGCAAAGGCGTTATTTTAGAGGTTAATGAAACTAAAGGTATGGGCATCACTGCTAATGTTTTATTATATGAAGGCACTATTAAAAAAAGTGACCAAGTTGTCATTGGCAGTGTATCCGGTCCTATTACAACTAAACTCAAAGGTATATTCGAGCTTGAAAAAGGAAGCTTAAAACCTCGGTCAGTTGTTCACGCATCAGCTGCAGTAACTATTGCTGCTCAACAATTAGAGGAGGTCGCGTGCGGTATGCCACTTCTTGTTGCAAATAAATCTATCACAAAAGCACAAAAAGAGATTCAAGAAACAGTAAAAGAAACAGTTATTGAGAACGAAGATACAGGCATCATGGTAAAGGCAGATACATTGGGTAGTTTAGAGGCTTTAACATCACTTTTACGCCAACATGAAATTCCTATACGAAAGACCGGTATTGGGTTAATCACAAAAAAAGACATTGCAAACGCAGCAGCTGATCAAGATACATTAAATCGAGTTATTTTAGGTTTTAACGTAGAAACTGAGGAAGGTACTGGCGCTAAAGTTATTACTGCTCCTGTAATTTACAAGATTGTTGAACAGTACGAGAAATGGCTAGACAAAGAAAAGAAACAGTTAGAATCAAAAGAGATCGAATCCTTGCCAAAACCGTTTAAGATCCAGATTTTAAAGGATCATGTGTTTAGACAAAGCGGTCCAGCAGTAGTAGGGGTAGAAGTTTTAGGCGGCGAATTACACCCGTCTATGCCCTTGATTAAAAGTGACGGTTCAAAGGCTGGCGAATTAAAAACTATCCAAAACAAAAACGACGTCGTTGAAAAGGCTGAGATTGATGAAGAAGTTGCAGTTTCTATCCCAGGCGTCACTGTAGGTCGTCAAATAAATGAGGAAGATATATTATTTAGTGATCTTCAAGAAGACGTTTTTAGACAATTAAAATCATTAAAGAAATATTTAACAGAAAGTGATAAAGACGTTTTAAAAGAGATAGCAGAAATTAAACGAAAACAAAATTCAAGTTGGGGGATTTAGTCCTTCAAGCTTTGATATGACTCCATTTAGTTCTTCTACATTACATACAGTATAATCAGGTTCAACATTTTCTAGCTCAGTATTATTCCAATTAACGAGTATACTTTTAACATTTGTTTTAAGACAAGCTTGTACATCTCCGTCTTCGTTTCCGATGTAGCAGATTGGTTTTCCATGTTCTTTAATAAACTGTTTTAGGAGTATAGTTTTATCCGATTTTTTTCCTATTGGGCCTTTGTACACTATAGAAAATAAGTCTAAACAATCAACCATACCAAGCAACGGCATAACAGCATCCTCAGGCGCGGTAGTAATTAATGCAAGCGTGTATTTTTCTTTAAGTTTTCTAAGATACGTTGCAAACGGTGTATACAAAAGTTTATCTTTCATTTGAAACGCTTGTCCTATATAACTCATTTGAAACAGTGTACGTGCGAAGTGTGTCAACAATTCTTTATGTTCTTTTATTTGCAACCCAGTATACTGTTCCATTACTTTGAACACATGCGGAAAATAGTCTCCTTCAAGATCTGCATAATTTTGAACGGCTGGATCTCCTAACACGCTTGACATAATAGCAAACCATTCGGTGTGTGCTTGTTTTGAAGGGATTTCAGATATTAAAGTACCGTCAAGGTCAATCCCAATAATAGGTTTTATCATCGTCTTAGGAAACAGGTTTTAGTTTTTTACGCCAAATAAACAACATAGCAACAATTCCGCCTATGAAATCAGCTACTAAATCAAGTAAAGTGTTCATGTACCCGCCAACACCAGTTTCAGGAGACACTACCGTTGCAATGAACTCGACCATCTCGTTTAGTGCACCAACGCCGAGGCCGGCCATGATAACAATGATCCAAACTGATGCGGATCTTTTTTTATCTGGTTTAAGGAGTGGTTCAAGGAGTATAAACATTAGATAAGTTGCAAGCCCAAACCCGATCATGTGCACTAACTGATCGTATTTGAGTATATTATATGGCTCACCGATTAACGGAATAAGTATTAGCCTATAGACAACTTCTCCGTTTATTTTGATTCCGCCTCCGGTCATGTGCATAAGCGACCAAAGAGTTAATCCCCACAAGAGTGTGTTTGGAAAATTGACACGCCTATTAGTCATTAACACAACCACTAAGAAAAATATGATGACACCTACGTAGTATATAAATTCATAATTTTGTTGATAGATAAAGAGTACACTAAAACCGATTAGTGCAATGAGGTTAACAATAAGTATTGGTAACTGACCTTGTTTAATGTGCATAAAAAACATAGAGTTGTCAATATGTTTAAATGTTTATCTATGCGTTTAAATCGCGCTACGTAAATTCCTAGTTCAATACGGTTATATGATACGGGTTGGAGTATAAAATAATAACTGAGCACTGGGGAGCAATAAATTCGATAGATAGAAAAGTTTAAATAAGACCAATCATACTAATCATATTAGTGAACCATTATGAATATTGAAATAGCCAAAGTCGGAGAACGAGGTCAAATTGTAATCCCTCAAGAATTTAGAGATGAATTACATATTAAGAAAGGAGAAAAATTTCTGGTTGCGATAAGTGACAATAAATTGATCTTTCAACAAGTAGGGAAACTAAAAGCGAAAACAATAGATCAACTACAACAAGATTTATTAGACATGAAAATTGCTGAACAACGATTTAGCCAAATAGAAGAAGGGGAAGCCATAACCCAAACTAAAGATGAATTTCTAGAAGAAATGGATGTATGGGTTAAGCAGTAACATGAAGATTATTAGGTCTAATGTCTTTGTTAAACAAACGAAAAAGATAAAAGATAAAGTTACTAAAGAACGTATTGTTAAGCAAATTAAAAAAATTATAGATAACCCTGAAGTTGGAGAATTTCTTAGTTATAGGAAAGATGTAAGGAAAATATACATTCCTCCCTTTCGATTACTTTATGCTTATAAGAATGATACGCTATATTTATTAGACTTTGATAATAGAGATAAAGTATACAAAAAAGATAGAAAGAAAAGATAAATATGAAGGACGCTGGAGCGGCGGTATAAAACCCTACGCTAATTCCTAGTACAATACGGTTTAGGTACGGGTCGAGGAATATATAATTATCTGATCACTGGGGAGCAGTGGATTCTAAGATTATGGGGTATTCCACATCATTTCAAAGAACTTTTCATAAGACTCAGCTAATAGTTTGTGATGTATTAATATCCCAAGTGGTATTTTTGTCCACAGGATGATTCCTACTTTATCCCCTCTAATGATAGTTTCCGTTAATGGTTCAAACCCTTTTTGTGTATATTTTACTTGGCATTTTGTATATTTTTTTTCAGGCTTCCACTCCCTCAGTGACTCATTAAATAATAATTTTGCTTTAATTCCTTTAAGAGATCTTTTTTTATGGTAGCTTATCCACCATGATTCTCCAAGCATGAGAGACTCTTTTGTAGAGCCGAAAGTATTGTGTTCTTTCCCTTCAGATTCTAGAAGTTCGTGCAATAATTCTTTTACTCCTTTGACTGTTCTAAAAGTAATCACTTCTGGTTTTTTTGGTGCTGTCTGTTGTTTTAAAAGTAACTCAGGTAACAATTCTTCAAAGCGTTCTCTTTTTTCATTGATGTACGAGATAATGTGCTTTGGGTTTGAGGCTTGATAGTGATTTCTTTTACCTTCTTTGATAAATGAGATCATACCCTTGTCTAATAGTTTATTTAATGTCATGTGTACTACTGAGCTCTGTAACCCTGATTTATCGATAATAGGTCCTGCTGTTGCTGTTCCTAATTCTAACAGGGCTAGGTATACTTTAATTTCAGCATTTGTTAGGCCAATGTCTTCTAAGATTGTGGTATCCATAGTAACAGACAAGAAGTTTCTCCTATTTAAGAATGTCGTTTAATCCTCCATTAAAGGAGAGTGAATAGTTAAATACCCTGAAGTTACTACTGTTATAGAATAAAACAGGCCTCTTTACTGTGGAAAAATAGGGAGAAATAAAATTGGAAAATCAACTCGAAAAATATCAGGGATTAACATTAGTAACACCCATGACAAATGTACCTGGAATAGCCACGTATGGAATACCTGTTCAAGAGCTAAATCGTTTCGTTGGAAAATGGGGATTTAATGGTGGCCTTGAACGTGTATGTGTTAAAGTTTCTGATGAGCTCCATTCTTATCTTTCTGTTACTGGAAAAAATACCTCGATTAAAGAATGGAAGAATATACCATGGTCAACTGCAGGAAATGTAGTAACGCTTTTTGATCATCATGAGTTACCGGCTTCCGATTACTGGATCGGACATGAACCTTTGTATAAACCTACAGAAAGAGATAAAGAATTAAGAAAAATTTGGAAAAGTAGGTTTAAAAATACTATAGAAACACCTACTGATAATCAGGGAAATACCCTTACTCTTAATGAATTCGTTGAAATAGCTGTAGATCTGGAAATCCCAGAGGGACATCCTATCTATGCTCCCGAGATAATCATGTGGGAGAATATACCTAAATCTGCCGTGAAGGGATTTGTTTTAAGTCCAGATTCATTTCGTTTGCAACGAAGAAAAAATGAATCTGTGGATGAATATTCCCTAAACCTATCACCAAAACAATCACTAAACATCTTAAGAAATAGATTAGATAGGACTCGAAGTAACGGAGCAAATATTACCGTGAGCTTATATGATCAAACTGGGAATGTTTTGTGGGAATAACCAGTATTTTAAATCATGAGGAAATAAAAATGGAAAACACAATTAACATTCAGAACTTTAGGGGATTAGTTCATTTTACACATCCAGGAAACCTAGAAGGTATACTCCGAGAAGGTTTAACGAATAGCACGGAATCATCTCAGATTTATAGGCAATCTGGACAACTTAAGAAACACTATGGAGGAAAACCTGAATTAGATTTCACCATTATAGGGAAAGGAAATTCATTCGAAGAATGGGAGACAATTCCATGGGGACATGATAGCTCTAGATTGTCAAGTATTGCAGCATACTGTCTTCTTCTTGATCCCACTAAAATGCCCCCGATTCATGAATATAACATTGTGGAAAGGAGTGGAAGTATAAAGAAACAATTGGCCCAAAAAGAACTAAGGATAGTTAGTGATCTACATGATTTTGGTAAGAACCATCCTTTGCAATTAAAAACTAAAAACAATGAAAAAATCACTTTTTCGTTAGAAGAATGTGTAGACATTCTCAAAAACTATAAAATACCTTTTGGGTTTGAAATTGAGCTTGTGACACAGCCAAGAAAACTTATTGCTCTTCCACCAGATTGTATTACTGGTATAATAGTATCTCCTTACCCAGCAATTACTAGACAAAGATACTTTACAAATCAAAATGGAGAATTAAGAAGAAATGATATTATCTTTAATCAAGATCAGAATATCAAAGTTGGTATTAATAGATTAAATAGACTTAAGAGAAACTCACCTCATGTTTATACGCCTCCGATCTATGACGAAAAAGGAAGCCTTTTTTGGTCAAAGGAGATTTCAGGAAATGAAATAATTTAACATTAGGCTTTGGATCTTTGACCATATATCCTGTAAAAGTTGTAAGTGATATTCTTTTGGGACCATTTTGACTAATTGCTTTCAAAATATCTACGGGCACCGAACCCGGGATGGACTGCCACCGGAGGAGGTCCTAGCCCGGATGGAGTGCCCTACATTATTTCACACATAATTACGGGTTAGATACGGAACCAACTATAAATAAACTTCTTTTATTCAGAGGCTTTTTTTGTCAATTGCTCTAAGACTGTCTTTCATATCTTCGAGATATATTTCACTATATGCCTTTTATCATTGGACATACACTATATGGGTTAATTTTGGTTTAGGCTTTGTACGGAAAGTTGGATTCCAATAATTTTTTAAAGGTTTTTTTCTATAGAAATTATTGTAAATGTCAATTCAAAGAAATCATGTTAGTATACTTTTGTTAAGTATTGTTCTTTTATTAGGCGGTTGTAGTCAACAAATAGCTCAAAAAACCCCATCAATGACCCCTATAGCTGAATATAATGTAGTATCTTCGATCAATTATTTCCCAAATCTATGTAGTAGTGTAGGTTCTGGTCCTAATACAGATAAATTTAAGGTAGGAGTAAGATTAATACTTAAAGACAAGGAAACAGATGAAACCCTTGATGGCTATGCATTGGTATCAACTGCAGATGGAAGTAGTACACAATTAAGTTTGGGATCATATTTATGTGAAGAGAACCCTTCTTCGCGACAAATAATAGTTTCTAGTTATTCCCAAGGACATGCACCAATGATGTTTGAGTTTAATTTGCCCAAAAATAAATTAACCACTATTGAAGTCAAATTGTTGAAAAGTGGTGTCAATGGACAAAGTTGTTTTGATAATATTGAAGTAAATCTATTGGAAGCAAATAATAATGAAACAAAAGCAGAAGAGATCAGTGCATTTAAGCGAGATAGGTTCTTTACCATCGTTAAAGAACAATTTGAGTTAGATCAGTCAGACTATGACCTTCAATATTCTGAGTGTGATATGGGTAGGGGAGGTTATATTAAAGCAAAAGGGGTATATGAAAAAGACGGATCACCATTTGAGTTATATTATCATGAGGGCTGGTGTAGTTCTGGAGGCACGGATTGTGAGAGTACCTCTTGTTTTAAAGACTCAGAACAGGGAAGTATTAGCTGTTTAGAAGCTTATTAAGTATTTTTTCTTGAAGACTAATTGTTTATTTTGCCTTGTGTGAATTACTCAGGAATAGTCTTCTTATCCAAACACTTTCTTAAACCAATGAATAAATGATTGGAACAATCCTTGTTCAATACATTGGTCGTCTATACATAAATTGCTCGTACACTCAAAATTATTCTCACAGGCGATTATGTCTTTAATTTGAGCTATAAACGTATTCTCATCTGAGCAATACTTTCCTTCCTTTCGATATCCTATTGGATAACACTTATTATTAAGTTCACACCCATCACACACGATTTCAATAGGTTCTGATTGCGTGGGTATATCTATTGGTCCTTCTTCAATAGTTGGCCATAATTCTAATTTTTGGCAAGCACCATCAATACACCCATAAGTACAGCTGACATACTTACCCGCGTTTAATGTACCTTCTTCACAATATCCCTCAGATAAAAAACATCCTGATCCCTCACAGTGTATTACTGAATCAGAACTACTCGTATCAATGATACAAACATCTTCATGAAAGGACCCTTCTAGATCGCTTGCTTTTCCTTTTAGATAGATATCATCCCTATCTGTATCATAACAACTCGACCCTCCGACTCTTATGTTATAGGTTTCTATAGGCGCGGAATCAAGTAGTTTATTAATTTGGGGTGGAGAATCCGAATAAAAATAAAGATTTAGACGATGATCTCCTGGCATATAATTGTAGTATTCTTCATCAGTAATCTTCTGACAGACTGTTTCATCTTTAGGATAAGCCCGTACTCTATCTTCTGGCGACCGAGCTACTCCATCAGCTAAATCAGTTCTAGTAAAAAACCAGCCGAGTTCTATATCTTTCCAAGGTCTTAAACAAACTTCTACTTCCCATCCTTGGTTATTAAATGGAATGGATGTACTTTCAGAAGGATCTAAATAAAACTCATTGAGAGACACACTATTAACCTCAAAATTTTTTTGATCAAAGCGTTCTTTGGTACTTTTTTCAATGTACACATCCACAGTATTTTGATGAATTTCTAATACTTTAATTTTCAACCCAGCCCAATCATTCTCTTGTCCTTTTGAAAGTAGGTCAGATGTTCCTTGATTAATTGAGATCACTGCACCCAAATCAGAAGGTGGAGGAAGAGTTATTATATTCTTAAATAGCACTTCAAATGAACTTTCATTTATTTCGATGAGTGTTGGCACATCCAATCTAAGTGTGTTTTCTCCTAGTTTTCCTAATGTAGGCTGTATCCTTTCATAATCAGTGTATTTTGCTTGTATCGCTTTTGGGGTACTAACTGTTATGGTAGAATCAACAAACTTACAATTGATACAGCTTTCATCCTTGATGTCACACCCTTCTCCCGATTCCACAATGAAATTACCACAGAAAGATTCAGCACCAGCAACTGAAACAAGTATCATGAACAACAGGACCGGAATAAATAACTTCACTATTTTCATGAAATCTGAACTAGTAGAAGGGTATATAAAATGATCTTACATTTCAATTGAGTCACGTTTACTCAAAAATATCTAGCTTTATCTTAGTGTTCTTTTACTTAAGAACATAGTGAGGTTCTCCACTGCTTGTTGGGAATTGGTCGAAGCGAACGGTGAATTCTTCATTAAATAATTTAGAGATCGGCAGATTATTCAGAAGATATTTCAATTTCTTCACCATACGTTAATGTGCATGATTCATCTTCTATACAGGAAGTGAATCTAGTTTGATCTAGAATGATTAATTTTAATTGAACTGAACAGTCCATTTCTACAATCCCATATGAATAAAAATTATCTGGGGTTTGAATATTTCCTATGCAACTTTCCGGGATTTCTTCTCCTGGGATGTAAAGGTTGATTGATTTATCGTCACTAAAATTATACTCAAAACTAGTCTTGCCATATGACGGTCCTGGACTTGTCTGTTCGGATTCTAAGGTGAATTCTGTATTTTCAT
>NYZO01000105.1 GCA_002687185.1 archaeon | reverse complement strand
TCGGAAGAACAACAAAAACTGGTTACAAACGAAGCTAAAAAGATCAAAGAAATGCGCGAAAACTTTGAACAGCAGTTGAATGAAAAGCTTGAAAAGCTGGATAAGCTGTACGAGCTGTTAGAGCAGCAGGTTAAGAAGAGCAAAAAGTGATATGGGCTTGGGCAGAATCGAACTGCCGATCTTCACCATGTCAAGGTGACGTCATACCACTAGACCACAAGCCCGTGCTAGTTACTTTCAGTTGAGAAACATTAATTAAGGTATTTTTCACGTTGCTTCCTGTTTTAGCTCGTTACAACTCTTTCCTGCACTTTCAACAACTGTTCCTTCTCCCTTTGTTGCATGGAGCTTTTCCAGGTTTCTACACGAATTGCACTGTTTTGAAGGTGAGGGCTGGCCACATCCGTCGCACGTTTCCATTACTGTAGATGTAAGGGGAGCAACGCTTTTCTGCGCTCCCTGTAAGAATGCAAGCACGGAAAACTTTGTTCCCGGATATTTTAATTCAAAATCGTTCAAGAATGCACGGTAATCATTCCGCTTTGCCTTGCTCCCTAACGGGCAGCATTTTTCCGAATAATGGGGTATGCTGTTCATCATACAGTATGCAATAATCTCTTTTTCCGGACACTCGTATAATGGTTTTATTCTTGGCACCATTCCCTGTTCTTTTTGACTGTTCACAATGGCACCCAATCGAAAGAACTTTTCGGAATGGTTGTCCATGACGTTCATCAAAATGCTCTGTGCTTCATCATCGAGGTTGTGGCCCGTGACAAGCTTGTCTGCTTTTGTTTCTTGTGCCTGTTTGTTTAAAATTGTTCTGCGAAACGGTCCGCAAAATGCACAGCAGCTTTTTCCCAGATCTTTGTTTACGGCCATCTTTTTCATGATTTGCATGTCGGTGATGCCAAATTCTTTTTCGAATTTTTGTACTGTGTAGGGAATATTCCACTGTTCACACCCTTCAATTGCAAGCTCGATTGCCTTATCCCGATACCCGGGAATTCCTTCATCAATAATCACTGCTTCAATCGGATTTGAATCTTTGTAGTACTTGTGCAACAAGTACAATACCAGCATGCTGTCTTTTCCGCCAGAAACTCCTACGAGTAATTTTTCTTGCGGTTTGATTAAACCGAATTTTCTAATGGTCTTTCTTACTCTTCGTTCAAAGAAATCAGTAAAGTGCTCTTTGCAATAATAATGCGGTCCATAGTTGAGGGTAATTTGGCTGGCGTTCCCACACTTTTCACAGGTCTGTTCCATACACACTTTTCCCCTGAGAGGGAATAAAAAGCGTTCTATCCGTGAACGTGATGAATCCGCATTCGCTCGCGTGTGAGGAATGTTCGTAATCGATCCCGCTGACCAGACTGTAATTTTCCGAGATGAAACTGTTCTCCATCTCTTCCACCCATCACGACCCGCCGTCCAATATCTCTATGGGAATCGTTCACCATAACCGCTTTCCGAAATTGTTGTAGGTATTTGAGCTGGTAGTCTTGAACTTCGTGCCCAGAAACGGCCGCAATCTCTTTTGTTACAGTAGCTGTATCCTGTTCAGCATCTGCACAAATTCGGTATTCTATGGGGTGTCTTCCTGCATTCAGATTGTGGCGAGGAAAAACGGGTTTAAGTTCGTGTGTTCGGTGCATGCGTGCTTCCCAGGCATCTTCACTTGCGACTCGATGTTCGTTCCGTTCATTGAATGCGTGAATAATATCTCTATCTCCGTGGGTCAGAATCATTTTAGGGTATGATTCCACTTTACCTGCTCCCACAACATACCCGGTGTTTGAATGTTCCACGTGTTGCTTTCCTGCTTGAGGGTGGTGTTGATTAACTGAAACAGCAATGCGTGCCCATGGGTTGTTTAATTTCATATATTGCTTCAGGTATTCCATGGTTTCTTTGACTTCTTCTTCAGGTGGCAGATAATCCTCTGGAAACGGCGCTTCGGAAAACAAAAAATAGTGGGGTTCTTTTCGCTCTTTCCGTTTAAATCGGTCGTGCATCACCAACCCTTGAACATACTGCCGAAAGTGTTCTAAATCTTTGAATTTGTGTTTGTCCACAAGAACAATGTTTGCATGTTTGTTTGCCGAATCGCCTGGGCCGTATGATGTTATTTTCATGCAATCACTAACTGCTTCCTGAATCTAAATGTGCTTTGTGTCCGCGCACTCGTGTGCGAATATCATACTCTGCTTGCCGTCTACTTTGGCTTTTAACACGTAACTGCCGAATTGCTAATTGCGCTGCATCCAGTGCTTGTTTGTAGGTCGCTCCCTCTGCTATTGCATCTGCCGCTGCTTGTGAACCTGCTATTAATCCAAATTTGGTGATTTTGGTTGCGCGCATCTGGTTAACCACGCGTTCAAATAGTTTGCCTTGTTTGGGAGCGAGATTTGTTTCTCCTTTGATGGTTTCAATAGCAACTATATGGGAAACGCGTTCTCCTGCTTTTAACTGTTTTGCAACTGATCGTGCACTCGCTAAGAACGCGGTATCATTTCGTTTAAATGTTTCCCGTTGGCGAAGTGCTCCCATTGCCTTGTTGTATTCTTGTCGCTGGCTCTCCGGAATTCTAGCTTTTTTCCGAATGCGTTCCAATTCTCCCTTTCGAGCTTGGGAACGTTCTTGGGTTTTAATTCCCAATAAATTTCTTACTGTGGGTGCTTTGAGACGAATGGGAAACCACTCCCGTTTTCTTTCAGAACGCATTTTTTGCGGTTCTCTATTAAAATATTTTTTTTGCAATCGGAAATAGTGTTGGTTTAATTCTCGTTCACCCGCTTTGGTCATGTAGGTGTATTTGCGGCGAAGCACAAAGCTCGCGGGTCCACGAATATCTTCTACTTTTGACGCGGGAAAGGCAAGGCCTAATCGTATGCCTGCCTCGTGAGCGGCCCGATGGCTTTCAATAAAACGCTGCGTGACAACTTCATGCCACGGAAGGGTGGTGTCCAATGCACGTTTTAATTCAGAGGGAGGATTTCCCGGAATGCCCTGTAACTGACTTATGCATGCAACGGGCTGGTCGAGTTTGTCAAACGGGTATTCGCTCGTGCTCAATAACGCAAATTCTTTTCCCTCTTTTGTTGAAAACACGTAAAAGGGACCGCCCGATATTGCGCCATCCTGATAATGCCAGTCTTTTGCAATCCGCACGTTAAAATGTGGCTGGTCTTTTACCATTTCAATGTATGAGTTTAGAAGCGCTTCTCGTTGCTCGTTGTTAAATTCTTCTCTCGGAGACATCATCCACTCACGAAGTTCTTTAACAATGTAATCTCGTTTTTCTTTCGGTAGTTTTTGTGCTTTTGCAAGCACGCGAACTGATCGCTGTGCGCGTGGAATGATTTGTTCACGTGTCATGTATACGTGGCCTCTATTGAGGGGGATGGTTGATGGGCGGCAGGAATCTTCCATGCCACCAACCAACTCCTTTAATGCGCGTGTCATTTTCTGATTGAGTCCGTGCCGTAACACTAATCCTTGAAGCTCTTTCGGGAGCGGGCGAAGCAGTCTAGGAATTCTCAAATCGAGCGATGGCCGGTATCCTGGTTTATCCGTTCTCGAAAACTCGGGCTTGTGTTCTGCAAATTTTGCTTTTAACTTTCTTAAAAAGCCCATACGATCACTTCCGCACCGCGATTCTATAGGGCTGTCCCTTGAACTGCTCGGCATATCGCTTGAGCCAATAACTTCCCTTTTGGACTCGAGCGCGAGGGATTGCTTTTATATTAATATTTTTTTGTTGAAAATGAGTTTGTTTCAATGCACTGGTCACGGCATTCCGTGCAAATTCATCACCTAATACCAAAACAAGAACGCCTCCTGGCCGTAGTTTTCGGTATGTTTCATCAAAAATCGTTTTGCAATATTTTTGGATTTCTCCTGGTCGCTTTTCTGCATTAGGGGCTGCATAATGTCCAACTGCAAGTTCAGAAGTAATGATGTCCGCGCTGCCGTTTGCTAGTCTTCGCAATCCCGCGTGAAAGTCAGTTTGTAGATGTTGAACATTTTGTTTGCTTTGCGTGTCAAACTCGCGCAAGTCAATACTTACATGCAGCGTGTCTTTTGCCCGGTCTGCTGCACGAAGAATATGTGCACCGTCCGCTTCGTTGTGGTTTGCCAACCCTGCTCCCCCCAAATGAACATGCACGTTTGCATACCGTTTTGCTGGCAGGGTAGGTTGTTGTACAGCTGCCGGTTCTGGTGGGCGGGCGGGTTGTGCGGGTCTTCCTGATAATCGTTGTTTCAAATGTCTAAACCAAGCACGCATACTCTCACTATACACTTTCAGTTTGAAAAGATTTAAACGTTTGCTTGTGGGGGGAGCAATAGCCATTTATACCAGGTATTCCTAGCTGTTATCCTATGCCCCTTGGATTTAGAAGAAAGAAAAGAGAGCCTAAAAAGTTGATCGATCAGATGAGGGGAAGATGGTTTATGGGGGGTGTACGGAAGGATGTGGAAACCGTGATTTATGAATTGAGGACGCGGTCAGATAATTTGGATATTCAAAATGCGCTTAACGATGTTGAAGTTCATCGAGGAGTTAAATTTATGACATTTGCCCCTGCTCGTCAAAAACAATACCGATCTTTGGCAGGGGATATTATTACGCTGGCGGGAGAAATAACTGGAATTTCATTCAATGCTTGGAGAAAGAAAAAAAATCCCGGCGGGGATACGCAACAACAACTAACTGGAGAGGAACGTCCCGGTGCGGGGGTAAAATATCCCCCACGGTTTATGCAAGCTATTGGAGAACTGAGAAAAAAAGTCAAGGAGTTTAACGAAGTATAATTCTTCTTATTGCAACGCTTGCCGCGTCTTTTTTTTCTTTACATCGATTGGGTGCATAGCGTGCACCGGATTTCCATTTACTAGCACGGTTGTCCTATTATCAGAACAAAACTTTTTTTGAAGAACGTCCTGCATTGCTAGATCTTGGGTTTCATCTGGCAAAAAACCAATTTCAAAACCCGCTTCAAGAAGTGGCTTGCAGCTTCGAAGCGCATGATCCATCATTGCCTCGCCAAAATGCTTTCCAATCAATTGTTTTGATTTTTGCGGGTCCATCCCTCTCCTTCCCCGAACCTGCTCTCCCTGAATTCTAATTCCTGCAATTGGCTCTTTCTGTTCCTTGCTTGGAGGGAATTGTGTGATGCGCATGATTCCAATATCCTTCCCCTGTAATCTGAAAATGACATACGGGCGATTAAACGTATTTCCATCGGGAAAGGTCCATCTGTTTTCAATCCGGGTTGTCATGGGGGGTGCATCCTCAACCAACAACCGAGCATGGTCTAAACCCGCTATTTTTTGTGCGGTGGTATACCGTTTATCCTCGGCCCAATTTCTAGCTTGTTTTCGAAGGAATACTCGTGTATCATTTCCTTTCTCCTCTGCCACTTTGAGCGTGGAAATAATGCTCGTGCTCAACCGCGTTCGTTCATGGCTGGAGATGAAGCGGGGAAGGCCGCGAATGATGGATTCTGCTTCTCCTCGAAAGGCAGTCAGTTCGCCATCCAATAATGTCCGAACGGGCCCAGAAACTTTCCTGCTCACGGGAAGGCGAATTCTGCCTATTCTTTTCGGTAAGAAGCCGCGTTTCATACTGGATCAAAAAATGCCTGTTTTGGGAGCCGATCAAAAGAATCTGCTCACCCATAGCTTTTAAACGTTTGCTCGGGCAGATATGTATATCATCCTCCGTTTATGGTGAGCACTATGAGGACCGCAGCACAGCTTATTTCAAAAACCTTGCAAAAGGAGCGCAAAGGCGAAAAAGACGAATTCTACGACTACAAGCAAACGCACAAAGATAGGCTGATTGGATACCGGAAAGAAACGAAAACCATTGTTAAGATTGCGAAACCTTCAAATATTCCCCGTGCACGAACGTTGGGGTATAAGGCGAAAAAGGGCATTATTGTTGTCCGGGTACGAGTACGAAAAGGAAGCGGAAAACAAACCCGCCCCAACAAGGGAAGAAAGCCCAAGCGCATGGGTGTGAGGAAATTAACCCGCGCCATCAATACCCGGGCTATGTCGGAGCAAAAAGCAAGCAAGAAATATCCTGGATTGGAAGTACTGAACAGTTACTGGATTGCCGAAGATGGCAAAAGCAAATATTACGAAGTTATCCTTATCAACCCCGCAGCTCCCGAGATCAAATCTGACAAACAGCTGAAATGGGTTGCCGAAAAAGGACACAAGGGAAGAGCAGAGCGGGGAAAAAC
>NYZO01000104.1 GCA_002687185.1 archaeon | reverse complement strand
TTGATAGAGATCTGGTTAAGGCCCAAGCTTTAAAGAAATTAAATTCGAGCAAACTTTATTTAACCTAAAGATACAACTCCAAATTCCAAGGATATTTGTTCTCAAAAGGGATACTACAATTAATAAACTCATATGGAACGAGGTTTTTATCACAAATTGATTTAACTATTATCCTACAATCAACATTTTTTTTAAAATCTACATATTGTAATTCCATAATGCTAGTCATAAGCACTAACCCGGGCAAATTAAATCGATGATTATCTTGAAAACTAGAAAAATCAATCCCAAAAAAATAACTAAATAGCAACGCGGCATTAGAGCCATATTCAAAATTTACATCTTCGATTCCTCTCAAGAATTCTGTATTTCTTAGCATACATTCCATCAACCCAGAATATTTTTTTAAAAAATCAATTTGAGGTTCAGTACCAAGGACTAGGACTTTTCGTTCTATACCTGGCGTATCTAGTTGATACAAATCATGTTGTGTCGAGGCTGCTAAAGGTATTTCAAAAGACTTTTCAGATCCCATATTTAATTACTAATCATAACATCTAAATTTGAATTTTAAAGGTTATTAATTACCCGTATATTCCCTACTTATAAGTATCCCACGTCTTTTTCAACCCATCTTTCAAACTAACAGAAACACCCCATCCTAATTTATCTTTAGCTTTCTGACAGTCTAATGCTATGTGTTCCACGTCCCCGATTACTGGATCGATATGTTTTGGCTCAATCTTTTTGCCAGTTGCGTCTCTCATTAATTCAACCATCTCAAGTAAGTTAGTTTGGACTCCAGACCCGATATTAAAATAAGTATTAAGTGCAGGCTTCTCGACTGCAAGTAGATTAGCTTGCGCCACGTCTTTCACGTAAACATAATCTCGTGTTTGCGTACCTTCGCCAAAGATTAGTGGCGTTTCATTCTGTTTCAACTTATCATAAAATACTGCAATCACTCCTGCCTCACCCTTAGGGTCTTGTCTTGGCCCGTACACATTAGCATACCTAAGAATGGTGTACCCAAGCCCGCTCATTTGCCTAAACGTTTCCAGATATTTCTCGACTGTAAATTTGCTTGTACCGTACGGACTAGTCGGCGCTATTGAATGCGTCTCATCGCACGGTATTTTCTGAGGATTGCCGTATACAGCACCACCACTTGATGCGTACACTATTTTTTTAACGTTAGCTTTGACTGCATTTTCTATAAGATTAATCGACCCTAGAACATTAATATTACCATCATTTAACGGATCGGTAACCGAATTTCGTACATTAATTTGCGCTGCGTGATGTACTATCACTTCAGGCTTTTCTCGTTTAAAAATTACTGACAGTTCAGGCGATAAAATAGATGTTTCATAAAGTGTAACATCATCTGAAATATTTGATTGGTTACCAGTTGAGAGATCATCTATTACAAAAACATCGTGACCGTTTTCCTTTAGTATCTCAACCACATGACTCCCGATAAACCCTGCACCACCAGTAACACAAACTTTCATTTATTGGTCCTAACTTTAACGTCCCAAACTTTATTAGCTTCTTGATAGCTCGCAAGCGACCCTACATCAAACCATTCATAATCTCGCTTATCGAATATGAACCCATAAACATCTTCTTTTTTGTATAGCCACTCAAGCAAATGCCCAGGCGCGTCCGGATTATTACCAAGCTCTAAATATTCACTGATTCGTTTAATTACTATTTTCGGATAAAAATAAATACCGATGGAACCAAGCGTACTCTTCGGATGTTTAGGTTTCTCAACAAACCCCACAATTTTATCATCCCGATCAAGTTCAACCACCCCGATTTTGCTTGCGGCCTCAAAGGTCCTCACATCATAGAGTGAAATAACACTTTTTTGTTTTTCAACAAACATCTGGTGCATCTCAACCAAACTAAAATCGAATAAATTGTCTCCTGATATGATTAATAGATCATCGTCTATTTCCGCCTTAGTTAACCCAAATTTCATATCACCAATGGCACCGAGCCGATCATCAACTGAGGTTGTCCGATCATTTACTACTTTGATTTTGATAGAACACTTAAAGTTTCTAGCCCAGCTTTTAAAATGATGATAAAATTTCTCGTTAGTAACAATCACAATCTCATCAACCACGTTCAACTCCTCAATCTTTTCTATAACGTATGCAATGATAGGTTTCCCGACCACTGGCAATAGATGTTTAGGTTGAAATTCAGTTAACGGATACAGCCGTGTTGCATACCCTGCTGCTGGTATTATTGCTTTCATTTACCCTTCTCCAAAAAATAATTATGTGTTGATTCATACGATTTAATGCAACCTATGTCCCACAGCTCACCTTTAGTAACTACTCCTTTCACTGGCACTTGTTTATGCAACCATTCAACAAAATATCCCGGCGCGTCGTTATTGTTTCCATTTTGCAAATATTGTTTGATCAGTGGCACTGTTTGTTTAGGAAACAAATACATTGGGCACCCTTTCAAGGTTGATTTTGGGTTATCTGGTTTCTCTTCAAAATCTGTAATAAGACCTTCTTCTGAGAGTTCCACTATCCCGTATTTATTCGGCACTTTTTCTTTTAGATCGTATATTATATTCAGTGGCATTTCATTTTGTTTAAACTCATCTAATACCTCATGCACTGCCGTCTCAAATATCGTGTCTGCGGCCATGACTAATATTGGCCCTTTTAATTCAAACTTATCTATAACGAACTGTGTATCACCAATCGCTCCTAAACGATCATCGTTTGAAACTGTCCCGTCATTAATCACGGTCACTTCTTTGCCGTTCGACCATGTAACAAAGTGTTGATGAAATTTATTATTAGTTACTACATACACATTCTTTACCTCGTCTCGTTCTTTGAGTTGTTCCACTAGATAATCAATAACTGGCTTTGTCCCAACGGTTAATAAATGCTTAGGTTGACTCTTTGTGAGTGGAAACATACGCGTTGCGTAACCACCTGCAAGAAGAATCACGTCCATAAATTAAAAATAAAATCGGTTTGTTTTAAATAGGTTATTAATCTTTAGATGCAACAAACGTCGGTCGAGACCCCGTAAATTCATTGACTATTATTTTACAAACTCATTCAAAACTTTTTTAATGAAGTATTTTACTATGAAAGAACATGGCATGGATCTCATACAAACAATTTACAGCCGGTGTACTAGCTCTCACCCTTTTGGCGGGAGTTGAATACGATCGTAGGAAAGGTAGTCCAATTGGCAACAGAATAAAACAAATCTTCTCAGGTCCAGATACCACTTCCCAAAAAGGTAAAATCATAATTACTCTTAAAAGACAGGTCCCGGACACGTTTAAAAGACTTCCAATCATTTCAGAATATATCATCGATGGATACCAGGGTCCTAACAGTCTTGAAAAGGAAGTCTCTGACACAGGCCGAGCTTTTCTGTCTTGCTTTAACGATTTTTCAGAGGAATATAATGCAATGATCGGCCTGCACAATAATAAAATTAATCTAATCCCAACTTATGATGCCATACCCAATGTAACTAATGACCATGTAAAAAGAGCAACACGAGACGTAGATTCAGACCAAGGCGTAGTTAACTCTAGATTTTTTGAATATGTGGATCGTAAAAGACTAAATAACATAATGATTCTAATAGAAGGTTACAAAAATGTTGTTGATGTACTAAGAGACCATAATGATCGAAACCTTCCAGACGACGATGATTTTTTATTGACTAGATATATGAATCACCCAAAAGTAGAGATGGTCATGGATCATCCAGTAATGAAACACATTAAGTACGTACTCGAAAATTCTATGGCAGACGTTGTGGAAAACAAATCAGCACCTGAACCTCTGCGTGACCTTGCCGAATCAAACATTGCCACTTTCTTGTATAGTACAGATCTTATGAATAATAGAGCAATCCACATTTCTGAAAGAGTTCGTTAAAAACAGAAGAAGATAGGTTTATAAATCATCTTTCTATTAAAGGAATATGGTATTAGTATATTATCCTAGTCCAGAGAAAATTATTGAACATAATTTATTAGCACTAACAATCATCCAAGTTAAAAAAGCAGATCAACCAAACGTCCTTAGTCGTCAAAAAAATGGTTAACATAATTAATGATTGTCAATCTAATAACGAAGATGTTTATGATAAAGCAGTTATATTATGTCAGGGATTAATTAGGAGTCATCCTTTTGCAAGCGGAAATCGTCGAACAGCTTTTATTACAACCCGAGATTTTCTTATTTTAAACAAAACTAGATTTGGAGTTAAATCAGATCCTAAACAAGCTAGAGTTATGTTAGGTATAAGGGAAGGTTATTATGAAGATAAAGAAATTAAGGAGTGGTTAAAACATGGCGAAATCAGGACATTCAAACGAAGCTGAGAACTATAAAATCGTTGCACAAGAGATAAATCGATTTAAAAAGTTAATAAAAGGTTATGAGAAGCTACTAATCGCTATTGGAAAGTTGTAGTAAAAAACGCCGCGACTGGGATTCGAACCCAGAAGCCAAAAGGCCCGCTTTTCGAGAGCGGTACAATAACCAGGTTATGTGATCGCGGCACTCATTCAAAATCATTTAAAACCTATAAAAATGTTCGTTTTCCATGACAACTGTACTAGTGACTGGTGCTTCTGGATTTATTGGATATAATCTTGCGGCATACCTTAATAATAAAGGGTACAGTGTTAAAGCGTTAGTGCGTGATCCTAAAAAAGTTTCATTTCATAAAGATATTATTATATGTGTAGGAAACCTTCTCGACTTATTATCTCTAAAGAAAGCACTCACAGACACAGACATTGTCGTCCATTGCGCAGCTGTCATTAATAGTCCCAAAAAACAAGACTATGCGAAAATAAATATTACTGGCACACAAAATCTTATCCGTCAAGCCAAAGAAACTAACATTAAGAAGTTTATTCACATCAGTACGTGTGATGCTCATTTTGATCCTAAAGGTTTGTATGGCGGCTCCAAACTTAAAGGTGAATACATTGTGAAAGACTCAAAAATTCCATCCATTATTTTAAGACCAAACGTCGTTTACGGGAGAGGAGCAGAGCGTGGTATGTTAAAACTCATTAAGCTTATTAAGCGTTCTATTATTATCCCCATTATTGGCTCTGGAAGAACTATTATTCAACCAGTTTACATCGATGATTTATCTGCTGTTATAGACACTGTTTGCAGGCGTCCAATACAAAACCAAACGTTTGAGATAGCTGGACCAAACGCAATTACGTACAAGGAGCTGATCAATATTATCACAAATAAAACAAACAAAAAAAGAATTAAAATACCAATCCCTTTAGCAATTTTAAAACCAATCACATTTATTTATAGCAGACTCAAAACAACCACTTGGAACGAGCAGAAGATAGTAAAACTTGCAAAAGACCGGCCAGCTGATATTTCTCGTATGGTCAAACAATTAAACATCAAACCAAGATCTATCGACGAAGGCCTATCATTATTTATCAACGAGGTATTTGAGGATTAACATGCATTTATCACGGCACTTTATTATGTCCTTACTTTTAGCACTAATTTTATTCCCATTTATTGGGTTTGCATCACTACTAGTTTTTGTAGGAGGGTTCTTAATCGATGTTGATCATTATGTTTACTATCTACTGCGCTATAAAAAGGTAAATCCACTTGACGCGTACAGATTTTATTTATCTAATAGAGAAGGATTTCCTCAGGTATTACATATATTCCATACATACGAGATATTGTTAGTAATCTTTATCCTAGCATTATTCTCAGAGGTAGTAGCAATTATTGTTTTAGGCATACTGTTGCATATAGGTATGGATTTACTCGATCTATTAAATACATTCACACAACGCAGAGACACGTCTATACGTTTAAAAATATTCTACCAATATCAACGAGCGTATTCCTTGTTAGGTTGGACTCTTAGAGAATTAGAAGGACGTCAATATCCAACCAAATATGGTCTTTGATCACTCGCCTTCAAAACTCATTAGAAAATGCGGTTTATATTTTTCAAGTTTCTTACTCCCGCCTAGATCAGGCAGGTCTATTACACAACTCACTCCGACTATGTTCGCGCCTACTTTTTCAAGCAGTTTAATTGAAGCAAGCAATGTCCCACCTGTTGCGACTAAATCATCTGCGACTACTACTTTATCTCCTTGTTTGAGTGCATCTTTATGAATCTCGACTGTGTCTGTACCGTATTCAAGATCATATGTTTCACTTATTGTTTCTGCAGGCAGTTTCCCTTTCTTGCGTATTGGCACAAACCCTACATCCATTTTCTTTGCGAGCAGCGCTCCGAATATAAACCCACGCGCTTCAATCCCTACAATTTTATCTATTACTACATCAATGTATTGTTTGGCCATTTGTTCAATCGCATAGTCTAGCGCACAAGGATCTGTTAAGAGTGTAGTAACATCTCGAAACATGATTCCCTCTTTGGGAAAGTTGGGCACTGTTCTAATTTTAGTTTTCAGGTCCATTTTCTTTTAAGTTTGATATTGTGGATATTAATAGGTCTGTTACTTTTGTTACGTTTTGTTTAAACACTTTTAATATATCGTCCCATGTGACTGGTTCCACGTCATCGAATAAACAATCAAAGTCTGTTGACATTGCGACTGCTGCGTACGGGATATTAGCTTCGTTTGCAAGTATCGCTTCAGGTGCTATTGACATGTTTATGACATCCGCGCCCCACGCACGAAACATTTTACTTTCAGCTTTGGTTGAAAAGCGTGGCCCTTCAATTGTTATGACTGTCCCTTGTTTGTGATGTTTTAGTTTTAATGTTTCTGCTTGTTTGATTAATGTATCGCGCAGTGAACTAGAGAACGGCTCAGCCATCGGCGTGTGCACTGGCGCGTGCGGCTCAAACGTCTCATGAAATGATAAAGATCTACGTCTAGTAAAATCAATGAACTGATCAAGTATTACTAAATCTCCTCGATCAATATCTTTCCTTAAACTTCCAACTGCAGTAGTTGCTAGAATATGTGTACAGCCGGCATCTTTTAGAGCATGAATATTAGCTCGATAATTAACGTTCGTAGGAGTCACTGTATGTTCACTTCCATGCCTACCAATAAGCACCACATCAATCCCGTTAATAGTACCGATAGTCAATGGCGAAGTTGGTTTCCCGTACGGTGTGTCTACTTCTTTTTTAATCGAGTTTTTAAGAATGTCTGGATCATCTAGCCCTGAACCACCGATTATACCCACCTTCATACTAACTGAATTTATTTCATTATATAAAAATTTTATCGATTTTTTTGATTAGTAGTTTTGCATCCGGTGATAGGTATGAACCTCTCCTTTTTGCGTAACGTCTGTTTTTCTAAACCCAAAATTTTCGTAAAATTCTATTGTATTTTCAGGACACATAAGATAAATCTTTTCTTTAGGATAATCTTCTTGTATTTTTTCGATAATTGCTGAACCAATACCTTCACCTTGACAAGAAGGACTGACAGCCATCCTTTGTATACGATACACATCATTCTCATTTCTCACTCTTGCAGTACCGATAACAGTTTTATCTCTTTTTGCAATATAAATCTTTGCGATGGTGTCGTATTGATCAGGCTCATCTTGGTATCTTGAGTATCCATGCATCTCAACAAGTACTTCTATGCGAAGAAGAATCGCTTGTACCATTTCTCTTGATGTTATAAACCGTGTAACTTTCATCATATGATTAACTAGTGTAAAATGAGTTTAAAATTATTTCTTTTGGTTCAATTCACTGTATCTCAAACGGACTACATCCTCTCAAAAAACTCTTAGCATTACTTAGTTCTTGTTTGCTATCAGAGTACACCGTAAGTAACACGGTTCTATTCTTAACTTTCTCTTTTTTCTTTCGATGTAAATAAAGCCCCGCACGTTTATTTTTTGGCGCACCTGCAAGTGTAGCAATTTTGGTAATAAATTTATTATCAATTGCTTTAATCTTCCCTTTTTTATTACTTTTAAAATCATAAGTATATTGCCCTAATTTAAGATCGCTTGAGTGTACATGCTCAACCCCACCTTGCGCTGATATTATTTCTTGAAACTTAAGGAGCGTACTTTTTGATACTAATAGTTCCTTAACTTTTTGTTTACTTTTCTTCACACCAGCCATCTTCAACAATAAATGACTCAAGTACAGAGCACGATCTTTGAGATCTTTAGGCGCACGTTTGTCATCTTCAAGCACCCACAGTACATCACGCGCTTCAAGCACCGGCCCCACTCCTCGACCAACAGGTTGCGAACCATCTGTTATTACTACATGTACATTAAGACCGATCATCTCCCCAACTTCTTTGAGCTTATTCTTAAGGCTACGCGCTTTTTTATTGGTTGTAACTTTCGCAGTTTTACCTACAGGTATATCAATTAAAACATAATCAGCCCCTACAGATTTCTTCTTTGCTAAAATGCTCGCAACAAGTATCGGTTCTGGGTCCAACTTAAGTGGCCGCTCAAGCTTCACGAACCGATCATCAGCGGACGCCAAATCTATCGCCCCTCCCCAAACCATACATCCTTTTGTTTTTTTCACTATACCAAGCATTTTGTCTTTAGTGAATGTAACCGACGCTAGAGCTTCTACAGTATCACTAGTCCCTGAAGCAGACGTTATAGCCCGCGAACTCGTCTTAATAATAGTATAACCAGCAGCAGCAACCATCGGCACAACTATCATCGTAGTCCGATTCCCAGGAACTCCGCCAATACAATGTTTATCAAGTACTGTCGAGCGTAAATTGATTGACTTTCCATTTTTCACAATCGCCTCTGCCAAATTAGCTGTCTCACGAGTATTTAATCCATCCATATAGACTGCCGCAACAAAATAACTCAGTTCTATATCACTACATTTATTGAGCACTATGCCATGCACTAATAATTCTATATCTTTTTTAGTTAGCTCCTCGCCACGTAACTTCCGTTTAATTAATCTCAACGCTTCAGGCGGCGGTAATACTTCTAGCCGTGCAAATCCTCCTTTAACCCCTCTTAGTTTTGTAAACACTTCAGTAAAAAAACCAATCTGTCCAGGTTTAACTGTCCCTTCCCCGTCTAAGATATCAATAACCCCTATTGTAGATTTTTTCCCTACATATATCCGCACTCGATCAGCCGTATAAAGATCTAATTCCTTAGCATCTTCTTTATGCAACAAAACTATAGCCGGTCCACCAGTTGACACATGCATATCCTTAATCAAGAATTTCATTGGCTCACAGTATTTCTTCGTTCCCTATAAAGTTTTAGTGACGATAATAAAAACGATAAGATAAGCGGCCCAACAACGAGTCCTACTAGCCCAAATATTTGCAACCCGCCTAAAAGCCCGACCATTACTATAGCCGGATGTAGTTTCGCTCTAGTACCAATAATTTTTGACCGTACAATATTATCAACTGAGCTCACAACTATCGCCCCGTATATTAGCAGTCCAAACCCTTGCACATAATTACCTGATGCAACCATCCACACTGACGCAGGCAACCAAACTAACCAAGACCCTATGAACGGTATGAGTGAAAAGAACGTCATAAGCACTCCTAAAAATAAGGCGTTTGGCACACCAAATATAAATAATCCAATAGTGCCTACAATCCCTTGCACAATCCCTGCCATAACCACTCCGTACAATATTGCTCTGACTCCAACTTTAGTTTCACGTAGAAATTTTTCTTTATAGCTTAGCGGCACTGGCATCAATATTTTTATTTGATGCACAAACTTCGTGCCGTCCATGAATAGATAAAACAACACAAACAAGAATAAAAACACATCAATTAGCATCCCTGGTATCGAGAATATAAAATCAGATATTTTTGTAATAATAAATGCAGTAGATTTCTCAATCGCCTGTTGCAGGTAGGCATTAAGTGTCACATCTGACACGATAGATTTAGGCAAATAATTAATAATTTGTTCGTTAGATACATAAACATACGTATTAACTAACTGCGTTCCAACAATCGTAACTAACGGCACTAGTGGCAAAAGAATAACGAACACAATCAATGTACAAACCATAATTGATGCAATCACTTTTTTCTTAACTTTGGATAATATTTTATCGTATAACGGCGTAAACAAATATGCAAAGACTGCCGCCCAGATTATAGCTGACAGAAACCCTCGCAAAATCAAGAACGAAAGGTACAATAATAAGAGCACAAACCCAACCATTAGATATGAACGTAGATCTTGTCTCATAGCTGTTTTGGTTATATGTATTTATTTAAATCTTTGTATTAATTCAGGCGTATTACGATCAATAGAGTCCAACAACAAGTCACAAAGTATATATAGAAAAACAGAATGACTATTAATTATGCATATAGAACGATTCCACGCAACCAAAATTCGGAATGCCAAAGGCGATTGGGCGATCGAGCTTGAAACTCAGGGTTATATTGCGTCTGTTCCATCTGGCACTTCTACTGGAGTGCACGAATCAATAGCTTTCAAGCAAGATATAAATTCTTGTATCAAACAGATTAACAAAACCGATGTGCATATTACTGTTAACCGTTTCCAAGACCTACGCCAATTAGAACACATTTTCGGTGACCTTGGCGGCAACCCGGTTATTGCCTCACAAATTTGCGCATTACGCGCTTTATGCAAGAACAATATTTACGACCATTTAACTCCTCGCCCACGCATACCACGCCCTCTTGGCACATGTATAAGCGGCGGCGCGCACGCGCACGGTGTTCGTCCAGACTTCCAAGAATTTTTAGTAGTTGCCCCCTTCACCAAAACATTTTTTGAATCACGCCTTGCAAATATGGCAGTATACAAACGCGTCCAAGAACTCCTTCAACAAAACGACCCAAATTTCTCACATCAGACAAACATGGAAGGCGACTGGCAAACAAGTTTGAGCAACATCCAAGCTTTAGACTTGCTCAAAAAAGCTACTAAAGATATTTCAATCAAGTTAGGTTTCGAGATTAAGATAGGCCTTGACATAGCCGCATCCAATTTTTTCAAAGACGGTTTATATCATTACAAGAATTTTTCTGAAGATAAGAAGGAACGCACCCTAAACCGTGACGACCAACTGGCTTTCATCGACGGTTTGATTGATACTTACAAATTATATTACGTAGAAGATCCTATGCACGAGGATGATTTCAGAGGTTTTAGCGGGCTGAACCATCATAAATGCTTATTGGTTGGCGATGACTTGACGTGTACAAATCCAGTATTATTAGCTCGTTCAATCAAAGAAGACTCTATTAATAGTATTATAATTAAAGCTAACCAAATTGGTTCTATACCTGACATGGCTCACACAATACGTCTAGCAAAACGAAAGAATATCATCCCTATAATGTCTCACCGCTCAGGCGAGACTACTGACACATGGCTAGCTGATTTTGCTGTAGGGTTTGACACACCGTTTATTAAGTGCGGCATATTCGGCCCAGAGCGCACATCAAAGCTTGACGTACTCCAAGAAATAGAGCGTACTATACTCAAGGTTTAAGCCATTTACATTCATAGTATGTCACATCCCCTTCTTCGTCCACAATACCTAACAGTAGCCGTTTTCTAGTCGAATGCGCCACACGATTCTTTGCTGCAAACTCATACCACGTGAGTGCTGACCCCTCATGCACTGGATATACGATCCATTGCGCATGATCCTCCCCTGGCTTGACACCTCGATCATAAACTCTAAAATCCGCACCGAACTTAAGCGCAGTCTTTGCGATATAGCCTCGGTCACGCAGGTCAGCATATACACTATACCGTACTTTAAACTGCGGATCATGTTTTAGTACATCTTTCATAAATTTACGTTCAGAGATCACTCTATTATGTACTGATTTAAGTATCATTTTCCCTTTTTTAAATAAGTAAAATCCTTCAACAAGCGCGTATTGAAACTGATCATCAGTACGTTCACCAAACCGTGATAGATCATAGAGTTTTTTCGCATCCGAATCGTCTAGTTCTGCCACAACATTCTCTGTTAGAACAGTAGCTTGGATTGGTTTTTCGTTCTTTTTTGGCATAGTAACATTAGGCTAAATTGACTATTTAAACTATTGGTTTTAGCAGTTAAAAAATGAGATTATATACGGATCAGCCCTTGCAGAAAAGCATTTAAAGGTTAAAAAAGCTATCAGAATTATGGATCTCTTTAAGAAGCTAACAAAAAAAGAAGTACTTTTCACATTAATTATAATCGTTAGCTTATCTCTCCCATCGGTTTCGTCTACAGAGCATACAGATTATTTCGCAGATTTAGAGCTTTCGGTTAGCAACACCGGCACAATAACTATTGACGGCTTAACAAATCATCCTGACATATCCATTGGCCCAACCGATACATTCACTTCAAAAAGAGGTGATCTTTGGATAGTGAACTTTACAGTTGAGGACCCGTTTAGTACTTTCATTTATACCCTAATTCTACTAAAGACGCTAGTTTAATGTACCTAAAAACCACACCTCAAGTACGTATCCAAGATACGCGTAATGGTTTATCAATAACCGGCACCGGGGAAGACAGTCCATTATCTATCATTGCTCAATATAAAGTCAACTCAAACAACGCAAGCGTATTATCTTGGTATCATTATGTTCTTATAATAGTATTATTAATCTTAAGTTTTATTTTATACAGAAAAAAACAGAAAAAAAGTCCAAAAAAGGCTTCAGAGTCTCCTGCTCTTGATCTCGAAACTTTTACTGATAGGCAAGCACGTATCATTGATATACTTAAAAATAGCGATGTAAGGGTAACACAAAAGATGCTTGAGGAAAAACTAGGCATAGCAAAATCATCACTTTCTCGTAATTTAGACGCACTCGTTAGACGCGGCATTATCAAAAAAGAAACCCACGGCATGACGAACGTCATTTCTCTCAAAAAAGAGTGACTGTTCCGGGTTGTTCCGGGTTGTTCCGGGTAATATTAATATGTTGTTCCGGTTAAACAACCGTAACGATAACGAAAATAGAGACCACAAAGTATATAAAACAAAATCAAAACAGGAGGAATAAAAAGATGAAAAATACATCAATAAAATGGTTAAGTGTTTTACTAGCATTATTAGTAATCGGCACAGCGCTACCGACAGCGTTTGCTGACGAACAAGACACTACGGAAGTAGTAGAAGATACAGAAAACACAGAAGTAGAAGCACCAGAAGCAGACGAAGTGGAAACAGACCTTGACGAAGGTACAGAACCGCTAGATGCAGACGAAGTGGTTACAGACCTTGACGAAGATACAGAAGCAGTAGAGGCAAACGAAGTTTCAGACACTGCAGACATAACAGAAGAAGAAGACAAAGTTTTAAGTAGCTTTTCAGATAAGATCAGAGCTAAAATTAAACTGCTTAAGCTTGAACGTTCCATAACAAAAAACATTTTACGTGGAAGTGTAATAATAGAAGCTATAGAAGAAAAGGATCCATCATTTGACTTAACAGAATTAAATGCACAACTTGATATCCTAGAATCGTCATTAGCGGATTTACAAGCACTTAGCGTAGACGACCCTCAAAGAGAAATAGCACAGACATTTTTGCTTGTCCACCGTGACGCACTCCAGGCAACAAAAACAGGCAGAGACATTGCACGTGGTGTGCTTGACGAAGCCGATCGTGACGCTGTTAGGACAAAAATCCGAGCAAGCGAGGAAGCTGGCGAATGGGACGTTATAAAAAGTCTAAACGACGAAATACACAAATTTCTGCGTATCCACAACGCTAAATGGGTAGCACATATTCTAGATAATCTTGGCGTTGACGCACCTGAACTAATCGAAGAGATAGAAAATGGTGACATTACTCTTGGCGATGCGAAAAAACGTCTAAGAGAGCTTGGACAATCAATGGATAAAGAAGGTCGTGAGATTGCTCGTAAAAAACTACGAGAATCCCGTGCAAAGCTACGTGTAACTCACGAAGCAGCAAAAGAACATATAAATAAAGACCACAAAAGTGCGGTCAAAAAACGACGCACAAAGCACAAAGCAATCCTTGATAAAAAAGTTCAAGACGTACGCCACGTTAAAGACCGATTAACAAATCTTCGAGACAAACACAAAAAACGCGCTGTGGAAAGAGATAGTGAGCTGACTCGATTAGACGGAGATCACAAAAAAGCTAGACTACAAAGATTAGAGAGAGAAGTCACTGACTTAAGCCCTAAAGAAAGACGTTCACACGATGACAAACTAAAACGTCTTAGACTAGCAAGCGCCAAAGAAGACGAAAGAGAAAAAGACGGAAAAGTCGATCGACTCAGACGTGCTAACGACGAAAGAGTCAACGGAGACGGTGAAAATAGAGACAAAGATCATCAAGGTGCAGCTGCTCGTCTCAGGGCTGCAAACGAATTAAGAAACGAAGAAGGAGGAGAATAACAAGATGAAACCTTTAAGCGGAATACTCATTGGTCTAATCATTGTTGGCTTAATTGGAGGTTGCGCCTCAACAACGGATTCGCCTGGTCAATCGGGTGGATCTATAAATCAGGCCACAACTGATAACACCGGCACATCTGAACCAGCCACTATTGACGACGAAATAGATTCTGGTTTTGAAAGCGACGAAGATGATTTTGAGCTAGGCGAGTTCATTTAATTTTTTTTCTTTTTTTCTTTTTTCCTATCAAAATCCATTTTTATAAGATATAACTAAGCTCATTAAATAATCGCATGGTTTAAATACCCAATCCTTATCAATTTAGACTATGAAAATAGAATTCAAGCCCGCTTTTATTGAACGTTATGAAGCTCTTACTCAATTCAAGGAATTTAAGAAAGAATCTCTTACTCCGCTCCACAAAAGCATTCGAGTTAACACTCTCAAGATTCAACCTAAAGATCTCATCAAACGCATGCAACCCACATGGATTACTAAACCTATCCCTTGGTGTAAACAAGGTTTTTTCATATCTCACAAAGACGGCCGCAAAGATATTGGCAACACACTTGAGAGTGTATTAGGTTATTTTCATGTCCAAGAAGCATCCAGTATGATTCCGCCACTTGTTCTGAACCCAAAACCAGGCGACATTGTGCTAGACCTCTGCGCAAGTCCAGGTTCAAAGACTACCCAGATGGCTGCCATGATGAATCACAAAGGACTAATAATTGCAAACGACTGTAAACCCGATCGTATTAAAGCTTTGGCTATTAACCTACAAAAATCCGGCGCCCAAAACGTTATCACCACATTGCGCGACGGGAACCGTTTTAGCGGTTATAAATTCGATAAAATTTTAGTGGACGCTCCTTGTTCTGGCACAGGCACAATCAAAAAAAGCCTTAAAACTCTCTCTATTTGGAACCCCGGCATGGTACGTAGACTAGCCCACATTCAAAAAAGGTTGATCACAACAGCGTTTGGAAATCTCAAAGTAGGTGGTACTTTAGTTTATTCAACTTGTTCAGTCGAGCCTGAGGAAAACGAAGGTATCATAGATTATTTACTTTCTACTCAACCGAACGCCCAAACAATGTCTATTAATCTCCCTCTCAACCAAAGTCCAACTATTAAAGAATTCAATGGAACCGCGTACAACTCTGCCGTCAAGGAAAGTTTACGTATTTGGCCACAAGACAATCATACTTGCGGTTTTTTCATTACAAAGATCACAAAATCAAGCAGCATACATGTCTGACCCGATCGGCCCTACTTTTTGTTTAAGTTCTTTGGTTGCCATTTCTTTCTCAGGTCTTAATAGTTTTTTTGCGTTAATTGCTACAATCGTTGCAATCAGCACACTATAAATAATAAACATAAATGACAAATCAAATATAGTCGTCAAGGCTGGCTTCAAACCTTCAGATATTATAAAGGTCGTCCCTTCAAGTAGATAGCTCCCAATGACTAACGCCATGACCGCTGTATCCATCCCTTTAGCTGTAATCAATGTCATAAACGTCCGCTCAGTTTTTTCAACATCAAAATTTCTAAACGAAAATCCAACAGCCCAATACCTAACTACTAAATAGATTAAGAACAAAACAGTACTCTTGATAAAGAATCCTACTTCAAGCGGTATGCTAACAATCAACCCTAATAGAATAAACACAATAATTTTCAAAAAATTCGTGAATGTTTTCGTAAAAGTCTGAAGCTGTCTTTTTTTATGTATCCCAATATTACCAAAGATTAAACCAAACGCAGTAACTCCAAGCACCCCATTCCCTCCAATATTTTCTGCAAGTGTATAAGTCACAAATGCACATGCTATAAGAAGTAGCGGCGAGATAGTTGGAAAATACAATTTTCTAAGAATATAGGCCATAATTAATGCAATAACAATCCCGGTTCCAACCCCTGTCATAATACTTTGCGCAAAACTAAAGAACAGACTACTGGTCGAAAAAGATTGATTGG
>NYZO01000103.1 GCA_002687185.1 archaeon | reverse complement strand
TCCCACCACCCAGATTTGAACTGGGGACCTATCGGGATCAGCTGACTGTGCATCATTTTAGGGCGAAAACCGCCCATATGTCAGACAGTATCTACAGCCGATCGCTCTACCACTGAGCTATGGTGGGATTTAATAGAAATACTACTTAGCGATTTATAAGGTTTTCTCAAGACGTGGAATCATTCGTGAGATCTAAGTAAAATACGCTCTATTCTTGTGCCATCAAATAAAAATCTGTACCTTAAAGTTCTGTTATTGTCTGTCCCATAACTGTATTTATCTATTTTATAATTTGGATTGGCTTCTGATCTTTCTATTGAATAAAGTGCTTGCTTGGCTATACTGGAGAGTTTGTACATCTGATCTGATCTGTGTATGCAATCGGTTAAGTCGGTGGTAATTAAACCGCTCTTTGTTCTGTCTATAACTCGTTTAATGTCATCAATATTATTTGAGAATAGTATGTTTTTGGGTGTTAATGCGCTTATTTCGTCTAAAGTTTGGAATTTTTGTGTTAGTATCATAAGTAACAAAAATGGCTCAGGTTCAATGAAGATATCTTCTAATCCAGAGGAAGTGGGAAGTTCAAGTTTAACTCGGTCCTTAAGTCTCCATCCGAAATTACAATTTGTCATTGTTTCTTTGGTTGTGTTGAAATTGCTACCGCTTATGTCACGACTAGTCTTAGGTTTAGGTTTCGTTGTTTGACCAGACCAAGAATTCCATCTAATGTTTTGGGGACCTTCGGATTCTAGCGGGCTATAATGACCATAATCAGACTGAAATCGATTAAAATAGTTGCTCATCGAAAAAGTATATTACTAAAATATATTTAAAAATTTATATTTTGGAGTCGGTAGGTTTGATTGATGATTATAAATACACATAGAAAATCTGTTGGATTTAACTAAACATTCCAAACATGCCGCGTTTGTCATCATTTGCAGGTTCTTCCTTTTTAGCAGGACGATAAGCTTTAACATTGTCAGTTGACTGTTCTGGGTTCTCGCGGCTGCCTTTGATCTTCTCACGCATCATTTGACCTTCACGAAAGTCACGTTCGCGTTGAGCGTCTTTTTTATTGTTGCCTTTCTTCTTAAATAACCGTACAATACCAAACACAATACCAATGATTAGAACAATTACTATGATCCCTAAAATGATCGAGCCGCTTTTAGTGGTTGGAGTAATCGCTGCTGCAGTGATACTTTTTAGTGAACTACCTACCTTTAATTTAGGGTTTTTTATAATAACATTAGGATAGATTTGGTCGCGGAATAATAACGTATAATTTCCGTCTTCTGCGAACTCGTATAATTTAATGCTTTTTGAATCGTTTGGGTATAAATCTAATTTCTCAGTGAAAGTAACTGTATCTTCATTGCTTTTTAGCTCGACAAATAAATCCTGTTTAGTACGCACGTTCCCAGTGTTTCGAGCGATTAGTGTTTGGTCGTCTAATGTAATATCAATTTGCTCGTATTCATCAATTACAACATCAGCCTTGTCTGATAAGCCGTTTGAAGTGCTGCTAATGACCCAAATGCCGGGTGGTGAGAACGTGTTGATTTGGACAGTCACTTCCTCGTCAGAATTAACAGTTGACGTAAGAATTGTTTGACGGTTAGCATCTACAATAGTCACAGTGATGTCTTTATCCATCGGGTTTCCAGCTTGGTCGTACAATTGAGGTGAGAATTTTAGCTCTTGGCCTGGTAGGTATTGGGTTTGGGTTATCTTGTTTGATAAGGTTGTTGGGATGGGTTCGATGAAAAATTCTAATTCTTTTGAGCCTACGTTGCCAAAGTCGTCTTGGATAGTGATCTGGACTGTGTGGTTCTCTGAAGTAATAGTTGGTGATAATTCAATATTGTATGAGAAAGCGCCGTCTAATACATTAACTAAACGCTCTTTGCCGTCAACTAAAATCTTTGCTATGCCGTCTTTTAAGGTTTGATCGTCCATTGTTCGGACACTGCCTTCAAGAACTAAAGTCTCGCCTGGGACAGGATGTAAATTGTTAAAGAATGCAGTTACCTTAAACGTGTCGAAAATAGTGAAAATTTTAATGTTCTCAAAAATCTTTTGGTTGCCGAACACGTCAGTTGCTGAAACGTCGATTGAGTAATCGCCTTCGGGCAAATCACTCACAACAATACTATAGATTAAACTCTCGTCCTCAAACGAGGCAGTGTCAAGTAAATACGTCTCGTTGCCCTTTTTAATTGTAATAATTGCGAAGCCTTCAGTGTTTTGGTCGCTGCTTTTGAAAATCGCGGCACTCAAAGTTACATTGTCGCCTAATTGAACGTCGTTTTTTGAGAGCTCGAATGTGCCTTCTAAAGTGTTGCTAATCTGAAACGTTTTAGTTGTTGCAACTTCTTTGTTTATACCGTCGTCAACTATGACTTGGCCTGTGCATGAGCCGGTTTGGCCAGTTATCGGTACTGTTTGGTCGAACACGTAGATGCCGCTTGTTTTAAGGGATTTTACGAAAACTTGAGTCGTTTGGTTTGCGTTACAGACTAGATTAATTTTAAGTAGACCTGAAAACTCGCCTGTTGCACTGTAATCACCGGCAATACGTAGCGTGTCACCCCATGAATATGTGCTTGTTGTAATCTCGTCTAGTGAGATAGTAGCTGTAACAAAAGGTAGAGAAATTAGTAAAATTAATGCTGATATGAGTAGTTTGCACCTCATTTTAAAATGTATGTACAGTAAGGTTATATAAATACTTTGCTGTGGTTTTAGGTATTAGTCTTTAGAAATTAACTTATTCTGCTCTTAATTATTGGTTACACTCTGCAGTATGTAGCCTGAAGATATGATACGTAATTCTTAGTTTTGTCCTAAGATAAGAAGACCTAAATTCGTTAGCATTCCAGATTGATAGACAAGTATGGTTAGATATTCTGACGTTGTGAGCATCTGTTCAGGAGAAATAAGTTGATCGTTTTGTTTAATGTTTGTTGAGTAGAGTTCTTTGAATTGCATTGGATTTAGCTCATTCTCTTTATTATATGCTCTTATTTCTTCATTAAAATTATTGATATCTTGGTTATGTAGTTCTACTCTTTCAAGCTGAATATTCTTCATTAATTGATCATGTTGTTTTGTCATATCATATATAATTGCAACTGCTCCCCATAAAGGAAAAAAATATTCGCCTTTCACAGCCTCTCTAGGGGTTATTAGATCACAGATTCTACGTCTCATATCGGTATAGATGCTCTTATGTATTTTTGTATCTCCAATGAACGATTCTATACCCTCTTTGATTTTTTGGTGTATTTTCATGCATTTCATCTTATAACTAATTGATTTCTTTGTTTATAAATCTGTTGTTTTTGTCTCTTGGAAGTAGTGCCTTTATGGGGTTTTAGTATGTTAGTTTTGTTATGATTTGAGTGCAACAATGCTTGTGCTCATAAGATTTTAAAATGATTCTTTTTCTTTTCTCTTAGTCAATTTCTCCATCTTTTTTCAGTAAATCTTTCCATATTAGGCAAACCAGGAAAGATGGAAAATAAAGTTAGGACTTTGCCGTGGTTTTTGTCTGTAAAGAACACTTTTTAAGGTGAATTATCAGTAGAAATTTATGGCGCTTATTAATTATTCAGAGATAAATCCGGTGATTCATATGGCATTCTATGGTCGGACAACGGACGGTCGTTTGGCTGATCGGAATTATTTCTTGTGGAAGAATACCGTAGAGAGGAGCATTGATTGGATAGTAGAACACCTTGAAACCGAATCAAGACGATCGTTATTTTTTAATGTCCCTAAACGCACTCGACATGGCATTCGTTACGTTAATCTTAAGGGACGTCCAGATCAGAAGTTTCTTGCTGTTAAATTTGAGACTGACGAATCTATGGGTGCTGATATCCAAATAGAACGAAATAATCTACTTTGGATACATGAACATATGGGTGCTGAAGTCGCTCAGAATGTACCTGTACCACTTTTGTCTTATGTTGATGATCGTCGAATTGCTTTAGTATCACTATTTGAGCCGGGTGGAACTTTGTATGAATCACTCGAGCATGTTGGTGATAATAATGTGCATTTGCTTTTGAAACCGATTGCTAACGCGCATGGGCGTCTCGTTGCTGCGTGTAGTTTTCATGAGACAAAAATGAAAAAAGATGGAATAGAATTTACATCATATAATACAGAAGAGAGGTTTATTGAGGTTACAAGTAGACTTAACACACAAGATGCTCCTAAATTTGATGGACATAGACATCAACTTAATGCACGCTTAGACCTTTATGAGGATATAATAGACGATCACAATGAGTTGTTTTCTCTGAAAACACCATTTTGGCAAAGACGTCATGCAGTTCTTCAAGCAGGACCAGGCGATCCGCATCCAGATAATTGGATCGTGAATGAAAACAGAAATAACGCAGTGCTTTTAGATTGGGAAAAATTGAGAGGGGATCTAAACGTGCCGTATAGTGTAGCTTTTGTTGTTTCGGGTCTTGTAGCAGATCCTTGGATATTAAAATCTCTATTTAGATTAACTTCGCCTAGACAACATTATAATCAATTGTTACGGGATAGAGTTACACAAGGTGTTAGTGGACAACGATATATCGAACAAGAAATGATTAAATTGTATTGTCAATCGTTTTTGGACGGTGTACAAGCACAATTAGATGAATATAATTGGGGACTAGAAAATCATGGAAATAGGTTGGAAAAACTTGCAGATTCAGTCTATAATATTATGCCTGAGGCAATGATTGAACACTTAAGTCTGTGGTGGAAGAGAAGTAACTTTGGTGTGCCTGGGACTGGTCTTAATCAACGAAACTTTTTAATCCGAGCTAACCGAGCATGGCATTATTTAATCTCTCAAAAACATTATACAAATGATTTGAAACGAGTGGGGATGACTGAGGCATTTGAGGAATATATGAAAGTTTCTGGGTTTACACATACAATGGAGATGATTATAGAAAAAAGGTGACGTCCTCCTCGTCCTAAAGGATCAACCAGTGTTCCGTACTGATTTCGAGGATTTCTGGCTAGCCTTTCTTAAAAAAAAGAAAGATAGTAAAACGACCTGTTTAGTGCATCCGGTTCATCTTTTTGATCATTGTTTTTTCTTGTCTTTGAGGTTTGGCAATAACCGGTTGATTAAACTTACTTAGATCTCGACTCCATTCAATTGCGTGGACATAATGTCCGTCTCTATTTAGGTCGAGCCCTGTTTCTTGTCTTCCAAAATCGCCTGGCTGAGTTACATCGCTAAAAGTCAAAGGTTTGCCAATTTCTAAAGATTCTGGCATCTTTGCATCGGTGAAATAACCGCCTGATGAGGTGAGGACTTCAGCTCTTGGGTGGTAAGTTTGTTTTTCTAAATAAGATACCGTACATTTCCATGTTACTTCGTTCCCTGTTTTGTAGCTCTTAAGACCGACTTGTAGCTGGTCATTTGGCAATAACATACTCGTGTTAAGGCCGTCTATGTTCCATACTGAGACACTGTCTTCTAATCTATGGGCGATGATGCTTGTGCCTCGACTGTTTTCAGCACCTCTCTTATCTTGGTTTTGTTTCCAAAATTTCATATTGAGTTCCTCCGTTGAGTTGTTACTATTATAACAAAATAAGAGAGTTTATACTTTTGGCTAATATTCTTATTATGCATCTATATATTCGAATAAATGGTCGTATTTAAAAAACCCTTTTGGGTGAGTTCTTCTATGAAACGCAAAGTCGTACAACAAGGGCCTAGTACGTTAATGGTGTCTTTGCCAGCAATTTGGGTTAGAGAACAAGCTATCAATAAAGGAGATGAGCTTAACGTTGCGTGGGATGATGCAGGAAGCTTGATTGTTACCAAAGACGTGTATACAAAACGATTAGTAGGATCATTTGATTTCAAAGATACTAAAGAATTGTCAGATAAATATATATTAAGAGTTATTCGCTCGTTTTATCGGTATGGTTATGATGAAGTAAAGGTTACATACGATACTCCTAAGATATTAAGCCTTATCAGAGAAACCTTAACAGAAATGATCGGGTTTGAGATCATGGAACACACACAACGTTATTGTATCATAAAAAGTATAAGTGAGACATTAGAACAAGAATTTGAATCTTTATTTAGAAAGTTGTTTTTTCAATTGTTTGAAATTAGTCGATTAATTCGTGAACTTATCCAGGCTAAAGTTTCTACTAAAGAAGTATCTTTTGAAGAACAGTTCATAAGCTTGAGACGCATAAGCGAAGTTCTAAGACGAATCCTAAATAAAAAAGGGTATAAAAGTAAACTAATTGATGCGCAAATGCTTGGGATTGTTGTAAACTTAAGAAAAATTGGGAATGAATATCGTTATATTTATCGGAATGTTAGTAATAGAAAATATTTGAACGTAAATACTTATTTCAAAGTAGTAGAACAGATGTTACATGAATATCATGACGCGTTCTTTAAACGAGATGACGTGCTGGTTAATTCTATTATGGCGAAAAAAGAAGAGATCTTTGACGAGAAAAAAATGATGATTGTAGATGAACATAAAAATGATACAGTTTTGTTACACCATCTCTCTATTATTATCAGACGAATCCACGATATTTGTGAAGCCTATTTTGCTATAACATTTAAAGAACAGTTCGATAAATGACTTTTTCCAAATCATTAAATAATCTAGGATTGTGTTCTGTCGTATGATCTTAACTACCATTGATCTAATGATAATAGTCGTTTATTTTATCGTCTTGTTACTGATAGGATTCTACTCGTCAAAACAAAAAGATGATGAAGAGTTTCTAATAGCCGGTAGAAATTTAGGGACGCTTAGCACAATGGCTACACTGAACGCAAGTAAAACAGGGTCAATACTAATGGTGTTTGTTGCTTTAGTATACGTCTGGGGGATATCTGCGTTATGGTATTTCGTAGGAGCAATCGTTGGAGTACTGTTATTCATACCGTTTGCAATGAGACTCAAAGACTTATCGCAAAAAAAATATTATACACTAGCTGATTATTTTAAACATAATTATAATGTGAAAATTGCTAAGCTAATCTCTATTATCACAATATTTTTGATGTTTGGGTTTATGGTATTGAACTTAATCGCCGGCTCTAAAGTGTTTATGTTCTTTACGGGTTGGAGTTTTTGGGTTTGTGCGATACTCATGGCAGTAATAGTTTTAATCTATTTGTTGCTTGGTGGCTATAAGGCCGTTGCAAAGACGGATATTTTACAATATATAGCTATACTCTCAATAATGGTGTTACTCTTTATTGTATTGTTTAGTACATCAACAATTCCAACGTCTGAATTTAATATCTTTAAAGCGGATTTACTCACTATCATAGGATTCTTTATTGTAGGCATATTATCACCTTTTGCATTACCAGATATTTGGCAACGAGTCTATTCAGCCCGTAGTAAAAAAGTGTTGAAGAATGGTATGTTATTGTCGATTGCTGTGTATGCTGCTATAGCTCTGCTTTTAGGTTTTATTGCGCTTATTGTAAAACTAAATTTCCCTGGGATTGATCCTGATTTAGCTCTAGTACACGGGTTTGCTAATCTATTGCCGGCTGGACTTATAGGGTTGTCTATTGTACTATTGTTTTCAGCTATCATGAGCTCGGTTGATACGCTAATATATACAGGTTCGTCAGCTATAGTGCAAGATTTCTATAAGTTAGAGAAAAAAGAGACGGTTTCTATGATTAAAAAGTGGCTCGTAGTATTTACAGCGATTGGGACCGTTGTTGCTATTATACTTAGAAGTCTAGTGGTTAGTACATATATATTCGTCTCGTTTGTTTTAGTAATTTCAGTCGTAGTAATCGCAACGTGGGTTAAAAAGGAAATCAAACCTTTGTCGCTTAGATTTGGAACTATAATTGGTGCGTTGTCAATAATTAGTATGTTAGTATATTACTTAGTTATAGGAGATGGGATTCAACCAGTGATGGTGATATATGGGATTGTTGCAACAGTTCTTGGGTTGATGGTTGGCGGGATTGTGGGGAAGTTGCAAGCTAAGAATAGTACATAATCTATGTTAAACGACATTTGGGTTCGAACGATCCGATAATCTAATATACAGGATAGTCTTCTTAATTTCTATGATGAAATGGAATAAACACCTTCTCCTTTTAAGTTTCAGTGTCCTTATCCTATCGGGAGGATGTATTTCTACTAATCAACAAGAAGTTTCCGATGGTTCATTGAAAGAATGCATCCATTTTGACTCCCCTATGCAAAGGCTGTGTGATACAAAGAGTGATTGCTTAGAATCGAATGAAAAAGCGGCAGAATTACTCTCTGAGAAACTTGATCCTGACGATAAGGATTATCAGTATACATATGCATATTATCAAAATTTAATAGACATCGACAAGTATCGATGTGAACCAACTGAATTGGTACCATTACTTAGGAATGGACAGGAAGTCACCTGTACAAGAAATTTAGATTGTAGTCCAAAAAATGTGTTCTTTGGCATTACGGATGAGGATTTCCCTGAAGATTACCCTCCTCCAAAAAATGAAGTCGTCTTTTGTGAAAATGGGATCTGTAAGATGACTAAATATTCTCACGAAGAACTTCAAAAGATAACTGACCATGTTCTAACTCTTGAAGAATAAATTCGAACCCAAACGCAAGGGGACGCTACGCTTTCGGACTGCGGTCCTCACCCTCGTCTAACGGGAATTTTAAGGTTCGTTTGCACACTCGCCCAACTTGCTTCACAAGTTCGTCAAATCGGATGTTATGTACAATAATGCTCGGCAGGAATTCTACTTCAATAACTCTTGAAAAACTGGTTCATATGCTAAGTCTACTATATTTGTAGGATGTAAATTATTTGCTAATTCTTCAAGTTTTGGATAAAAATTTGGATCGTTAAAATCGACTCCTTGAACTTGAATTATCCCCTTCTTAGGAAAAGTTAAATGAATGATTATTTCGTCATTTACACTTACAAACCCAAATAGATTTTTATTCTGTCCCTGAACATGTTTCCACTGATATCCTATATCATGCAATTTTTTTTCAATTTCTGCAGGTTGATATCCATCATCAAAAATAAAATATGGCATACTTATCCTCAGATTTTTCAGTATAAAAGTATTTCTGCCTGCGCCTTACTTCCCTCCATCTTTTATTGAAAAAATATGCGTCGGAAAGTTCCCCCAATTCCATGTTATGCGTAATAATTTTTAGGGGCTAATAATGAAGAGAAGCTTTGGTTAACGTTAACTTCTTGCTTAAAAAATCCATATAACTCACTGATTGTTTTTCGCCTATCTTGATTTAATTTTAAAAGTTCCTCAAAAGTATACCTTCTTATTTTAATCAGAGGATAATTAGGTGCTTCATCTCTAACCCATTGACTGATATTAGGAGATAAAATCACAGCTATTCCCCTTCCTGAGTCTGAACATTCGGTATTAGGTTCTATATGTACTCTGTCACTTCTTTGTTTTACCCATTCACTGAGTCTACCATCCAATCGGTTACCCTCATAACAATCACTAATCACCAAACGGATATCTCCCCTAGCATAGAAAAATTTCCCGTTCTGAATATCTAGATCCGGAAAGGCTTCTTCCATTGGTTTTCCTGTACTTTCTAGAAATAATTCGCCATCAGAGACCACAAAGATTTCTCTATATTTTAGAAATATACCGAAATGACCTTTGCATGCTGCTTCTGTGTATAGCAATGGGTGTTTATTTGCTTCTAAAACCAGCAAGGATATTTCGGCTTCTAAATATATAGGACTACTATCTTCATAAAGTACACTGTCTTTAACGATCCTTTTTCCCTTACCTTCATGAAAATCTAACATACAAATGGATACCTAAATTTTCTATATAAATCTTCTGATCCATTAACTATTTATTAGTAATCACATCACGCGCCAGAGCCTCCCCCTATTGTCTTTCTTGCCTGAAATTAATATGTTATTACTAAATAAATATTATAATTAATCATTGATGAGTCCCGAAATTAGTTGACACTTTTAAATATTCTATAGACATCACCAAGATTGGTG
>NYZO01000102.1 GCA_002687185.1 archaeon | reverse complement strand
TTCCTCCAAGTCCTTGAAATGTTTGATGTCTTTCTTATATTGCTTTTCAGTTAGAAACCAATCCTGTGGGTATCTACAACCAATCCTATTCTCCTCCTCAACTTCATGTTCACTTTCCAAGTGTTCATATTGTTCATCAACGTCATCAGAAAAACGCTTAGCACATAAACTACAAATTTTCATTTCGATTCCTCCTCATGACAATCACATTTGCATTTATGATGTTCTTGATCCCAAACTAATTCTTGTGCCTTTAGTAAATCCTGATATTTTTCCGTTATCTCTTTATGATCATCTAGATCACCATCCATATATCTATCAATCATCAATTCTTGAATATCAAATTTCTCCTCTGAGATTGAATCTTCAGACCATGTACAGTACTCTTTAACTCCTTCAGATTTCGTATCGACTCCCATGATCTCTTACCTACATATCTAAGCCGAATGATTCTACAATATTTGAAAATTGTTTGTATTGTTCCAAAAACACTCTACCTCTTGGTGTAACAACAAAAGTGTTTTTTCCATCATATTCAATCTTATTCATCAAACCTGCATCTGTAAGTTTTACAATTAATTTCTTTAATCTACCATGAGAGATATTAGCATCATGGCATAGCTTTGTAACTGCTACTCCATGCCTATCGCTACTGTTAGTGATAAGCAATACCTCGCTTAATATTTGTGGGGTGTTTCTATTATTGGTCATCCGATTCCTCTGTTTCTTGTTTTGGTGCTTTCTTGGCATTGTGGCATTTGTTGCATAATTTTCCTGAAAAATCAGAACTTATAACACTATTAAACTTCTTACCACAACTCTCGCATTCAGATATGCCGTCAGGTCCAAATGTAACTCCAGTCATCTCACTTCATCTCCACAGAGTCCTTTGACACTTGTTTATGTAATTCAATTACATCATCTATTTCATCTGCATTATTAAGTAGTATGCAACTGTTGGCAAATCCCTCTTGGTCTGCAATAAGTAACCATTCTTTGTCTTTAATATCAACGAGTTGGAATCCTAAATCCGCCAACTCGTTTTTTATATCTTCGCTCATATTGATTACCTTATTTACAAACAACGTACAAGCCAGTTGGGAAAAGACTAAGTTTGTTCACTACTAGTCTGCTCTGGTGTGAATACCGATTGCGGTTCTTGAGCTGGCTCTGGTTCTGGTGCTTGTTGCTGTGTCTGTTCAACTGCACCCTTAACGTAGAAATCATGTACCTGCTTAAGTACGTCTAACTTACCTGCAAGTTCCTGTATCTGTGATTCTTTTCCTGCTACGGAACTAGTCACTTGTCCTATCTCGCCTTTAAGTTGAACGATAAGATCAGCAATCCTTTGTTGTTCGATTTTTATGTCTTCAACGAATTTATCTGTCATACCTCTCAACTTTAATCTTAGATACTAGTATAAAAACTATACAGGTTCCTTTTTTAGCAGTTTTCTAAACGTGTAACAATCAAGGCAGATCTTTTTCCCATTGTAAATCTTGGGGCGTAATTCTGCGTCCTTGATTGTATAAAGCTTATTAGTTATGCATTTGCACACATAACATTTTTTCAGCTTACTCAATCGTAAACACGTCTTTGTGCTTGCTCTAATGGCTCGTATTCTTTCTCAAATTCCACTCTGTAGTAACCTTTAGGAATGCTAATTGTCTTATGTTCCTGATGGGTTAGTTCTGTCTTCTGATCTACTTTGAATGCCTCAGCTTCCTGTGTTGTCTGATTAACTAGTACTTGTGCAGTACCTGCCTTTGCATCTAATGTGTGATGATGTCCAGTCACTTCCCCATATGCAATTGTTAAATTGCTTTTTGGGCTTGCGTCCATACTATCATACTCCTCTTTTGTAATCTGATTGATAATTACGTCACCATGTCTATACCATTTCATACTCTTATTGTTCACCTCCTTTTGTGAGAAACAAATCGTTATTAATATTTGGGATTTGTACCCTTGTTAATTCTAATCTATGCTTCTGCAACTAATTCACCATAATATTCTGTCTTTGTCTTGCCAAATTTCCATGCCATTGCCTCGTCTGGATCTGTTAATTCACGGGCTTGTGGGTCATTTGTTGGATTAAATTCATCGTCCAATCTCACTGGAACAAATGAATTGTATACTCTATTTGTTGATGGATCTTTGTAGTTAATTATCTTAATGTCAGTTTGTCTGTCACGTCTACCTGGGTCGTCTGATGCTGGTATCGCATTTCTTATTGTGATTAATGTATTGCCATGAAGTGTCTTCTCTGAGATTTCTGCATTTGGATGCTTTGCAAAGCAATCTGCACCTGCCTCATCTATTATCACTCTTCTTACCTCAATGTTTTTTATCTTTATCCACTCTTCAAATGTTAGTTTTCTATCAACTGCCATTTTCCAGTATTTGTATGGCACTGCTACGCCACGTAGGAAGTACAGATCTCCTGTATCTTTTGATTTGTAAGCCGCTTCTGTGGTTGAGTGTAAGTCATTTTGACTTCTATCTGCCTGTGGTGCAAATACAAGTTCTGGTGCAGTTAACACGTTTATGTTCTCTTTTCCAATTGAGAATGCTGATATTCCATTCTCAAATATTATTGCTAATTCCGCAATTTCTTTGAACTCTGGCAGTAGCCTTAAGTTGAATTTCGCTAAGACTTTCTCTAGTATCCTAGTCGCTATTACAAAGTCACAACGCCATGAAGTATGAACTTGCTGTTTTGAGGAATAGTAATCATCATAACCTTTGAAATTCATCGTTTCTGTATCTTCGTTGTTACGTATTCTCTTTGGTGCAGTATACAGTTCAGTGATGCTTTGCAATGCTGAAATAATATTTCTACTACCATATCCCAAGTCAGTAGCATATACATTCTTAATGAATGGATCTCTATATTTATCAAAGAACCTTTCCAAGTATGTTACTCTATGATCAACTACATCCTCTTTGTTTGATGCTGTGATGAATTTATGCCATTCTTCATATGTATGAATTGTCTTAGTATGTTCTTTGTTTTCTGGATTTGTTTCTTTAAATAATTTCCTAAGCAGTTTATTCACTTTTGTTTTGTTTTTACTATATGGAATTGGTTTAGCAATTGTAGGTAAGTATTCGTCAGTGACTGTTCCAAGTATTTCATTAAATCTAGCATCATATGCATTACGCACTTCTTGTATGTTTCCTTTTCTTAATCTGTTATTTGAAACCTTGACAAGTTTGTTATACCCAGCAGATTCCTTATCACATAATTCTAATAATTTACTTAGTTTCATCTCTTACTATACCTCCTTTTTTTGTATGTCCTTTTCTTTGTTGGTTTCTTACGTTTTTTAGAACCCAACGTACGTTTTGGGGGAAAATTTGAATTGTCGCTACCCCATGCACTGCGTGTAGACTTTGTCGATGCTTTATCATACTGCTGTGCCATCTTTGATACGCCTTGCATACCTTTCATAAATGATGCAAACCCACTACCTAGTTTCTCTCCCCAATTCGTGTCTTTTTTTACTTTCTCTCCACTCTTTAGTTTGATTGTTGCCTGTACTACTTTACCATGTGAATCAGTTAACACGTATAGATAATCAGCCGCTCTCGGTGTTAGTTTCATAGCATCTATACCCTCAATGATGAACCCCTCTCTAACGAGGTCAATATCATCTTCAATGACACCATGTGTTTGTCCCTCTGCGAGTTTTGGTCCAGTGAATAGTTGTTTGTAACCCACTTGCATACATATCGCAAAGTAATACTGATAACCCAAATCTGTTATGTCATAAACTGAACGCATCTTTTCAACGTTGTAAATCTTTGATAACCATCCCTCTTGTATTAACTCTGTTCTGGTTCTCTCATAGTCTTCCACGATCGGTGCATCGTTCTTAAAGAATTTCATGCAGTAATCACTTTTTTTAGTTTCAAGTCTTTTAATCCCTTATACCTATTTCTAATTGTAACTTCTGTTACAGATGCAGCCTCTGCTACTACTCTTTGTGTTATATCTTCACCATGGTTTACACATGATAAGTATAATGCTGCTGCTGCCAATCCCATCGGATCTTTGCCTGCAACTTGGTCATGTTTTCGTGCCTCTTCGAGTATTCTTACTGCATACCTTTTGGTTGATTCCTTTATCTTCATCTGACTCGCTATTCTTGCTATACATTGTATTGGATCAACGACCTGTATTTGTAAGTCAAGGTTCTTTAGTATCATTCTATAACATCTTGCAATATCTTTACGTTTGATATTTGCAACAGATTCTATATCCTTAAGATTACGTGTGGTGCCTGTCATTCTACATGCCACATACACTGAAGCTGAAAGTACTGCATTGATGCTTCTACCTCTTACAAGTTTTGCCTCTATTGCTTTTCTGTAAATCCAAGCAGCCTTTTCTACAGTTGCTTTACTTAATGATAATCTATCTTCAATTCTTGACAACTCTGCAAATGCACTCATAAAGTTTCTATCTACTGGGTTATTCTTACTTCGTGAATCCCACACTCTTAGTCGTTTCATCGTATAACGCATATCAGATGATAGTGGTTTACCACTAGGATCTCTGTCTTCTTGTCCTATCTTAGTTGATAATCCTTGGTCATGCATCGCTAATGATGTTGGCACACCTGTCTGTGCATCATCAACTGATCTTGGATATGTACCTGATTCTTCAGGCTTTTCATCTATAACTATCCCACATTTTGAACAACACGTCTCACTAGTTTCTTGCACTATTATTAGTGGTCCTTTGGCACATCTAGGACATTTCATCTTGTCTAGTTTATCTTGTACCATATCACATCTCCTCTCCTTCATCATCACAATTAATCTCTGGATCCTCTTCTACTCCTCCGCCTGATTCATAATCGGCTTCAGTATCTAGGTATATCTCTGCATTATTGTAAAGTCTTTCGACTATCTCTTCCGCCTCTTCACCTGAATGTGCCAGAACTTCAACTGTTTTTACCATATCGATTGTTGTTGAACCACTTACTGTTACTTCAAACTTTTTAGTTGTTCCAGTAATATCATCTGGATTTACAACATCTTGCAATACCTTTTTCAATTTCATTTATAGTTACCCCATGATTCATTATACGTATCACCATCACCCTCTATTTCAAATGTTCCTTGTATCTGTATATTATAATCTTCTGCCAACTTTTCAAATATTGGTAATGGTGGTCCCCATGCTGTCTGGAATGTAACTTTCATTCCATCTTTGCCATCTCGTGTTATCTCAACATCACCTGCATTCCATTTAGTTCCCCAATTTGCGGTATTCCAATCATACCAACTTTCAGTTCCATATTCCTTTTTCCATTTCTTTGCAAGTTTTATCTCATCTTTATTTAACTGACTATATCTTTCCTTGTCAGTTTTTGCGTAACTTGAAGTTCTACCTCCAATGTTACTACCTATGTTACATTTTTTACACGTACCACTCCCACTAGGGGAGCTATCAATAAACTCTCGTGATTTACACTTTGCACAATACTCTTCACAATCGTCTATTAATCCCTGTGGCTGTTGGATTATCTTATTAAAATCAAATTTTATATCGACAATCTTGTCAATGTCAGCAGGATCTCCTCTTATTGTTAAATCACTGTAAGCGTAATTTGGCATCTTATCACAACAAAATCTAAGTGTTTGTTATCTGATTCATCATCTTGTCAAAGCCAAACGTATTATTCTTTTTTTTCTTGTATTTGCCACGCTTGTACTTTGTTGATTTGTATTTTTTCTTATAGCCTCCGCTATCGCTATCAGTGTCGTTAATGTGTATATGTACTGTCATTTTGATTTCCTCCAACTCTTTGGGACATCACTGCCTTCGTATCCCCAACCTGCTTCAATCTCGTCAAACTTTGGTTTTGACTTTTTCATGAATACATCTGATATTGCATCTGGAAACATCTTTTTGAAAATCATCCATTCTATCTTCCAAAGTGGTGGATCTTTCTTTCCTATCTTTTTCCGCTCTTTTAGGAAGTTGTGAAACTCATCATGCCCGTCTTGTGTTGCATTTCCGCAACACATTTGATGATAACTAAATTCCCAATGTAAGATCTGTTCTGGATCAGTTATATCCTCTGCCATATCTACAAATGCTTCATACTCTCCACACTTGGAACATATGTTTGCATTTTCCTCATAGCCTGCATTTCTCCTTGTCAGTGCAGGGTAACCTGTTACATCTTTATTGCACTTTGGGCAGTGCCATTCTTCATCCCAATTCTTTTGTTTACTCATATTTCGGTGCTCTCACATTCTTTCTTGTAAATGGTTTGTCACAAAAATCACATTTGTACTTTATAGTCCATTGTTGCATACTTGGTTTTGATCCGTCACAGACAGTTGATTCGATAGTGCAATCATGTTTACAAATCGGACATAAAACATTATCTTTCATTTTAATTCATCTCCTGTTTCATCGCAAAAGTATATCCATGTGAATTGCTTGCAGTCACAATCACTACACGCTCCATGTCCATGCTCAAAGCGATCACCATGTACTGAGTTTGGCGATACTCCGCCATAGTGTCCACAATCGCACATCTCAAATAATCTATTTGATTTCTTTAATTTTATTAATAATCCTCTTGTCATTTCCATATCTATCACCATGTCTCCATTACCATCGGTTTTGCCAGATCTGTATTACTTAGATCATCGCCCTCCTGAAATTCATCTATGAATGTTTCCATCATCTCTTCACTCTTTCTCCATTGATATTCTTTGCAACAGTCGGCACATAGTAATCTACTTGAATACCACTCCATGTACTCTAATGCCTTAAAATTCTCATCTGTAACCTGTTTGTTACATACGTCACATAATACACAATCCTTTGGGATCACGGTTCTTGTGACTTTATCATTTGGTTCTGGTTGAAATGCCATACTTAAAACCTCATACAAAGGTTGGAAAAATTTACAATTGTCATCTTCGTTTTCTCTTCGTTTCTCTCTTTCTAAAGCTATCTGCTACTAGCTTCACAACCGCATAACACGCTAGAAACATTCCCATGAGGACTGCTTCTCCCATCCTTCTCCCCAGTTTCGGTCCTGGGTTTCTTGGACCAGTTGTTATGGCTTCGCTGTATAGTTGAAAGAACTCATATCCATATTCAACTAATTCATATTTTTCTTGGTTAGTAGTTGTATCATACATGGGTCTAACCATATCATGTCTTACTAGCCAATCCTTTGCCAGTTCGTATGAACTAGTTTGTTTGAACTCTTCTAGTTCTTCAGTATTGAATCTTGGTCCTTTGAATAGTTTATTTCTTTTAGTTAAATCTAACACTGTCTTGTACGCTCTTATACCTCTTGGTGTTGGTCGATAGTAATTTTTCCCATCACTTGGTGAAACCACAATTGTGATGAATCCACTGTCTAGCAGTCTTTTCTGTAATGTCAGCCAGTAGCTGTCATCCATTTCACGTTTCTTCATATTAACACCCAACATGGGTGATCATACTTAAATCACAAGCCATCGTTGCCAATGGCAGAAATTATTTACTGTCTTCTAATTCTCCTATATCTGCCAGTTCTTGCTAAGACTCTGACTTTGCCATTACAGCAATTACATCTAAAATTTGTTGTTCCTTTTATTGTATCTAACCATGTTTCACAAACTGTGCATCTACATGAGTTATCTGTGTATCTTGGTTTACCAGCTTCCCACTCTGGCTTGTATCTATTACAAACTCCTCTACAACTCATACTTCAATCTCACTCATTGTTTTTAGTTTTGGACCATATAACATATGCTGACCTGCGAATCTATTCGTGTTATTATCATAGCTTGCACGTAGTAAATGTTTTATTGTAAATGATAATTGATCGTAATCACAATTCTGGACAGCGATTGCCCAATGTTTTGGCATTATATCTAAATCTCTTACCCACGTTTCATCGTTCTTGTTATACATTTTTCTTAATTTGTTCCACTGCTTTTCAGCTTTCTTATCTATTTTAGCCAATTGTTTCTTTAGGTACATTGTTCTTTCTGATAATATCAATGCTTTATGTAATTTTTCCATGTCTATGTCAGACATCTGTTCAGCAGGTGTTTCAACAATTGCCTCAACACTGTCAGGATGATCTCTAAATGTTGATGCTATTGACCAATTATTTTTAACAAGATCTCTTCTGTCTTTATAACTCATTACTTTGTCCCATATCAGAATTGCTTCAAACATTGATAGCTCACTCATTCATTGTCGCCTCGCCTGCTAATGATGTTCTGCCAATCACTGTTCTACCATCTGCCATGAATGTGTTTTCTGCGTCTGTTATTATTTCTAATAACCTCTGTCCTAATGTTATGTTCTTTGTATCACCAATATCGTTAGGATTCTTTGGTTCAGTTATCTTATCGTTATTATTTTCAATCGTTGCATCAAAGTACCAGTGTCCCTTTGCTGTTGATTTGGCGTTTAGCCTCATCCTTATGCCTTCTAAAGTAAGTTTCTCCATTAGTATCACTTTGTAAAAATTTCTTATTCCTTGTCCGAATCTTTCTTTAGGTCTTCGAGCATTGCATCAACATCATGTTCAGGTTTTTTTTCTGATTCAGTTTCTGTTGGTTTTTCTTTTGACTGTTGAGGTTCAACATCTTGTTTTGTGTCATGTGTTTCAACATCTTGTTGTACCTTATTCTGTCTTTTTCGCATTGCTCTTAGTCTGATGCCCATTCCTATGCCAACTATGGCAATAGTAAATGCAACAAACATGCCTACTTCGGCTGCGGTTAATTCTATGTTCATCTAAATCACTTTTTACCCACTAGTATATTAATTGATATATACGAGTAAGCGTCACGAGGAACGCAGGGAAATTTAACTGTCATAGTTTCTTCCAACCTCCATGATAATTCGTCTTATATCCTAGAAAGGCTTTCCATCCCTCCCATCCTTTATTTTTATAAACTTTCGCTGGATCACTTGGTATGCCTTTTGGCAACTTGTCTTTTTTTGATAATATTAAGAACTGTGAATACCCTTTAATTCTTGGTCTAACCTTGCGTATTGCCTGCTTTGCAGTTTTATATGATTTCCATTTCTTTGTTCCTAGTCTTATGTTATCTGTACCTGTAAATTTACCCCATGACTTCCAGCCTTTACCTTTGTAGTATTGGTCTGGTTTTAATGGCACTGTGTTGTAAGTAAAACCCTTACTCTTTCTTATCTTCCTAACCCACAATGTATATTCACGAGCTGATGTTATTTTGGCTTTACGTATCTTTCTTTTAAGTTCGTCATAACTTGGATAATTCTTGTGATCTAAACCTGTACCTAACCAGTCTTTCATACCAATCCAACCTTTACCTTTGTATGCTTTGGATGGCACTGTTGGTACATCTCTAATTCTCTTTATTGATTTACAATGTGCAACCCATTCATGCACACTTTTCAAATCAAGTTTATGAACTAGTTTTCTAGCTTCTTTGAATGGCAACCACATGAATACATTTCTTTTTGCATAGTATGTTGCTGGGTTTTTTGGGTATAGTTTTTTTGATATATATCCATGTTCGTATAGATTTCTATACTCTCTTCCAGATTTAATCTTCAGTTCTCTTATGTGTTCCACAAATTTTTGTAATGTAACGTAACTACTTTTTCTTTTTGTCATGTTTTCTCCTCTCTCTTGCTTTTAATCTTCCTGATCCTATCTTTTCTAATCGTTTGACAACTTTGTCAGGCAGTTTCTTTCTAGTATTTCGTGGCTGTCCAATAATCATTCCATCTATAATCTTTTTAATTGTGTAGTCTGGTAATGAAATTTCATTTGGCATTAATCCATTAGTCACAATGTCATGTATCTTACCCTTGTAACTGATTCTGTTTGACTTTACAACCTTATCATACTCGACTCCGTTTACAGTTGCTTCAATTATGAGAACTCTTACTGTATGTTCTTGCCCAGTTCTGTATATCCTTCCTTTTGTCTGTTCCTGTTCTGTATGTGTCCATCCCTGTGATACTATCCATAACTCATGACAGTAATCCTGCAATCTATCAATTCCCTCTGATAATGCTGCTGATGCTATGAGTACCTGGGCTCCGTTAAAGAACTCTGCATTTGAGTCCAATCCTCTTTTATCGCTACCTGTGTAGAATGTATATGTAATTCCATTTTCCTCACAAGCCTCTGCAATTCTTGGAACTATCCCTGTTACAAACTTTGTGAATATAATCACCTTATTCTTTCTCTTTTTCAGCTCTTTCATCATGTATGGTAGTTTTGCCTCTAGTGCAATTTGTTCCAGACCTAAAAATGATTGATCTCTCATTGATTTGACAGATCCTTTCAGGTTATAGTTTGCTGACACTTTGTGGGTTTCGGTAATACATTTTATTGGATTGCCACGCTTATTCTTGTATCGCTTTGCATATCTCAGTGAATGTAATCCTAATGCCACATGCATCTCTGCCATATTTTGCAATGAATTGAATGTTGAAATTTTATTAAATTCTCTCTTTTTTCCTATAACCAAGTCAACTAATGACTTTGCTTCTGACACTGTGTTCGGTACTGGTGTTGCTGTTAGCATTAACACCTTAATCCGTTTGGACTGTGTCCGTATCTTAGTAAGCATATTCTGAATTTTTATCCTACACTTACTTTTTTTAGTTTCATCTCTTACCTTGGTTCTTTGTCCCTCATCAATACATATGAAGTCTGGATTCTGACTCTGTAATCTGTTAAGTATTGTCTGTCCCTTTTGTCCACTGACGAAACTGTAACTCACCAGATAGAACACTCTTCTGTTGTTTCGTCTGTCTCTGTTTATATTTCTCGTAAAGCTTTTACTAAATACGTCCTTATTCATATAGATCGATGCATTCTTGAATGCATTGCTTATGTAGCGTTGCCATTGCTTGTTATTTATTATGCTGGCTGGTGCTATTATTACATTGATTTTTGTGTCAAGATAACTTATTGTATTCAGTACAGCGTCACTTTTACCTGCACCTGCATCTGCCAGATCAATAAAACCAGTATGTTTTTTAGCATACACTGCTATTAATTTTTGATGTAATGTCAATGCTGACTCTTTTCCATCATGTATTACTTTGCCTGTATAATCAATACTTTGATTTTTATCCATAGCATCGACTTCAAGTAATTCATCTTTGAATCTACCCTTTATTGATTCCTGTATGTCAGTATACACTCTTTCCTTAGTCACTGCTAGTGCTTCCTTAAGATACTCTCTTGGATCTAAATCTAGCATGCTTTCCCACAACTGTTTTACTGTTGTTGTGATGGCTTCATTGTAAAATTCTTTTGAAACATCCTTTGGAAAATTCTTGTACTTCCTGAATATTTCTTTAGGTGTTTCTTTTCCGCCGACTGGCTTCTTTGGTTTTGGCTCTAGTAATTTTCTATTCCATGGTGTTGCATTTGGCGTAACACCTTTTCTTATCAAGCTTATAATCTCATCAACTATCTTAATACCATCTGCCATATCTTCTGTCTTTGCCCATCTGCTAACGTACAGTCCTGCATCTTGCCACAAGCCATGCATATTGACTACTTTCTTTGCCTTTGCTCTATCTAGTATGAACTTATAGACTGTCACTTCATCCCAAATCTTAAACATCTTTTGGTATTGATTAGATTGCTTTGCAAACCATTCCCAGAACTGTATTCTGTTCATTGTTTTTACACCTGTAATAGCGTCCCAGCCGTTCCATCCTTCTGGTAAATATTTTGAAGTTGTCATTTTATATCATTAATTTTAATAATTGTTCGAAACTCTGCACCAACATCACACTTTCATGAGGAACGATACGGCGTGCCTTTCGGGAAAATATGATATGTCGTGAGACTCACACATTTTCTCTATTCGGGGTTACGTATCATTAACTTACTTCCGTATGATACCAGTACTCGGTTCAACAGGTTATCATCCTATAATATGCTCACCATCCATGTCAATCCTAGCCTCATGAATACCATACCCCGTTGCCTGCTTGCCGTAGCGTTGAGGGCGAGTTCTGGTAGTACTGCAAGACCACTCGGTCCTTTCAGGTTTGGATACATACAGATTATTAGTAGCGTTTACCGTTGCTATTTTCCAATTGGCAATCTTCATGATTGAAGCTTGTCTGATGTGTCTCAGTTGAGAACTTGTGGATACATGGGATGCGCTTTTCTGTACCAGTATCGACATTGAAGTGCGAACTAAGGAATCTAACTCTGCCAATTTTCGTTTCACGACAGTATGTAGGGATTTTAGACAAGATACTTTACTCTCCTGAATTTCCAACAACCCGCAGGCTGTATTATCCCAACGCTGAACGACACCAGGTGTACTTACATCAACGTCTGTAGGGCAGTTCCGAGTTACTAAGCCCGCAGGGGGTTCACTCAAACTGATATTTCCTACACCTAATAATGGGTATGTCGCCCCATTTCCAGATTTTACATAATTACTATAATTACTCAACACTGATGTTGAGAGAAAATTATTTTTCATATCACTTTACTCTTAATTTCTTATACCATACTCGAATCGTGAATACACTATCAAACCATTCTAATGCTATGACTTTGACCTTGCAGAATCCCTTACTGTTTGTTTGAGATTCAATCCATCTATTGTACATCTGCTCTGCTGGTATAACGAATGTATACGTTGTTGCTTTTGCATCAGTTCTTGTCCAGCCTATAAAATGACTTTTCACTCTATTTCCTTTACTCCAAAAAACGTTTGCTGTAATAGTTCCATTGTTAAGTCTTATAGTGGGTGTTTCGAATTGTTTATAATACTCAATTGCACTTTCACTCAAGTCTTTTTTCATACGTTTCCAATCAAATGCATATCTGTGATAGTTTGCATCATTCGCTTGGTCGTCTTTTGTGATTATTCTCGATTCATCAAGTATTGCGGGTTCCATAGTTCTATGCATTGATTTTACTAATATTGACTGTCCATTTTTTAGATCTTCAAGTGCTTTGCCTAACTGTGCTCGTGTATGATCTAACACTGTCGTTCCTACGGTCATTTCTTAATCACCTTTTTCACTAATCCTCTCTTCAGACCATCTTCTATGAATTGTGTTAATGCAACATTCATTTCATATTCAATGGTATGGATGTCTTCAATTGGCATAACCAATTCGTTTGTCAGTAGGTTATTGTATACTCTTTCCCATAATTCTGAAAACTTTCCGAGTTCGTTCTTTGTAAATACCTCGTCATAGATTATTCCGTTGTTCCATAGTTTAATTCCGTCTGGTTCAAACCCTGCTTGAACCATTATTGTGCTGTTATGTGTATCTGTTTTTACAATCACTCTCTTTTGGTTACCATTCTTATCGGTTTTGTTATGTCCCATTATTAATAATCCATTGATAGAATCTTGATACTGTGGTAATGGTGTTTCGTCTGTCACTTTTCTGTTAAGATCAATGCCTGAATCTACTTCATAGTTCGCATCTCTCAGTTGTTGTCCAATCTGTCCCAATTGTGTCACGGTGTTTTTATTAAATGCCCACGATGCGTTATCATCTGCCCACTCTGGGTAGTTCTCATCTTTAAAATTATACATTATCTTTCATCACGTTTTCTTTTACACGTTTGAATGCTCCATATGTGAATGATCCATCATTATATGCGTGCTGTACATACTTCTTGCCTTTTACTGTGAGTCCATATCCTTTTTCAAGTAATGCGACTTCTAGTCTTTTGACACTTTCTACAGTCAACTCTTTGCCAATAATAATATCAAATGTTTTATCATCATTACACTTCAATGTTATTGCACCTTGTGCATATGCATTTGCTGATAGCTCTGGTCCTAGTAATTTGATTAGTCTTGATGCCTCCTTTGTTGGTTTATAGCCATCTTCTCTTATCTTGTGAAGCAAATCATCTACTTTCTTTATTCCCATAACTAAGACACCGACCTTATGTGGCAGGAAATGAAATTTGCAATGTCGTTTATCAGTCTGTTTAGTCCTGTATTGTAAGCATCCTCAGTTACTATTGTGTAATTTCCTGATCCGAATATTGTTCTGTATTGTTCATCCATACTGTGATCGGATATGCCAATTCCAAATACGTGTAAGCCGTTTCCTCTAGCTATCGTTACTTGTTCTTTTGCTAACTCTTCACTAAATGCTCCATCACTTACAAAGAATAACACCTTTGTGTATTCTGGCTGGCGTTGTAGCCATGTCGATGAATACCATAATGCATTGGCTTCTGGCGTTCCTCCATAGTTGTCTGCAACTGTAAATCTGTTAATGTCTTCCATTGTTGAATGAACTGATATACCAGTTTTTTCTCCGCCTCCCCATCCAATCATACTCATCTTTATCTTTGGTTCATGCTTTAACGACTTTTTGATTGTGGCTGTAACATCTCTCAACATCTGCAATGGCACACCATCCATTGATCCACTACAATCTGCCGAATACACAATGTGTAGTCCTGGTTCGTCTTTCTCGCTGACGAATATTACATTGTCTTTGAATGTTGATGGTATCTCTTGGATGTATGACTCGATGTCAATCTCTTCACCCTCTTCATCTATCACTTCTCGCACTTCGCCTCTTGCCTGTTGCCATACACGCATCAGTCTCTTTACAGTATTTTCATCAACATTGAATGGTTGATGAGATTCATATCTTGTTATAATGTCAAACTGCTCAGGATCAAAATTGTAGGCTTCTAGCGTCTTGTCTTTGATTAGACCTTTTGTTACTAGATGGTTTCTTATCTTCGTATTTCTTTCTCTGCCTCTGTCTTTTAATTGCTGAATCTTTGCTGGGTCATACTTATCGTAGCTTTTACCATTACCTCCACTTTGTCCTGGTTCATAACTAAAGTCGCCAACTGGCTCATTACCCTTGTTTTCTTTTAGTGCATTTGTAATGCTTTTACGTTTTTTATGGTTTAGGTTAATGTCTAATCCTCTATGATCAGGTGTGATGTTATGTTTATTTCGTATTGATTTGATGTCTTTCGCAATTGCTTTTAACACATCCTCAAATGATGGCTGTTTGCCATTACAGCTACTGTTCTTTTGATTGCTCTTATTGTCTTTCTTATTTTTCTTATTATTCTTGCTTTTACTTTTCTTGTCGTTATTGTTGAACTCTTGTTCTTTCAACCATGGTAGTACCACATCTTGAAAGTATGACTTTTGTAACAGTGGTCCTGCTGGGTAATCAGTATCTCTAATATCGTTTAGATATTTTTCTGCTGTCTTTGACATTTCACTGTCATCAAACTTACCATTCCTTGCATACCATAATGCCTGTATCGGATTTGTTATCGGGTCCTTTAGTTTTTTCTTAACTTTCTCCTGACAGTCTTCATAGTCTTGTTGTGTACCTAAGTACAAGTCACCCCATAAGGAATCAACTCTAACATCTTCAAGAATGTCGAATATATGCCTGCAAATATCTTCACATAAGTTACAATCTGGGGATAATGCTAATGCATCATCCTTTAGTTTCTCAGGTATTCCTGTACCCAACGATAGTCTATGTGCTAAGTGTCTTGATTCTTTTATTGGTGAATCATATAAAATATGTGATATGTTGTGTTCAAGCTTTGCATCATTTGTTAAAAATTTCTCATTGGTTGGATTCACGTTTACATAGAATGTATTTCCAACTGATGTTAGTTGGTTATGTCTGAATCCATATCTGGTTTTTTTTGTTGCAATTTGAGCATCTCGTTTGTCTTCATCAAATGTTAGATTAATTGTAACATTCTTGATCTCTTCAAATGTCTTTGCCAGTTTTCTTAACTCTTCAAACTTATCCCATACTGTTGTCCATGGTGTGAATGTCCATGGTGTACCTGATGTAATGTCTATAATTTCTTGATCTCTGGGCATCCAGTCCCATCCAAATGGATTGCTAAAATGTGGCATTGCTAATCGTCATCCATCTTGGTTTGATTCAAGTTCACACCGAATGTTCTTGACATTCTGCTTGCAACTGTTTCTGCCTGTTTTGGTGATTCAAATTGATTCAGGATGACATGCTCTAATGCTAACTGCATTGCACGCTCTTTCAACACTGGGTTACCCAAGTATGCTCTATATGCATTACAAAACATTTGGTTTGTTCTTGGTGATGGTGATGTGTCAAGATCACCTGCTGCCTCTGATGCTCTAAGCTCTAATGATAACTGTGTTAATCTTGTAATTGTTTTATCGTCTATACCCTCATGCTCTAATATATCGAACTCCTGATGTGGTGTTGGATACTGTACCTTTAATGGTACAAATCTGTTTTTGAAGTCCTTGTTTAGTTCATGTGTTCCGCCATATGTTGATGGATTCATTGTGGCGTATATCATCAATGATTTTCCAGATTCTAATGAATACACTCTCTGTAATTCTGGTATGTATACATGTCCTCTCCAGTCTAGAAACTGATTGACTACTTTCTGCATTGCTGGTGATAAGCCGTTTACTTCCTCCAAATCAATGCCTGCTCTGCCATCATCTGACTGGTTTGCCAATACAAGTCCCATTGGTAGTATTCCTAATTGATACCAGACTGTGCCATCTAGTATGACAAATCTTCCAATAAGATCAGGCTTTTTGGTGCCTTCTGAACAATCTGCTTGTAATAATGGTATTTTCTCTTGTTGATGATATGCTGCTACTAGCATTGTCTTTCCTGTGCCTGTAGGTCCAATCATCATACATGGTAATTTGTCCTGAATGCCTAACTCTCTTGTTGCACTTTCATGGGCTTTGAATATCTCAAATTCAATTCCCTTACCATCTTTATCTGGTTTGTAATATGGTACATAACGTAATTCCTTTTCTATCATGAATGCCTTTGGATCAATCGGTAAAACTGGTATGTCTTTTCTTTCTACATTCTTTAATGTATTAGCAACTTGCTCTTTAGTTGCTATTTTTAGTTTAGTTGTTGTTGGCATTTTAATTTACTCCATTTTTGATGAAAGAACTCAACAATGAAATTGAGAGAAAAAAATTAATTTCTCATTGACCGAATTTTTTTCCCATCACATTTATCATACTACTATTCCCGATCTGGTTTACACTAGAATCTACTTCCATTTTTAATGCTACCCTCTCTCTGTTGGTGGGTCCAAATTTCTCACGTTTTATTAGAAACATCGTTAACTTGTCAATTGTTTTTCCTTTGAATAATTCAGGCTTCCCATATTCCAGATCTGGTATGTCCAATGCACTGCTTGCTATTAGCAAGGTTTCTTGTTTTTCTGGGTCTTTCATCAAATCATCTATTGATGTCTTTAATACGTCATTTCCAATTTCCTCGATCAATGCTTCATCTGCAAACTTGGAATCAATTTCAACGTCAGTTGATTCAAACTTTTTTCTGTCAACTACTCGTTTTACCATCACGGCTGTGCCTCCAACTACATATGCTATTGGTTTAGTTTTCTCTATGATTGACTTTACTGACGTAAATGGATTGTCTGATTTAGTTTCAAGCTGATGGCTTGTTATTGTGTTAAAGTCTGAACCTAACACCCACATTGTTAATGGCAGTCTCTCTTGTGATGAATGTCTGCATATATCCTGATACAAGTCTGTGTATGTTGACACAAACTTTTCAATTGATTGCTGTGGTGTAAGTCTGGTCATATCCCACTCTCAATCTCAATGTATCTTTTCTTTGTGCACATCTCTGGGTTTTTCTTAAATTCATATATCAGTGTCGCCACTTCTTCAAAGTCTAACTGTGTCCCTAACACCATAATTCCTTTTTGCCAATACCTTGATGACTGATCATAACACCAAACTGCAACTTCAAAGTCACCCTCTTCATAATTTCTTACTGCATAATTACAAACTACACTTATGTGCCATCCATTATCATATGATCTGTAATACTGATAATCATTTGGTCCCTCTTTTGTTGGTATAGCCGTACCCTCCGCTCTGCGTTTTGGGTGTACTTTTTTGACTAATTTCATCTTAATGCTTGTGTTGTTTCTTTATTGAATTTGTTTTGGTTATTTCTGTCTGATCTCCATGCAATTATTGCTGTTACTGCAAATGCAATTGCCACTGGTATTATACTCGTATTATTGTATGCGTCAGGGTTGTTTGTTTCCTCCCAGAAGCATATGCCGATATGACAATCTGCTGGGAATCCAAACTCAGTTAGTGATATTGTTGATACTGCTATCCATATCATATGTTTTGTATGTGTACAGTTCTCGTTTTCGATAGGATTTCCTATTGCTGTTGGACAATCATAATTGTATTCAGCAAATGGATAGATGGTTATGAATCCCGCTAACGCTGGGAATAATAATAAAGGGATGATGAGTGCATTCAATCTTATTCATCCTCATCCTCATCCTCAGAGGTAGACTTGTTCGGTCTTTTCGGAATGAACAGTTTGTCTGATTTCATCTTATCCCAATCTCCCCAAAATCATTTCTTTTACTAGTATAAGATATTTTATTTGCATTTTTGAGAAGTGGTATTTTCTCTTGTTGATGATATGGTGCTATTGCTAATGCTTTACCAAAATTGTGTGTCCAATATGCAGGATATGGTTTTGGAAATTCAGGAATATTAGAGAAGTATTCCGTATCAACTTTCTTGATAAGTTTATACTTTTTTTTCATTAGATAAAACCTCGACCTACAAGGTTAGAAAGATTCACTGTCGTTTTCAACTCTATCCCAACATATCGGGCACTGCATCTCAATACCATTGTCTTCATCATTCGGATCAATATCATCGTGATTTGTATTAATCACTCCACTACCATTACAGTCTGGACAAAATGGATCAGTCATTCTTGTGGCACTCTCTCTTGATGTTTTGTGTAAGGAAACACTTTCCATATTGGCGGTGATTGATCGCAAATTATATCACATTCATGACATCTCAATGCACCTTCATGCCTATCAATAAATTCTTCAGCTTTCTTTCGACTACTTGGCAGACATGGAACAACTGCATCTGGTCTACAGTAATCATCTTCACATGTTTCACAACCCTCAATTTCGTTTCCATGTGTAGTATTTGTAAATGTCAAACCATTTGGGTTTTTGTCGCAACACCATACTTCAAAATACGCTTCTTGAACTATGTTGCATTGTGGGCATAATATCCATATTCTTTTACCCTTAATATCTGGATTACCTTTGTAACGGGTTAACGTTCTCATTTTAAATCCTCCTTGTTTTCATAATCATCACCACATTCCACACATTCACATCCTGGATCAAACATCTTAATGCCGTCAATGAAGTACACTTCCATATCGCAATCTTCACACCAAATCACCACTCCTCTCTGTGTTTGTCCTACGGCTAACTGTCCTGTGTTACAGTTTTTGCAGTGAGCAAACATCTTGATGTCTGAATATTTCTCAATCATTTCGCTTCATGCCTCCCTTTATCTAGGAATGCAAACCCAGCATAGCCGTTCTTTTCAGTTTTAGTTTTAATTGCGTTTAGATATGCTTGCAGTTCCCTATTCATTCTGCCTGTCTTTGTGCGTATCTCAGCTTTACATTCTACAAGTAACGCTACCTGATGTTCATCATTTAATAATCCACATTTGAAACCACACATCGAACCATGTTCTTTTTCCATTCTTTCGATCTGCTCCTTTCCTAAGTACATTTCATTTTGATTATACTCCAGATGTTTTTCCGTTATCATATATGGATGTGGTACGCCTACTTCGCCTACTACTCTATAGCGTTTCTTGTCAGACATGCCATATTTCTTATATTTTTTATCTATCATTAATTATCACTTAATTCGTTTATGGACAGCTTCTCCGTTTCCTCTAGTCTTTTCTTGTTGAGCAAACACCTTAAGCATATCGGAACACTACCCCATTTACCATCAGATAATTGGGCTCTGTAATACGCTGTACCTTGTTCGGTTGTAGCTCTTTCCCTACAAAAAAAACAGTTCTCTATATCGTTCATCTATCCTAATGCCTCTCTGATTACTTTGGCTTTCTCCTCCTCACTTAGTTTATCGAAAATCAATGCCTCTGGCGGTACCATCTCCTCAACTAAAATATCGTATCTGCCATCATCGGCAAGGTCTGGTAGTTTCTTAGTCTGCACGTTTTGTAAAATCGCTCTGATACGTTTCTTGGTATCTTCCATACGTGCGTTTAATTTGATCAGTTCCTCTCTTTGCTGGATAGAAAGATTATCTGTGTCTACCAAATAAAACCACGTCCTGACGGTTGGAAAGTTACACCTTTCCTTTGATTGCTTGTGCCAGTCTTATTTGGTTTACGTTATCATTCATTGCCTTGAATAGCACTGACTGAAAAATATCTACACGTTTTTTATCTTCAAAAGATGCTGTACTCCAATCTGTTATGCCTACAGAATGTACTGCGTGTTTATAGCAAACGTCCCATAGCCACTGTGCCTGCTTTACGGCTTCATCATGCATTGGTGGTAGTTCACTCATTATTTATCTCCCAAGTTTTTTTTAATCGCCTATCGCTTATCCAGCCACGCAAAGTACTAGTTAACAATGCTATGCTGATTGCAAATATTGCTAGTGGTAATATTATATCTGGGCGAACCGTTTCAAATGTTATGTCCATTATTTATTTCTCCATATGATGCTTGAAATTAATAATAATGGTATCCATGCCACTAATCCTATTACTGATTGTGTTACTCCATTCAAAGATCTTCAACTCTTGTATCCCATCCAATAATCTTGCGTTCTTTTCTTAACCCACATATTGAACACACCGAGAATATATTGCTTTTATCAACAACGAAGTAATGTTTTGTATGCTGTGAAGATTTTTTTTTAAATTCCATCATAGTTCTATCTTCCCTACACTCTTCCTATACTTGTTGATCTCCTTTAGGCACTTTACGGTATACTTTCTTAATTCTAAATCGCCTGTTGATCCCGTACTGTTGTTTAGATAATGTAGTATCAAATGCTTGTTTAAGCATAGTCTATTGTCATGTTTATATGAAATCTCTCTAGCTTTGTTCTTACCAATTGCTATGCAAATTGGACAGGTCCTAGCTTGCAAAAAATCATCTAATTTACTTATATCAGGAATATCTATTGTATGCAATAAACTTCACTTACAAAGTTAGAAAGTTTGTAATTTCGCTCTGCTGTTTATAAATTAATAATCATAAAAAAGGATATTTGACGATCTTTCGATCGTGGTTGAGTCTATTAACTCTCAACGCTTTTACTGGCTGTCTTCTGCGAGTGAAGCATCTAACACTGCTTTTTGCTCATTGATGGCATCCTCATCTTTGCTGATGATTGCTCCAACTATGGCGTATGCTGTGTCGTAAGGAATTTGGGTTGCTACGATGGTGTCGGTTGTATAACCTTCTCCAAAGTGGTCAGCGATCCTCTTTGCCTGTACTTCAGTCACGAACTCGGACTTTTCCCTTGGTTTGTCAGATTTTGGCTTGTGACCATTCTGAACTTGTGAGGCTGCGATAGCAGTTCTCATGACAAGGCTTCTGCCTGCCATGTCCAATCTCTTTACAATCGTAACGAGTGTATCGAGTTGGCTATCTGTGCCTGGTTTTCCAACAAGGTTTGCCAGATTTATCTCAGATGTTTGTTTTACACTTGACATAATTATCACTTTGAAATAATAGAAAATAGTATAATGAACTCGGTTGGACTCGCCATAACGTAGTGTTTGGCTTTGTTGATCATTTGTTTAGTAAAATTGTTCAATCCTAGTAGGTTCACCGAAGTGGGTGTGGTTGCCCGCAGATCCACGTTTTCAGGAAATTCCAACGCTGTTCGGATCGTGCCTTCTCTGCTACACTTATTTTTATTGAGGCTTAGTGTATCACACTCATTGCCAATTGGGCGAATATGATCCAAATCCACTAATAAAACCTCAAGTAATTGGTTAGAAAATATTAAATTTTTTTTCATATCAGTCTATTTTCATGTTTAATGATTCAAGGTTCTCGTCAGTGTTTGTGCCTTCCGATAGGAAGTTTAGGAATTTTGCATTTAGTTTTACGTTTCTGTATTTTGTTCTTGGTCCCCAGCATTCAGAGAACATTGGTGCCATATCTGCTGGGGTTAATCCACGCAATCCGCATCCGATTGCTGAAACCTCGAACTCTAGTTCGGGGTGGATTTCCGCAAAGTGCAGAAACTCTTTAACGTAAGGTTTGATTTTTGATAGCGGAAGCGGTTGTATGTTATAGTCTTTTGTTGGAATACCATAGGAATCTCCTTGCAAGCCGACACCTTGCCCGTAGATTGCCCCGTGATGTTCCCTACAATATTTCGCATACCCAGCACCGTGCCTTCCAGCTTGGTTGCTACCGAATACACGAATTAAACGAGTCAAGGTAAAATCACACTGTTAAGATTAGAAAGTATTTGAGTTAGTTGAGTGAATGCTTTTTCGAATTGTTCGTTAGTTAATTCTTCATAGTCGTCATTGCCAAGGTCTTCGTCACTCCATCCGTGAAAGTAACAATCATGATCTTCATCATTAGTGTCATGATCACACCATTGGTCAGGCTCAACGACTTCGTATAATGAATCAGATATACACATTTCAAGACCGTCTAAGATATTACCTAATTGGCAACATGTATGGTAACGATCATATTCGGAAGTACAATGGCGCCAACCGACTGGGTATGGTTCGCCGAAACGGTTTGACTGCGTTGAACCTACGAACAACGGTTTTGACGTGAAGTTTGTGCATACAAGCCAAGCGTTACATTTGGCGTAAACAGTATAACGTGGGTGTTCGTGGATACTGCGAAGCATTTTACGAAGTATGGCAAGATCTTCAGAATGACGGTCGCCATGATAACGTTCGTCAACGAAAACAGGCAACGCTAGATCTTGGAAATTTAATTTGTTCATAGTAAAACCTCAATGAAATGGTTAGAAAATTGTTTAGTAAAAATAAAAAAGGTGGAAGTTTTATGCAACTTCTATCAGCTCCGTAGAAGTTCCACGATTTTCGGCTTGCTTCATTGTCC
>NYZO01000101.1 GCA_002687185.1 archaeon | reverse complement strand
TCTGGTAGGTCTATTTTGAAGGCGGGTTCTTCTGATCTTCCGAGTCAAGGGTAACTTCTGTATTGTCCTTAATATCTATTACCTTAGCCTCGTCTAATATCTTTTTGAATATTTCATCTCGTGTACCAAGAAGAGCATTATCATTTTTCTTTTCTTCAATCGAGTATTTTGCTTGTACATCCATTTGTTTTACTGTTAGAGTTGTTTGGGATCGTTTATTTTGAACGACAATTTTATTTAAGCTTTCTAAAGCACCACTAGAAGCTCTAATTAATTCAGATAATGAGCTGATTGAATCAGGATCACCTGAAGCTGTAATGAAATCCTTAATTTCATCAATTGCTGTCAGGCTCTTACTTACTAATTTACTGGAATTCTTTATTACAAAAGATTCGAGTTGCTCTGGAGATGAGTCATCACACAGTTCTTCATAGTTTTGCCTAACATGATTATTAACAGTGGTGTTATCTTTAAGTTGATCTATTAACGAATCTAGATTCGGATCTGCTTCATCACTCATATAAACTATTTAGTTGATATTCACAATTTAACAAATATAATAATTATTATGGCTAACATATGGATAGAAGAACACGGTGTTTTCACTGTGAGTAATGACAAGGTACAGGAGCTGCTGACGTGGCTAGCAAATAATCAAGCTGTACAAGCTGAAGGAACGAGCCCAGATTTTGGCGGGCAGAGTTTGTTAAATGAACAAGGCACTGAGCAACCTCCTCCTCCAAAACCTCAGAAGCAGTCGAACACTATACAAGGTAACACTTCGCGAAAGGTTGACCCTAATAAGACTTGGGATATGGGTACAAAATGGATCTAATTCATAGGCAGAGTTTGTTACTTAACCCAGTTGTTAAGTTTGTTAAAACGCATCCAGATGCGCAACTCCCTAAACCTAACGTTAGTGCGGAGCATGCGATCGGTACCGGTGATTCAGGATATGATTTAGTTGCGGTAGAAGATACATTGATACCATGGCATCAAAGGCATCCTGGTAGCGCTGTTGTACCTGTAGGCCTTACATTGGCTTATATTGAAAACGGGTATTGGTTTAGAATTGAACCTAGATCCGGGCTTGGTTTCAAACATAGTCTCCAACCACATTTAGGTATTATTGACAACGGTTACCGTGGAGATCTCGGAGTTAAGTTATATAATTTCTCGGAGAAGCAATACACGGTTAAAAAGGGCGATAGAATTGCACAACTTGTAGTATATCCTTTAATACAACCACAATGCTCTTGGGCAGATGAAATTGTAAATTCAGATCGAGGTGATAAAGGCTTCGGAAGTTCTGGTAATTAATATGTTCGATAATCTTTGGGTTGAAAAGTATAGACCGACTAAGCTGGATGACATAATTATGTCATCTGATAACAGGTCGATCATCAAAAAATATGAAACAGATAGAGAGATACCCAATTTACTATTTTGCGGTAATCCAGGTACCGGTAAAACCACACTAGCTAAAGTTATAGTTAACAGTATTTTAGAATGTCAGTATCTATATATTAATGCGTCTGATGAAAATGGTATTGATACTATCAGGTCTAAAGTTACGCAGTTCGCACAGACAAGAAGTTTTGACGGCGGCATTAAAGTTATTATTTTAGACGAATGTGACGGGCTAAGTCAAGATGCGCAACGTGCACTGCGTAATACAATGGAAGAGTTTGCAGCGAGAACACGATTCATACTAACAGCTAACTATAATCATAAAATTATACCAGCTTTACAGAGTAGATGTCAAAGTATTGATTTGACACCACCTTTAGATAGTTGTATGGATAGAATTGATTTTATTTTACTAGGTCAAGGAATATCAATTGACAGTAAACAGCGCAATGAGCTTAAAAAGTTTGTAAAGTCCAATTACCCGGATCTAAGAAGAATAATTAACGAAGTACAAAAGTACACTGCAACTGGGGCACTTAAATTATCAGATAATACATCGTGCAACGATATAGTTAAAAAGGTATTAGCCTTAACGTTATCAGGTCATGTGTTAAAGGTACGTAAGTTTGTTATCGAGAATGAAGAGAAGTTTAATGGTGACTATAACCACCTTCTGAGCCAGTTGTTTGACTATATCGATAAATCTAATTTAACCGATACACAGAAAGGTATGGGGCTGGTTATTATTGCAGAGTCGATGTATAGAACTGCTTTTGTTGTAGATCAAGAGATTAATTTCTATAGCTGTATGATTCAACTATCTGAGTTGAAGTCTTAATTCTCCATATACTTGGTAGTATATGATTTACCTGCAGGGGCTGTTTCGATATTAGTATTGTCTGTAGGGTTTTCCTTATTATCGTGACCATCGCCTCGAGTCTGCTTGTCCCTGGGGAATAATCCTTCATCGTCTTCAATATTAACATCTTCAGGTTTAATATTGGATGTATCTGCTCTCTTTTGACTGTCAGGCGTTTCACCAGCAAGATTGGGATAATCTTCTTGTAATTCTATCAAGTAATCTGGCAATGTGTATACTTCGTTTGAATACATCAAGCCAGGAGCTGCTTCTCTAACGATATCTACATAATATCCGTCAACATCTTGAAAATGACCTGATTGAGCTGTAGATGGTCTGATTGCTTTTACCGCACTAACACGAATATTGTCGCCAGATTCAATTAAACCTTTAAGTCTCTCAAGTTTTAGTGCTGGTTGGGCGCCCCACCATTCATGTTTAGTGTAATTATCAATCATTTTTACACGGTCACCAATAAGGAAATTAATGCCTTGATATCTGTTAAGTGCGCTCTCAATAATTAAGTCGAATTTGTTGGCCATAATGTACAAATATTTATTGATTTTACCTGCAATTTACACTCATTCAAAAGAAATCTTCTAACCTAAATAATTTATATGGCATCTATAAAACTTAAAGGATTTGAAAAAGTCACACCGCAGTCAAATATTAATGATTTGACGCCTAGAATTGTAGCTGAAGATGAGTTTGTATATAAAGATATTAAGCTTGATTTGACGTTTAAGACCGATATGTCAAACGCTGCTGATGGTACAGCTGTAAATACAAGTGATCTCCAAGATCTTCGCGACGAGTACGATGTGACACAAGCGTTGAGAAACATCTTCAGAACAATACCGGGTCAAAAAATACTAAACCCGTATTTTGGTCTTAATTTAGCGCATTATTGTTTTGAACCTATAAATAGTGTAACTGCTGATCATATTGCCAGAACAATATTGATAGAAGCTCCCCAGCAAGATTTGCGGATCAATATAAAGCACTTAACTGTATTAGGAGACCCGGATAGAAACCTTTATGAGATTGAATTTGTATTAACATTGCCTGATGTCGGTAAAGGTCTATTAAATATTAAAGGAATACTAAATTCAGACGGGTTTAATACAGAGCAATAAGGATAATATATGCCACAAATACAATCAGATTTTAATTTACCGAGAAATAGTTATGTTTCGTTTGACGCGACAAGCCTAAAGGCATTGATTAAAAATAGACTAGACCAAAATTCTTCATTTACTGGTCAAGACTATGAGTCAAGCAATATGTCTGCAATGATAGACGTTATAGCATACAGCTATCACACCTTACTGTTTTATCTGAACCAAACAGCAACTGAGTCAATGTTTAGTGAGGCAGAGCTGTATGAGAATATGAATAGAATTGTTAAAACTATCGACTACAAACCTATAGGGTTCCAGACTAGCGTTTTAACATTTGAATCTACTGGAGATGCTACATTACCAGCTAATACATATACTATTCCTAGATATAGCTTTTTTAATGTCGGTGGTATTTACTATTCATTCAATTCAGATGTAACTTTTACAAAAACTATTGATGCCAATGAATCATTAACAGATTTACAGGCTAAGCAACTTCTTTATCAAGGTATATATCGAGAATATCCGCTAGTTACTGCATTAGGAGAAGATTTTGAGACTATTGTAATTTTACCTGGAGATGATGTTGTTATTGATCATTTCGGTGTTGATGTATATGTCAAAGGTGCAGATACAGGAAAATGGTCACAATGGGACAGAACAACTAGTCTGTATTTGGAGAAAAGCGTTTCAAAAAAATATGAAGTTCGGTTAAATGAGAATAAACGGTATGAGCTTAAGTTCGGTAACGGCAATACAGGTAAAAGGCTAACCGCGGGAGATATAGTTGCAGTTTATTATCTTGAAAGTGCCGGTTCACAAGGTGAGATCGGCCCAAACATTTTAGATAGAAGTAGACTTACAAAATATAACACGGTACAGTTTCAATCTGTTTTTGACGAGATTAGAGATGCAAATATTAAGTATATCACTCAAGTACAAATGGCTGCTATTGAATTTTCAAATAGTAATGGTAGTAGTCAGTATTATGAAGGTGAAACTGTCGACGATATACGAAAAAACGCGCCCAAGCTTTTCGGTACTCAACATAGACTCGTTACGAAAGATGATTATGCGTCATATATAAAACAGAATTACAGTAACATGGTAAAAGATGTCAAGGTTGTTAATAACTGGGATTATATTGATGGTCATATGAAGTACAATCTTGAAACATTAAAATTGTCAAAGAATAACGAGGATCCCCGTACACTGTTAAACCAGGTTAATTTTGCTGACTCATGTGATTTCAATAATATATATTGTTATGTAATTCCTAGAATTAAGCAAACAACTTCAAGTAACCCTCGAGCAAATTATTTAACACCGTCACAGAAAAGTAATATTTTATCAGGTCTTCGTGAACGCAAAACGTTAGGTACAGAAATAATTGTATCTGACCCTGCATTCCTTGCAGTTGATATTGGTACGTATAACCCTAATACAGAAACACTTACAAAAGAAATATCAGATGTAACACAGCTCAAGATAGTTCGGAGCAATACATCATCCAAAAGCTTTGAATCTATTAAAACACAGGTAATTAATAGCATAAAAACATATTTTGACGAGATTGAGCTAGGAGAAGCTATTAATATTAGTACTGTTTTGAATTCAATTTTAGATATCGGTGATATTTCTTCGATTTCAACAGTTAGGACTGATACAAATCAAGAAACGCAAGGTCTTAATCTTAGTATATGGAATCCAATATTTCCAGAAGATGATATTGTGAATACAGGAGCAGGTATATCAATACCATATTACAAGTACCCATATTTGAACAATGCGGCTAAATTTGGTGACAAGGTTCTAATTGTTGCAGAATCATCATTATCTGATATATCAACAAGTGAATATTAATAATGGCATTTGCAAATACATTAAATATACCATACACGGTATACGGAGGTCTTAGTACAGGCGCTAATGGCGGTGTTAATACGTTATCCGGGTTTACTTGCGAACTTACCAAGTTTAGATTTATACCTACATTAACAGATCCTGTTTTTGACTATATATCTTCTGATAATTTTGTATGGGATTTTGGTGACGGTACTATATCCAAAGCAGCCTCGGCGGATCATGTATATCATTACCCAGGAGTGTATACTGTCAGTCTTGTAGCATATGATTCCGCTGGTAACGAGCAGTTAAGTACAAATGTAAAGCAGTTAAGCGTAACAGATTTTTATCCAGATAGACTACTGCTGAGCGCGACAGATGTTACTACAACCATAAACATACCATCAAATATTAGTAACGCCTCTAAGGTACCTATTACAATTGAACGTAGATCAACAAATCGCTTACATCGCGCATTGTCTGCTGATGAATATACAGTCAATTTATATGCGAGCGGTTCAAATTCGTTCGATAGGTCAACCATGTTAGACGATAAATGGCTACATTTAGACAAGACATGGAGCTTTTACAAATCATCAACTGCTGATAATGGAGAAGAAGTATTAACAGGTGTAACTTCTATTGACACTACAACAGAGAAGATATATTACAGGTTATACGAAAAATTCCAAACTCAATGGATTGACCGTGTAGCTTTAAGTGCTCTAGATAGTACCCCGGATGCTGTATTTGTAGGTACGTCTGGTATTGGTAGCTTTTTATACGGTGATACTTTACCTAAAGTATCAGACCAGCCTGTATTTGTGTTTTGTTCTCTTGATACGACAAAAGTACCAGATTATAGAGATTTACTACAAGGAGTTACATATCGTAAATTACATGACCAGGACTTAACGTTACCCAGCTTATATAATAAGCTTGAATTAGTAATACCTATGCGGGTTAGATACCGTACTGCAAAAAGTTTAACATTTACCGCAGCTGGTATGAAAAACATACCATTTTCATCAATCAAATGGCAATCTGTTAAAGCCCCGTTCTTTGTTGATTTGGTAGACGGTGACGGTAATATAACTGCTAATTATGCTGATTTATCCGGTAGACAAGCTGTAAGTGGAGCCCCACCAGATACAACAACCTTTGTAACAAGTTTAAGCGTTATCAGTGGGGATAGTACCGAGCTAAGTACATGCACAGCGACCACATTGTTATCAGCTCATTTTTATCGAAATGATGAAATGAGTTTGCCCCATTCAATCGATAGTAAATTTTCCGGATTAATGACTCCATATGTTACTGGAGAAAACGTTTACCTAGTTGGCAGTGTTGAATTATATTCAGAACCTAGCTTTCAGAAAGATGCTGTATTATTCGGTATTATTAATAAAGATACGTTAGAATATACTATTGGCCATCTAAAGGATATTTATATAAATGATGAGTTTAGTGTTAGCGTCGACAGTGATTTAGGATTTACAACGCACACACTT
>NYZO01000100.1 GCA_002687185.1 archaeon | reverse complement strand
TTAATGAAATATTAAACGATATTAATTTCTCAAATTTTGATTTTGCCTTATTTCACAGGAGTGAATCAGAACTAATTAAAAAAATTAGTGAATATATAGAATGTGTTTGTTGGTTTTTTGATCCTATAAACAAAGGCTTTGAGTTTAACGATGTATATATTGAAGAAGTTAAAAAATATCATACTAAAATGTTTTTTACTGATGGAGATTATGTACATGATAGCAAAAATAAAAATTTCTTTAGTTTAAAACAGGGGTTTGATTCTCGCAAAATTAAATTAGTTGATAATATTATTCCTATAAGATGTATATCTTTTTTAGGCAATATAAATCACAACGCTTATAATGAAAGATATTTAACTTGCGATAGTGTAAACAAAAAATATAATGATTTGTTTATATGTGATTTAAATTTTAACATTTTTCAAGATACATTAACTGAATATTGTCAGACTACTAAAATTATGTTAGCTATGCCGCCAGTAACAGATATGTATTGGTCCAATCGGGTGTATGTTTTAGGTGGCAGAGGTGGTTTTCTTATACATCCCTTTTCACAAAACTTAAAAGAACTGTTCCCCTGTCTGCCAATGTATACAGATGCGTCAGATTTATGTAATAAAATAGAGTATTTTCTCGCAAACCCTAAGGAGAGCTTAGAAATTAGAAAAGAACTACAAAACGCAATAATTGAAAAACACAAATATAAAGATAGGTGTGAGGATATTATAAAAACCTTTTCATAGTGACTGTTTATACATCTCAAAACGAATTTAATTTTTTACTCGAACATCTTAATCCTTCTGTTGATTTATTAGAATATGGATCTGGTGGATCAACTGTTCTTTTGCAGGATAAAGTTAATTCTATTACGTCAATCGAGCACGATAGAGCTTGGTATGAGGAGATAAAAACTAAAATAACAGATACCGTTAATTATTATCATGTACCTCCTAATAATAATGACTGGGAGGAGCAATATGATAAAAATAATCGGAAAAACTCTAAAGGAGATGACGGTAGTTTTGAAGATTTTGCAGAATATGTAACCTTTCCGTTAAAATTAAATAAAAAATTTGATATTATTTTTGTCGATGGCCGTGCTCGATTAGCTTGTACATTCATGTCTACATTTTTATTAAAAGATAACGGTAAACTATTTATTCATGATTTTGGTACACATACAAGCCATCCATATTTACCTTATCGAACTTATTATGATGATGTATTTTTATGGTTTAAATACCACAGTCACGTTGAGTCAATGCATTGTTTTAATTTGATTACAGACACACCATTGGTAAATAATAATAAATGAGAGATATACGTAATAGTAATGTTTGTGTTATAGGAGGTGCTGGCTTTTTAGGTTCTCAGTTAGTTGATCATCTTATAGAAGATCGAGAATGTAATGTTATTGTTCTAGATAATTTAATTACGGGTAAAGAGAAACATATTAATAAAGAGGCAGAATTTATATGGCATGATATACGAGATGACGAGCATGAGCTATCAAATATTTTAACTAAGCATAAAATAGAATACGTTTTTAATTATGCAGCAGAGCCATACATCCCGGAGTGCTTTGAGCGACCAATGCATTTTTTTGAGATTAATGCTACTGCTGTATTGCGTGTATTAAATGCCTGTCAAAAAAGTAATATTAAAGGCGTACTTCAAGTCTCTTCTGCAGAAATATACGGAGATATGACCGGTAAGATAAAAGAAAGTGATCCAATAGAAGCTCACTCTACGTATGGCGTATCTAAGGCAGCAGCTGATGGTTTAGTACAGGTAAGATGGAGGGAAGGCAATGTACCAGGTATTGCAATGAGACAATTTAATTGTGTTGGTGAGCGAGAAACACATGCATATGTTATTCCAGAAATAATCTCTCAGTTAAGTGAAAATAACACTGTTAAGCTAGGTAATAATTCTTTTAGAGATTTTCAATATTCGAAAGATGCTGTAAAGATGGCGGTTCTTTTATTAGAAAAGGGAGAGTTTGGTGAAGTGTATAATATGGGAAGTGAGGGAGGTATTAAAATATACGATTTAGCACATTTAATAGGTAAATTATTAGGTCATGAAAAGGTAGAGGTTATTGTTGATGAAGAGCGGGTTAGACCGTGGGAAATTTGGCATCTTCAATCCGATAATACTAAATTATATAATGCTATAGGTAAGCAAGAACCTACTTCTCTCGAGATTGCTCTACAAAATACTATTGATTATTTTAATAAAAATAATAATAAATGGGACTGGTAGACATTCGTGAAAATATCATTAATTACTCCAGATTCGCCGAATACTATACCTTGGATCGCCGAGTTTGAACGCCAAGGTTGTGAGGTAATAGTAAATGATGCGGCCACTGATTGTAATTTTTTAATTTGTGGTTCAGTAAGTGTTATATCTGATTTAGAGCGATTACACGGCATATACCCAACCATTCCTATTATTAATTATAATTGGGATGTATACGAGTGGTATAAGACTCAGCATTATGATTGGGATAAATACGGCTTGTTTTTAAACAAAAGCAGAGAAATATGGTGTCCCTCTGAAGAAGTTATTTTAAGAACAGAGGAATATTTTAACGCTGGTAAAAAATGTAAAATAATTAAAACATTTGCGAGGTTTTTTGAATATAATAACGTAAAAGATGATAGGTATATATATCAGCCAATGCGTTATTATGATTTGGATAGAAATTTTGGCTGGCTAAAGCGAGCATGTAGTGAGCTCTCGTTACCTATTAAAGAAAGTTTAAATAGATTATCAGAAGCAGATTTTCAAAAGATGATCGCTTGTTGTAGTTTTATGGTTTGTGAATATTATGAAGCCTCAACAGGAGGTTTAACTTTAGTAGAAGGTTATAGATTAGGCAAACCAGTGTTAGTTAGTGATTCAATTTATATGGGTGCGCGAGACTATTTCGGAGATAAGGCTAATTACTTTATACATAATAATTATGAAGATTTTAAAGTAAAACTTAAAAGCATGTGGGATAATACTCCGAAATTAAATGTTAAAGAATGTAAAAAGCATACAGATCAATTTAAGCTACCCGTTATGGTTGCTAATATGATTAATAGATTAGAGATTTTAAATAATGCATAAGCTTCACTTACTTACATCTCGAGAAATTGGTCAAAAATGCAAAAATTGGCTAACAGAAAATAAAAACAAACTCGCAGAGAACGATATTGAGTTATCGGAAGATATGCAAGATTGTACTGTTGTTGTTTCTGTTTTATATGATACTATTTTAAAAGAAGATTATTTAAAGAACAAAAGAAGCTATAATTTTCATCCCGGTATATTACCGGAGTGCAGAGGCGCTGGGACATTTTCTTGGTCTATCATTAATAATGACAAAGAAGTAGGTATCACGTTACATGAAATTGATCCACGAATAGACGGCGGAAATATTATAAGTATTGAAAAATTTCCGTGTACTAAAAAAGATACTGCGTATACTTTGTTTAAGCAAGGTGAGAGTGTAATATTTAATATGTTTACCAAGTGGATTATACCTATAACTACAAACAAATATACATCTACACCTCAAGAGGATCGTAACGCACACATTTATTATCGTAAAGATTTAAATAAAATTAAAGATTTAACAAACTTTATTAGAGCCTTTACATATCCCGGGAAGGATAACGCCTTTTATTATAACGAAAACAATAAAAAAGTAGAAATATTATATTCTGATGAATAATCCTTTAAAAATTGGTACTATAGCTTATGCTGCTCATACAGGATTAGGTATACTTGCAAAAAGTTTTTATGATAATAACATTATAACAGATGTTTTACTGTGCCCACATCAAGCACAAGGAGTAGTATCTAATTTTTATCCTAAAAAATCTTTAATTATTGATACTCCGTTCGACCCACCGCAAATAAGGACGTTTGATAATATTAATAATTCTTTTATTAAAAATAAAGATCAGTTTTTAACGTTTTGCGAAAATATAGATGTTTTGTTTTTGTTCGAAACCTCTTTTTGGACAGGTGCTTGGTACTTACTTAAGCAAATGAAAAATAGGCCTAAAATTATTTTAATGCCTATGTATGAAAGTACTCCGTTATTTTGGAATAAGGTGTTAGATATTTTTCCTGATCTATTGTTATGTCCGTCAAAACTTGATTATAACTTTTATAAACATCATAAGTGGCAAGATTTCGGAGCAAAAATGGAATGCATTAATGTACCTGTTGAAGTACCATGGAAAAAACGAGAACGCGCTTTACATTTTATACATAACGCAGGTAATGATTCTTATAATGACAGAAACGGTACAGCTTTATTAATTGAAGCTATCCCGTTAATAAAATCTCCCATTAAGCTTACTATTAATACTCAAAATAATACAAAATATAAAGATCTTGTTAACGACGTCAGAGTAACTGTTAATACCGGCACTCGTAATTATGAAGATTTATGGGTTGATGGTGATGTATTTGTGTTTCCAGAAAATTTAAATGCTTTATCTCTCCCACTACAAGAAGCACGCGCTGCTGGTATGTATATTATTGCCGGTGATCGTTTTCCTATTAATAAATGGCTACCTATAGAAGGGTTAATACCTGTCAAAGAGTATAAAAATATTAATTTAGGTCAAGGCAATATTGCATATGCAAAATATACACCTCACGATCTCGCGAAAAAAATAGACAATATATATAATACAGATATATCTCAATATTCCTTAGACGGGTTAACGTATGCTCAGGAAAATTCATGGGAGTCACTGTACCCGAAATATATTAATTATATAAAAAGTATTTTATGAAACAGGTGTTAACTAAAGATTTTTGGAAACAACGTCTAGAGGATATACCCAATAAAGACTTACTTCATTTTAGCGTATTAACTTGTTCAAAAGAAGACTGGAAAACTCTCCATCGGATGCACTTAACTATTATTAATAAACATATAGATGTTAAAAAAGATAATGTGCTTGACTTAGGATGTGGTTACGGCAGAATGGCGAAGTATATTAGTAATTATACAGGTGGAGATTTATCTCCTGACTTACTTGATGTAGCAAAAGAACAAAATCCAACTAAACTTTTTATTGAGTGCGACGGTAGAACTCTACCGTTTGAAAATAAACAATTTGATTGGACGATAATAATTAGCTTAAAAACTATGATTGTTAATAATTGTGGTGGTGACGTTTGGAGTGAGATTAAAAAAGAAATATGTAGAGTCTCTGACAGATGCTTAATGCTTGAATATGGAGATCTCTTTCCTGAGACTAGCGGCATGCCTAGGAAGTTAGGTTTTACGCCTAGTTATGAAATTATGGAACAAGATAATATATCAAAATATTATATTAAATTTAAGTAATGAAGTTTTTAGAATTAGAAGAAGACTTTAAAAACTATGTAGGTACTAATTATTGTATTACATGCAACACTGGTACCTCAAGCTTACACCTCGCATTAGAAGCCTTAAAACTACCACCTGATTCAGAAATTATTGTTCCTGAGTTTACAATGATCGCAACAGCATGGGCCGTGCATTATGCACGATTAAGTCCGGTTTTTGTTGATTGTACAGATGACTTATTAATAAATGTTGATCTTATTGAGGAGAAAATTAGTTCTAATACTAAAGCTATAATGGTCACTCATGTTTACGGTAGAATAGTAAACATGGATCATGTCATAGATCTAGCAAAAAAATATAACTTAAGAGTAATTGAAGACTGTGCAGAGGCTCATGGTGGTTATTTTAAAAATACTCATGTTGGTTCTTATGATATTGGTTGTTTTAGTTTTTATAGAAATAAGATTGTTTGTGGTGAAGAGGGTGGAGCTATTACTACAAATGATAAACGTATTAATTTAATAGCACGAGATATGAAGTCTATGTCTTTTGGTGAGGAACATAATTTTCAACATGATCAATTAGGTTTTAATTATAGAATGACCAATAGCCAGGCTTGTTTAATTATAAAAAGCTTAAACCAAGTTAAAGACAACTTACAAAAAAGACAAAAAATAAGCGAATTATATGACTCACTACTATCTAGGGAAATTTTAATGCCTAAGAGGAACGTGGTGTGGGTGTATGATATAAAAGTTAATGCATCTATAAAAAATAAATTAGTATCTTTCTTAAATGAAAATAATATACAAGCAAGACACTCGTTTAAGCCAATGTCTGCTCAATATCCGTTTAATACAAAATATAAACACTTAAATGCTTATAAACTCTCTACTCAAGTTTGTTATTTACCAGCAGATCCGAGCTTAACTGAAACAAATATTGATAATATTTGTAAATTGGTAAATAGTTTTATCTAAAATTATGAAAGTTTGCGCGACAATACCAATTAAAAGTAATTCTACTAGAGTTAAAGATAAGAACTTTAAACTTTTAGGAGATAAACCGTTATATCAGTATATTATTGATCATTGTATTCAAGCAGAATGTTTTGATAGTATATATGTTGATACAGACAGCGAAGATATAAAGGCTTATTGCTTTGAGAATAAGGTAAAATGGATAGAACGTAATCCAGAACTTACTTTAGATACTGCAAACGGTAATGATGTAT
>NYZO01000099.1 GCA_002687185.1 archaeon | reverse complement strand
AGAAGCAGCTTCTCCTGATATGTCTACTAGATATATTCTTTTCTGGCTAAAGATAACTAACAAATTATAATCTACAGCCATTCCTGTAAGCTCAGTATTATCATTCCCTGTCCCTGATACATCAGAAGCTCCTGTTGAGAAAAGGATTTCAATTTCTGTTTCTGACACATAAAGATAGTTAGGCCGTCTGCTATTCCCCACCCCTGCTAACTTTTCATGCATTACGGTTATGAATTTAGGTTTAGGAGCATGAGCATTAATAGCGGGTATATTCGCACCTAAAGATCCATCTATTAAATTATCCACGTAGGTTGTTGTAGTGTTGTCGGATATATCAGCTACTTTTTTTAATTGTGTCCCATCACCTACTGTCCTGTACAAGGTTCTTGCAGTAACACCAGCAGGGCCAATAGGAAGAGTTAAGGATAATGAGTTGCTTGAAGCTGTTACGGTATTTGATTTACATCCTGTTATAGATTCGACCCCATCCTCGGTATAGGTCATTTCATAATAATAATCACCATCTAAGTTTCCAGCAGCCAACAAATTAGTGACGATAGGTGCACCCATCTCTGTTACGATTGTTCCGTTATAGACAAGGACATTATCGACACCGTTTGAAATGAATAATTTGTCATTTAAAACTGCAAACGAACACTTATTCCCTGCTGTAAGACCAGTATAGATTGACGAGGGCAGTGAAACTGAGTTAACAGCATTTTTTATAACACTTCCACCAGTAACTATTAAGTTTTCTGTCTGTAAAACGCCTGAACTATTTATGTATCTGAACTGGAACATGCCATCAATCCCATTTATTCCAGCGTTATTATATTCTATGTTTGGTGCAGATATTCTTGATAATCCAATTATGTTATCGAAGTTATAATTAACTATATTTTGCAGGTATTCTGTGCCAATAAATTTTGGCCCTCTGTCCGTTCGCATACCTTTAGTCTGAGTAAGAAGTACTTCAAACATCTACATTGTCGCTCCTACATTGTTTGTTTCCCAGTCAAAAGCATCACTAATATATAAACCTGAGGTTATGTTTGATTTACCCCATTGAATATCTTCTTTTGCTTGTTCAAGAAATACCTTAGAGTCCATTTTATAGGGGACTGCCCTTTGTGCATCGACTTTGACAAGAAGCATGTAAGTTGTGAGGTCAATAATGCCTATCATATGCTCGGTCGGTATGTTTAGCTCTCGGTTTAAATCATCCGTTGAGATAATGTCATCATCATCCACAAAAATAGGTTTTTCTAATCGTGAATAAAAGACCATTAAATTGTTCTCTTTTACTTCTGTGCTGTTAGCATGTTCTATGGCTGTCGTGTCTTCTACGCCTCTTGTACAGTTTAAAAATTGCGTACTGCTTTTACTTTGATATAAAATCTTTTCTGTTCCTATTGAAATTCTTCCATTTTGTGAAGGAAATCCTTCTGTTGAGGTTACGCTTATCGTTGTGTCACTACTTGATAAAAGCAAACTTAAGGCCGTTGTCTCGTAAGAAGTGCTGGAATCAGGGTAAAAATAAATTTCATTTTTCCAAATAGATATAAACTGAGGAATGCCAGAATAACCTTGATACGGAAATCTAGTATGAGTGTAGTTCATTGGCCTTATATTTATCTGATAACGCCTTCCACCTCTCCAAATAAATATATTTTTGTATGCTTGTGAGCTTATTGCGTATACAGGCGCACTAATTGATCTTACATCTAAGCCTAAAGGATAGGAAAATATGTCTTCAATGCCCTGTGTGTAAGAAGCATATTGATCTAGGCATATCATAAATTGTGCTATTAGATTCTTATTTGAAAATAGGGTATTAAGATTCCTACCTGTATTGTCATCGTTTGTATTCGTTTGGAATCGTATCCTTGAAACTGCGTCTTTAACTAACATTTTTCCTCCTTATTTATATTGAAACCATATATCGTTATGAAAAATAAATTCTGCCGACTGATAATTAGTGAGGGTTAATGAAGTGGCTCCGTCCATCAGTAAAATTCTTTGGTCTGCGTAGTATATGAGATTGTTATAAATGGTAACCACAACCCCTGCGGTACTTGTTTCTCTCAAAATACGCATAGTCTGACCCTCAGCGTACCCTCCTGAAAATCCATAAACATACATCGAATCCCCACCCAAAGTTACATAATAAGCCAGTGTATTTGATGTGTCTGGGTTATTTCCTACAGACGTTTCGTACAGGGTTGTGCTTATAACTTCTTTGTATATTCGTTGGCCCTGGAATTGATACTCATACCACTCAGTTGTGGCGGATGTATCAAAAACCCTTTTCCACTCACGAATGTGAGTATCTGGCTCTGTTCCAGAATCGTAATCCGCACACATGATTTTTTGTTGACCCGCTCCATAATCTCCTGTTCTTATTGTTTCTAAAATATTGTAATCAGAGGTGGCAGGCAGCTCTTTCGGCCAAGAAGTCGCTGCTCCTTTAGCTCCTAAACCCCACATCCCCGTCATCGTTTCGTATGGAGAACCAGTTATGTCTACAGCAGCATATGCATTTTCTAGATCTCCCGTTATGCCGCCCGTTGTCACCATGCGCCACTCACCCCATGTTCCCGAAGAGGTGTACCCACGTTCGTAGGTTCTATTTTGCTGTATTTTGCTTAGAAGACCTGAATATGTATTCTGTCTGCATATTTGTCGTATTCCCAATGCTGCGGAAGAACCAGATTGAAAAACCTTTATAACTTCTATTGTGATGGAATTGGTATGTAATGGTGAGGGGAGGTTCGTTGAAGAAGAATTTACAGTGTAAAGACCTGAATCTTTCAGAAGATTAACATCGCCGTTGTAGTAGGCAGGCTCGATTAAATGAAGAGGCATATATTCGTTTTCTGTTGCTACTTTCCGCCACGCAGAAAAAGTCACTCCTGCTGCATCCGTCCACATGCGAAAATATATCCGACCAATCTGAACACTTGTTGTGCCACTGGCCGTATAAAGAAGTTGAGTGCCGTTGTCTGCTCCTGCTTTGTACACCTGCAAGACACATTCATCGCTCCAACTGGGCATGTCATTTGGCAGGTTGGTTGCGTTTTTATCTACTGAAAAAATGCCTGTGTTTGTGTAGTCGTTTAATGCGTAAGCAGGGCTGGGAATAACGAGGTCAAAGGGTACAAAATTACCTGTTGCTGATGTTGGTAGTTCCGTCCAATCAGTGAAAGTGTATGATCCTGCGTCATCTTTCCACATCCTGATCCACGCTTGGTTGTCAGACGAGTCTGCGTCACTTGCGATGCAAAGTTGACTTCCCCCACTACCAGCTTGAATAACCAAAACAGAAAAATTATCCATAGACGCACTTGATGCGGTTGGTCTGTTTGATGCGCTTTTGTCACATACTTGAACTTGCGTTGTTACCAGATCATCTAGGTCAGTCACTACGCCAACTGTGTACTTGAAAGGCACATAACGCCCATCGATATTTTCAACGATATTTGTGGAATTGTTTCTGCTGTACGTGACATCACCAGTGTTCTGATCCCAAGCTACTCCCGATAGATATATATCATCAGCAGTCTGTACATAACGACCATCAATATTCGTCACAATATCTGCCAATCCAACCCTCTCAAATGTCAAATTTCCGTCACCTGCTCCCCAATCAACAGCATCTAAATAGTTATTTGTATCAGTGCCCGCTGGAACAGTAACGGTTACAGTTGAGGCATCAGTTAGTGTCAAAGTTAGGACTCTAGTGCCTGAATTAAAAGATGCAGAATCTAAATATACGTCGGTTTGTGAATAACGGCCGTCAAGACTTGTCGTGATTTCCGTGCCTGTGTTTAAAGTGCCTAGAAGTATTCCGGTTGCAGATGAAAAGGAAAGAGAAACTAAAAAACTATTTTCGTCAGCCTCTAATTGTTGTGGATTGTAGATCGTTGTCATGTTCCCTCGCAACCAACTAGGTTCTTTCCACCAGCAGCGCAAATTGCGTATACATTTCCTGTAAAAACAGGATTTTCCAAAACGATATTTCCACCGTTTGCGTTTAGCCTTATGCCTTGGTTCATTACAGCGGCTGAACCAAGGGATAAAAATAAAACTACGTCTGAATCATTAACCAACACTAATAATTTTCTGCTTGCTTCTGCTGCTCGGACTAGTGTAGAAGTAGAGCCGACGGTGACTGCGAAATTCACCGCCGTATCAAAATCTAAATGTCCCTCGATAGTGGCCACCATTTCAGGAACGAATGGATCAGATTGAGTACCAGTACCAGTTGACTTGTGATACTGGATTCCTCTTTGTTCGCTGATCCATCCGAAGTTAGTCATTATGCTACCTTGACGGTTCTCCCTGCATTAATAACGATGATTGACTCTCCACCACTCGTAGATGTTGTCGCTACCCCTAAAGCTTCTTCATCGAAGACAGTTCCTGATGTGTTTCCCTGTTCAACGTTGGAATTTCCCCTGCTTATTTTTACATAGTTACCAGAAACTACATTTACATTAGCGGCTACGGTAATATGCCCGCTAAGCTTAACCCATGTAAACTCCCCAGCCGAAACATCTATAGTTGGGAAAGCTATTTTCTGTCCTGCCGTTGCAGCTTCTAATGTATCGAATATAGCCTCTGCTTGATAACCACCGGGAACAATCATACCGGGAACTCCTGCACTGAAGTTATCTGATACCTCAACCCACATATATTCCCCCATAGCCCGTGTCTGAGATGAACTATCGTTTGGGGAAGTAATTATCTCTTCTAAATAGATAACCGACCCTGCAACATATTTAGTCCTATGTGTCCCTGAATCGAAGGCTTTATTTAGGTCATCTGTAGTATTGAGCGTTATAGGATTATAGAGTGCTGAAAACATTAGGCTGAGATTGTGACGGTTCTTCCGGGTATAATAGCTAAAGTAATAGCAGAATCAGCCGTTGCCGTTTTTGCCATTCCAATTGAATTAACAGTCAGCGTGGTGCCGTCTGTTTCTACATCCGTTTCGGTATTATCTACTTTTACTACATCGCCCGCTGAAATTCCTGCTTTAGCTGCCGCTGTTAACACACCTGAAATCTGCGCCCAGAAGTACTCGCCAGAAGTAACAGCATGGGTATTAAACCCAATTTGTGCGCCTGATGCTAATGTAGCTATGGCCTTGGTCACGACTTCACTTTCCGAAGCTGACCCATTAACAATCTCAAACGGAGTTCCAACAGTTGCAAACCCAGCATGAGCCTTTACATAGATAAATTCTCCTACTGCTGCCTTTGATGAATCGTTAATAGGAATAATAGTTCCTAGATCATACTCTTTTGTTGCCGAGCTAGCATCCAAGCTATCAAGATCGACAGCCTGTAAATTATTTAATGCTTTATATGCCATTTTTAAATCTCCTTATATGTTGTATTTGATTAGCTAGTTAAAGCAGTGAAGACTGCGCTGTAACGCCTTGCAATTGCAACCAAATTCATAACAAGATAAGTTTGAGAAGAAATAGCAGCTTGGTTAGGCATACGCATATTCAATGTATCCATTGGACTTTGAGATCCTGAGAATCCATATTTGTGGAACATGCGAAATGTGTTTGTTGACAGAATATACAGTTCATTGTCTGCAGTGACACCGTCACCGGATCCAGTACAATATTCGTCTACCACCCAGTCCACGCCATTGAAGAGACACCCAGAGAAGCCACTTTTCAGTGATTTTTCTGTACTAAATTGTTGCTGGGATTGTTGTGAAGATAAGAATCGTGACAAAGTGTAACTATTTGACAGCATGAGGTCAGGAGTATACGTTCCTGTCTCATCACCAACGCCTTGCCCACGTCCCATAAGAACACGAAACACATTGTTGATGTTTGCGTAGTTAATGGTAGCTGTAGTCGTATCACGCTCAAATAACCATTCTGGTAAGTCAGTATCAGACAAACCACCATAAGCAGTTCCAGCAGCACCGGCTGCGTCTTTTAAACTGTTTATTGAATTTGCATCTGTTGCACTAGAGGTATGTAGAGCTTCACTTAGCTCTCTAATAGCATCTTGCTTAGCTAACGCTATTTTAGTTTTAATCAGATCCTTTACTGCTGCTGATCCTGTTCCTGTTGCAAAGTCTTTCAAATTAAATGTTGAATTAGACATATAGAATTTCCAATCAAATTCTGCATAAGTAATTTGTTGGTTTGCGTTGGTCGGTACAGTGTCATATTCACCTGAAAAGAAACCACTGGCTTTATTAGTTGCAAGCTGTACAGGTATTTGAATTTTTGTACCTGATCCTGCTTTCAATAATGGTGCTTTAGTTACTACTTGATAGAAGTAATTTGCTTTAGCAAAACTAGATGCTAATTCGTTTGCGATCAGGCGATGCGCCACACTGATAGCTTCGTTAAGTTGCGAACTCGATAGAGTCATTTTTTTCTCCTTTTGTTATCCAAGGATTCTCGTTAGGGCATCATCCACACTTTCTCCACTTAATGTCGGGCCATTTTTATCTAGCCCTGAAACTGATGAAGGGATTAAGGATTTATTTCGATAGGCATTTTCAGCAGCTTTGTTTGCTGTGTTTTTCATAGCAACGTCTGCTGCATGAGATTTAAAATAATGAACCCAAGATTCAGTAGGGACGTTTCCTTCTGTTACGAATTTTTTAAATTCTTCTGGTTTGTATTGAATATTATATTTTTTAGCATATTCATCTATTTGTCCTAACTGATTGTCCTCTTGTTCCTTAGCATAAATCTTATCTGCTCTACTTTCTAAATTTCCTTTCCATTCTAAAACTGAATTAAGTTGATTTTGAATTGCGGGGTCCAGCCCTTGATAACCTTGTTGTTGTTGTTGTTGTTGTTGATTCACTTGTGGTTGTTGGTTTTTGTTCTGTTGGTATCTTTCTATTACACCTAAAATCTCTTCACCAACGCCCGGTTGGGAGCATATTCGGTCCATTTCTTCATAATCGGTTTTATACTGATTTAACGTATCTATCTGGCTTTTATAGTCATTAACTTGACTGTCGTAATCGCCTTGTTTTTTTTCTGCATATTTCAAGGATTCATACATTTTATTAGGGTCTTCACCCCAATGCTCAGAGAATCGTTTATCATCATTCCAATTACCAAAACTTTCTGTGACTTGTCCTGCTTCAGATGTATCTTGAGTATCGTCCGTTTGTCCAAAACTTAATTGGGTACTTTCGATTTGCTCAACATCCTCTTTTTGGATGTCTTCCATAATATTAAACTCCTATGACTTGCCCGGGTTGGGCAATAATTTATCTAGCTGATAGTTGTCGCTTACGAAAGGATTATTATCCTTTTTTGAGGGAAACCCCTTCTTGGTTAGTCGGACTATACAACTGTCAATTCTCATAAGAGCCTCTCTGGTATTCTGGTTACTAATAGACTCCTTTACTTCCTCTAGCTTCTTAACAAGATCTTGAGGCGTATAGCCTCCGTACTGCTCTAAGCTAAATTCTTTCTCTTCTCTTTCCCCTTCTCTTTTCCCTTTCCTCTCTTCTTTACGGTCTTCTTTTTTATCTTCTTTGTAGCTATCGTTAGAATCTTCGGAAGGGTCACCAATCTTTATAATGAACATCCCAACTTTTTTATTGTCGTGCATCTTCATTATTTTTTTCTTCAAACAAATTAAGTTCTTCTTTAACTATTTTTGTTCTGCTTTTTCTTTTAGCTGGTGACTTAGCCTTAGGTGATACCTTGATCTTGTCTTCATCTTTCTTTTTCTCAACAACTGCATTGTCTTCAAGTATCTTTGAAGCAGCTGAGACAGGAATATCAAGAATAAATCCATCGATTTTCACCCTTATATGCGTTTCTTTATAACCTAATTGACCAGCAGGAAAAATGGAGTCTACCCATAAGTTAAGCTCAATGTCTTTCCTGAATCTGAGTTCCTGCCCTGCGCTATACTCCATACTATAATTCTAATTTCTTTTGCAACCAAAATCATGCAAGTATATTATAAAAATTTTACAAAATTTATCATTTCTCTAGGATAAACTAGAAAGAATTTAGGTATATATAGTGTAAAATTATAGTATGTCCCTTAAACAAGAAAAGCTAGTAAAGTACTTAGATTCTTTACGAGTACCAGCACAAAATACTGCTGCCCAAAAAGATTTTAAAAAGTTTTTCAAATACTATAACGGTCAAGTCGCTCCTGTTGTTGGTTATAGTTATAGCTCTGAACCAAGAAAAGGAAATAATAGGAATTATTATAACTGTATAAGGCCAATAATAGAGACAAAGGCAACTATAGCTTTAGACAACCAAATAACGACTAATATAAAAGTTGCTTCATTATCACATGCTAATTTTGAATTTATAAAAGAGCTAGATTCTGTTTCAGAAATTCTGAACGATGTTTGGGAAAACGTAAAAAAAGCAAATAATATAGACGATGTACATCAGCAGATTGTGCGTGATGGTCTTGTGTTTGGTGTCGGAATTGGAAAGGTAGCTTGGGATGCTTCGGCTGATGATGGACTTGGCAATGTTTCAATAACAAGAGTAAGCCCAAAAGACTTTTTCCCTGAACCACAAGCAACAACAGTTAAAAATGCAAACTATATTTTTCTTAGACGATCTGTTTCAAAATTTGATTTAATAGAGCAATATAAAGGTAATAAAAGAATCATTGATATTTTGGATAAGTTAAACAAAAAAACTGAATCTGATGTCGATGAAGGTGAACAAACAAACATTTTACAAGGCTATACTAATGATAAAGACTCAGGCCAAGCTTATCTGTCTCGTGGTGGCTTCCCTTCTAATACTAAAACTAACTATGTCGTTCACGAATGTTATCTTAAAGACGATACAATCTTCCAACCTGAGAAATCCGACCCCTCAGACACAGAAGAAGTTAAAAGATCTAATATCTTTCGATACCCTAATGGGAGGCTCATAGTCTATATAGGCGATTATGTTTTAGAGGATAGAGCGATTGATTACCCATTTGGTTTCCCATTTTCAACTTTTACGCCAACAACCACAAACACTTTAGTTGGCTATGGTGACGTGAAAGATTTATGCGCTACCCAAGATAAATTGACTAATGCTTACTACAAACTGAATGAATTAGTCGCAAAATATAGATCAATCTTAATAGTTAGTCCTGATTCCGTTAATCCTAATGACTTAAGTAAGAACTTTGATGTTATTTCTGCTAAAAGAGGATCATTTCAGCCTCCTGTTCTTATAACAAACAAGTTAGCGCAAGATATACAGCTCATGCGTGATCATATCAACAATCTAAAAAAAGATGCCTTATCTTTGGCTAGAATTAATGAAGTTATGCTAAGCGGTGAGCGTCCAATCGGAGCTAATTCAGGCCAGATGATTAGAGATCTAAACGAGTCACCGATGTCTTCGATTCGAGAAATTCAGCGTAACTTTAAATCTTTTTTAATCGACCTTTCAAATAAAGGAATAACAATCATTCAGCTTTATTATACTCAGCCTAGAATAATGAGGATTTCGGGTGAACGAACAGCGCATATGAGTGAAGACGCTCAAAGTTTAGACATCTATAACAAAGACCAGCAGTTAGAGATGCAAGTCCCTCAAAACTTATTGAACGATCTTTCCATTACATCTTATGAAATTGAAATACAAACAGGCTCAAACTTACCTCAAAGCCAAAGTGCAATCGCAGATACTACTCTGAACCTTGCACAACAAGGAATATTTGGTGATATTCAAAGTATTGAAGTGCGTGAATTAATCCTAAAATCACTAGACTATCCTCATTACAGAGCTATTATTGATAAGCTCAAGGCTCAAGAAGAGGAAGCAGCTCAAGTGCCTATTGAACCGAAATTTGAAGACTATTTGAAAAATGTATCTATCAGTCTAAAAGATATTTTAGAGGTCATAAATAGATTAGATCCTAATACTCAGATTCAGGCTATGACTTCTGTTACTGATTCTTTAGGCTTAACTTTTCCTGTAGAAGAAGAAGTTATTGAAGAAGAAATTATTGAAGAGCCTCCTTTAGAATCTTACGGTGATGTTGCTGGCTATCAAGGAAATGCCTTACCTGTCCCTGAAGACATTCCTATTCCACAAGAAGGGATGGAATTAAACTTCAATTAAATTCAAATACATTTTCTTATAGTCAATTCCTAGCTTTTTATCCTGTTCATCCTGTTTAATCCTAGCTAGCCTTTCCTCTACTCTTTGGAGCATTTCTTTTGCTACCTTTTTTGAGATATTACGCCCTATTTTCTCACTTACTTGTTTACCGTTAAGGCGGTATCTTACATAGTAGGTTAGACCTAATTTTCTTAGTGAGGCCATAAATTATTTATTATTATGCCTTCCGCTATATTATGAACTTCATCTTCTGTTAATTGGAGAAAATGAGCATAATTTTCAGTCCTAAAAGTTTTTGCTTGTTTTGTTTTTTTATTAACAACTTTAACTCGCTCTGGTTTATTATAATGAGCTAAAATATGTTTAATTTTATATTTCTGGTAAGAAAATTCTTTGATTTGTTCCATTATTAAAATATTAGGTCATCAGAACCTAATTCCCCCACCCCATTTTCTTTCAGGAGTTTCTTTTGGCTTTTTTTTTGTAATTGATTCTTTTAGAAAATCACCTTCAACTAATTGAAAAGAATCTTCTAAATTAAAATTCTGACCATATCTTTGTTTTGCTGATTTTATTGATATATGCATAATCCCATTTTCTTCTTCAATAAACCTTTGTTTTATATGCTTAGATTTATGATCTTTAATGAGAGCCTGAGAATTATTAAATAAATCTATTATGATATCTGCTGGTCGATACATCCCTTTAGACTCTGCTAAGCTTCCATCTTCGGATAATTGACTACTAGCTATTACTATACAATTAAATTTTATGGATAACTTAGCTAATTGCGTTGATAAATTTTGCAATTTTAACCAGTTATTATCTCCTGGCATTTTAGTCTCAATAATTTGTATATAATCAAAAAAATATACATGCGTTATATCTGGATCATTTTCAAAGTTTGTTTCCATTAATTTTATTATTTCATCTAAATTGTATGTATTTTTATATATATTAATAACTCTTTTTTTCATTATGTCATTTATTTCTTTTTCTACTTTAGAAAATAATTTTAAATCTGTGATGAAATAATTACCAATTTGCTTTTGATTATTCCCGCATTTTGTACTTGGTGAATATTTAACTACTTTTTTATTTGCCCAAATATTGATCAATTTTATCTTTAACAAGATATGTGTGGATTCATAAGAAAAAAAATGACAAACTACTTTTTTATCATTATTCTTTTTTGAACATATAAATCTATATAGCAAATTTAATTTAAATGATGTTTTTCCATGATTACTCAAAGCTTGAATTATTATAAATTGCCCTCTATTAAAGCTAATACACTTATCTATTTCTTCATAACCAGAATATAAACTATTTATACCATTATTTTCCAAATAGTCTTCTAACTCATTATCATTATGTGTTTCATTAAAAATATTCACTTCCCCTTTATTTCTTTTCTTAATATCATCATTAAGAGGCAATTCAAGTATTAGCTTATTTAAAATCCATCCTATTAAGTAAATTATTGACTTGCTTTTAACAGGATACCCTTTTAGATTCTCAGCCGTTACACTCCATCTAAATATACGATATATGTCATCTATCGAAAAATGCTTTAATTTCTTTAATTTATTTTTTTCTTCTGGTAAATCTAAGTTTATTTCTTTAATTTGCACCATATTTTACTCCTCTAATAATCACCTTAACTACATAATTTACATGGCTTTTCATTAGCTAATTTCTGTTCTTTATATTTTTTTAGTTCTCTACATCTAATTTTGATTAATTTTATTT
>NYZO01000098.1 GCA_002687185.1 archaeon | reverse complement strand
GATAGAATAAGACCTTTATCAAGTTACCTAGTTGATTTAAATCCATCATCCGATAGATATGTTTCAAAAGTTATTGGTGATCAAAGAGTATATTTTGATTTTGATAAACCAGTTGGTAAACAAAAATTAGTACTTGAAGGAAGCTATCCAAATTCTGATTCATATGTTAGAGTTGAAGTATCTGAAGATGTTTTAAATAATAATGTTCCAAAAGATGCATTACCAATTGGATTTAGAGGTCCAGACTTTTTATTGACATCAGGAAGTATTGCAAAAGGCAACGGATTAATGTCAGGTACTCAAACAACGGCATTGAGTTTACTTAACGTAAAACAACCCCCAATTCCATATAGACGAAATCTAAAGGTCTCAACTGCTCCGACGGCAAATACAAGCCTATATTGGGGTGTTCAAACTAGTTTGTCAAATAACGCTAGTTTATTGAACAAAGGTAAAAAGGTTAATTCTACTGTTGCAGCTTATACAAAGTATTTTCCAAACTTTCGTACCGGCAAAGTAAATGCCATGACAGGTAGTAATCCTGGTGCCGCTGTTTCAACATCTAACGGTGTTATTGATTGTGACCTATTTAATAATAGCGGTTTTACTCTTGAAAACATCAGAGTAACATATGATACATCAAAAGATATTGCAACTACAGCGCCTTTTGATGGGGTTCACGATGGGTTAGCTTCATGGACATATGAACGTTCCGGCAGTGCTCCAACACATACCACATCAAAAACTCGTGCCTTCGATCCTGCAAAGGATTTGGATAATCAATCATTACGAAATCTATTCAAGTTTACAACAATCCTACAAGGTGGATTTGATGGTTTGAATATTTTCAATAAGCCCGCAACACGAATGGATAATGGTTCAGCTGTTTCTGAAATGCTTAACAGTAACCGCGGTCTTGAACAAGGCTCAACAGTTGCTGGCTTCAGAAAGGCAATTGCAATAACAGAAAATACTGCAGATGTTGATATTAAATTATTAGCAATCCCAGGTATGCGACACGCTGCAATTACCGACGAAGCAATTGAAGCTGTGAAAAATAGATTTGATGCACTTTATATTATGGACATCGATAGTTACGATAATATCAATACGCTATTGACTTCATCTGCACAGACCCATCATATATTAAATACGGTAACAGCGTTTAAAGCCCGCGCCCTTGATTCATCATTTAGTACATGCTACTATCCTGATGTTATGCTCGATACGGGTGATGGAAATGGTGAAAAAGAATTACCGGCATCCGTAGGTGCTTTAGGGGCATATAGTTTGAATGATAGAATTGGCTTCCCATGGTTTGCACCTGCAGGCGTCACAAGAGGTGTGATTGAGTCGGCAACCATACCAAGCGTTAATCTTTCAAAAAAGAATCTTGATGATCTTTATGAAGCCGATATTAACCCGATTATTAAGATGCCAGGAAGAAAAGTATTTATTAATGGTCAAAAGACATTACAGGTTAAGCACTCAGCACTTGATCGAGTTAATGTCCGTAGACTATTAATCCACATCCGCCGCCAGGTGCGAGAGGTTGCTAATACGTTACTTTTTGAGCCAAATAGAGATTCTACATTACAAAGATTTGAAAGTGCCGTAGAGCCAATCTTGCAAACAATACAAGAACAGGCAGGATTGGATAGATATCAAGTACGTATTGATTCATCAACAACAACACAAGCAGATGTATTAAACAATACTGTAAGAGGAAAAATATTCTTGCAACCAACAAGAACTGCAGAATTTATATCCCTCGATTTCGAGATTCAAAATCCCGGAACAATTTAACAAATAAAACCGACTTATACCAATATTTATAGAAAGACTTAACAGGAGTTAATAATGGCCGAAACACTTAACGTATCAGAAATGTTGCCCAATAGATTTGAACCAAAGCGAAAATTTCGCTGGGTATTAGCTATCGAAGGCATCGATTCATTTTTATTGAAAACAGCGGCGCGCCCCCAAATGACAACAGAAGAGGTAGCAGTATCATACATCAATGCAACACGATATGTTGCAGGAAAAACAACGTTTGGTACAATGGCTGTAACGCTTCATGATCCTATTGCTCCGTCCGGTGCGCAACAAGTTATGGAATGGGTAAGACTTCATTATGAATCAGTTTCAGGCCGAAGTGGTTATGCTGATTTTTATAAACGTGATCTTCAACTAAAAATGCTAGATCCGGTTGGTACCGTTGTTGAACTATGGGATGTTAAAGGTGCATTTATTACTGATGCAAACTTTAACGATTTGTCCTATGAAGGTAGCGACATGACCGAGATTGCACTAACATTACGATTTGATAACGCTGTATTACAATACTGATATTATACAGTAATTCGGTTTTTATATCAAAAACGGTTCTTTTGGGCCGTTTTTTTGTTTTAATTAAAAAAAATATTAACATTTTAATATTTTGTAATATATATACGGTAATACAATTACGAGGATATATGTTAAAAGTAAAGAATTTAGAAATAATGACGGCTGTATTTGTCGCGACAACAATGATGAGTTGTTTTGGCGCAGATAATAATATTGTAACAAGCCCTGCAGATTTTGACAAATCAAATATGTCTATTTTACCTGACGTCCCTATAAACAAAAGTCCGTTTTCTGATATTTCACAAGATACCAAGACTAGTAAAGCTATTGATACTTTAAACAAACATTAACATATTAGTATTTACATTGGTATATGTTTTTGATTAAAATGTTTTATCTTTTATTTTAACAAGGTTTAATATGTCAGATAATTCACGAGAAAGTAAAAATAACGTTTTTACTCAGGATCAGCCACAAAAATCACAACAAAAGTATACCAATGTTCCTAATGTTACTCCAGCTGCAGATGATTGGCAACGAGAACTAGGTTTAGAAATACCAATAGAAACGGTACCATTGCCGTCGCTTGGAAAGGTATACTCTGCAGAACATGCTCTTCACGCAGTTGAAACGCTTGAAATTAAAGCAATGACCGCAAAAGAAGAAGATATTTTAACAAGCAGGGCTTTAATTAAAAATGGTACTGTTGTTACAAAACTATTGCAATCATGTATTATTGATAAAAATATTAACGTGTTAAAAATGTTATCAGGCGATCGAAATGCGCTAATGGTTGCAATTAGAATTACAGGATATGGTGCAAATTATGATACAGAAGTAGAATGCCCAACGTGTTCAACAACACAAGTTACTTCGTTTGATCTTGCAAATTTACCACTTAATAATCTTAAAATTGATCCTGTTTTACCTGGCACAAATGAGTTTAGTGTAACGCTTCCTAAGACAAAAGCAAATGTACATTTTAAATTTTTAACTGGCGCTGATGAACATGAATTAACAACAACTTCAAAAAGAAAAAAGAAAGTTGGTTTGCAATCAGATAATCTAGTAACGACTCGCCTACAGCAAGCCATAGTCTCGATTAATGGTCGTACTGATAGAACCCTTATTTCAAAATTTGTTACACACATGCCAGCAATTGATTCATTAACGTTACGAAATTATATTGATGATAATGAACCTGGTGTTGACATGAATGCCGAATTTACTTGCACAAACATTGAATGTGGTGAAACATCGGAGGTAGGCGTCCCATTGGGCGTTACGTTTTTTTGGCCTAACGTCAAATAGTAAAGCCGATTTTATATTAGAATCAATTTTTATTCTAACTTATTATTGTGGATTTACATATCAAGATGCAAAATCAATGCCCATTGCTGAGCGTACTTGGTTTGTTAATCGTGTAATAAAAGAAGTTAAAAAGTCATATAAAGATGCCCAAGAGCAAGAGGCAATGCCATTAACTCGTGCTGCACACGATAACTCCGCGACGCAAAGAGAATTAGCAGGCTTATCAAGAAATGAAGTACCTGCAAGATTACGTAGATTTACGTAATAGGGTAATATTTATATTGGTGATATTTATTATTTGAGGTATAACATATGTTTAAATTAAGTCTGCCAGGTAAACTATTTATGGCTGCAACTGCAGCTTGGGTCTTAGGAAAGACTTCAAAGCTTAGAATTAAAGGTACAAAACAAGAAATTGACGCCTTGGCCGGCGCATTACGATCTTCTAGGAAATTTCGTCAAGAACTTCGAAAACCTGGTGCAACAGTTGAATCTGTTATGGATAAGCTCGGATTAAAGCATGCACGAGGTAAAGAATTCGAGCGCATTACAGGTGTACCTTGGCCATTATAGACAAGTATTAATGCTATTAAATAAATATAGTATAGATTATGGCTGATAATTTAAAAATTAACCAGCAGATTAATAAACTGTTGGCTGCGCGTGTAGGAATGCAGCGCAAGATTGAAAAATCTCTTCAAACCCAAGCTGCCTTACAAATTGGTCTTCAAACATCATTATCTGGTGCAAAGGTTGAAGACATAACAAGTAAAATTAAAGAATTCCAGGCTGCGTTAGAAGAAGCAGGAAATCAAGCCAGTAATGTTTCCATGCAAGACGAGTTTGAAGAAACTGCAAAAGGTATTGTTGGTGCAAACAAAGGTCTTACCGGATTTGCTTCTGGATTAACCGATACACTAAAGAAAAATAAAAACCTCATCATCGGCACAACTGCTTTTGGGATGGCTGCAAAAAAAGCTTTTGGTTTTACTTTTAATATTCTAAAAGGTGGAATAGGGGTATTAGGTTCTGTTGCAGGTGGAATATTTTCAATTGGTCAATCTGTATTAGCTATACCATTTAAAATGATCACAGGTTTATTTGATATGGCCAGCAAAGGTGGCGGCGGTAATGAATTGGCACAAGCGTGGAATAACGTAAGAAAAGAATTTGGCGCGTTAAATATAGGAATTGGCGCAACTATTAAGACGTCAGTAAAAGGTTTAAGTGCCGGTCTTGTTGGGACAGGTTTATCTGCTCGACGTGTGTTTGGCAATATGGCTGAACAAGTTGCAGCTGTACAACAATTATTTACTGATATGGGTCCAATGGTTGTTACCATGGCCGATGAGTTAGCTGGTCCTGGTGCAGGAAAAATTGCTGCGTTTCAAAAAGGTCTAGGCTTAGGAGCTGATGAAATGCAGGCTTTTGCTGCACAAGCAAAGGTATCAGGTCAGACGTTAGAAGAACAATTGGCGGAGGTTAATAATTACGCCCAGCAGTTAGGACCAAAGTTTGCAGGTAGTGCAAAATTAATGGCAAAAGAAATGGGTGCAATGAAAAAGATGCCCCAGTTTATGCAAATGACAAACAAACAAATGGCAAAAACAGTAGCCTATACTAAACAACTTGGCGTTGGTGTTGATAAGCTTACTGGTATGATGGATATGTTTGATGACTTTGAAGGTGCCGCAGATTCCGTTAATTCTCTAAATCAGGCCTTTGGCACAAATCTTAACGCAACCGAGATGTTTAATGCAGAAACTCCCGAAGAGCGACTTGAGATAATGCGTAAACAAATGTCGGCTGCAGGCGTAGATATGGAAAATCTATCTCGTCGACAATTAAAGCTCGTTTCATCTACGACCGGATTGGATGCAGAAACAGCCAAGTTGGCATTGTCTCAAAAAAATCAAGGTAAATCATTAGAAGATATTAAAAAAGCAGGCGACAAAGCAGAAAAGAAACCACTAAGTCAAGCAGAGGCAATGGGTAAACTTGCCGATTCAATTGAAAGAGTAATTAAATCCGGTGGCGATATGGGTAGTGGGTTTTTTGGGCCATTACTTAAAGGGTTGGGATTAGGTATTCGAATGTCCGGTCCTTTCCGAGAGATGATTAGATCAATAAGAACATTCCAACGCATTATGTTACGAACCGGTATGAATATGGGTTTGGCCTTCGCGAAAATGGGAGCTGTTGGTAATATACTTGGCGGCGTAACAGATACGTTCAAAGGGTTAATGAAGATATTGCAAAAATTTAATAAAGCAATTGCTACCGGAGCCGATCCTGCCACGGCATTTAATGAGATGTGGAATGATGTGTCAGAATTTTTTGATGGCTTTTTCTCTTCAGGCCCAGGTGCCCGAATTAAAAAAGGTTTGTTAGGATTATTAAAGAAGTTTAATCAATTTGTCGCAGATACCATATTACCAGGCATAATGGAAGGTATGGCAAGTATGTTTACATTTTTTGCTGATCTTCTATCAGGTAAGAAAACTGATGATATGAAAAAAATTGGTATAGGAGCTGTCGGCGGCCTATCGGATGCATTTTCTCCTTTTGCTAATTTTTTTAAAAGTAAAAAAGGTGCTGAGCTGAAGGAAAAATTATTTAAAAGTTTTGGAGACTTTTGGGCCGAAGCAAAACCTAAATTGATTGCTGCCGCGGTAAGCGCGCTTAAAGGAATTGGTGCCGCTTTTTTTGCATCGTTTAGTACTTCATTTGCCTCAGGAGCACTCGGCCTCGGCGCACTTTTTGGTCGTAAAAAAATAAAAAAGAATTTAAACAAAGCCATAACAAAAATAATGCCGAAATCTGCATTTTTAAAAGCTGCTGTTAAAAAAATTCCGTTTATTGGTGCAGCAGCTGCAGTAGGATTAGGTGTAAGTACATATACTGATAAAATTACATCAATAACCGATAAAAGCTCTAAACGTATTGCCGCGGCAGGCACTGGTTTGATTGATGGGATGACATTGGGTCTTTTGCCTGAAGGTTGGCTTGTTACTATTGCCAATGCATTAGGTACTATAGTGGACGGTTTTTTTGGTCTTTTAACAGGAATATTTGGTGAGGGATTTAGTACATCTACAAAAAACGTGATGGGTGACGCATTAGCTATATTTGGTAATGTTGCAGATATAATTATAGGCATTTTTGAAGGCGACGAGACAAAAATTACCAATGCATTTATTGATCTTGGTGTCAATCTAGTAAACGGAATATTAAGCCTTGCCGACGGTATAGTCCAGGGTATTCTTTGGATAGGAAAAACATTAATAAAGACAATGTTTACTCTAGGTCGGGTCATACTGTCGATGATGCAAGTTTGGCTTAAACAAATGGCAAAAATTCCAATCATTGGTGCATTGTTTGGAATGGGAGCAGAGGGGTTAGAAATGATGAAAAAAGGCAGCAAGGCTGCTCAAGATGGTTTAGTCCATTATGTTGGTGTCCTCGGGGATGGGTTGACTGCAGGCGTCGATAAGGCACGAAAAAGCATCACCGCCGCAGGTGAGAAGTTAAAAATAGCAAAAGATAACGCCGACAAAGCTATAACTAAAACTGCAAAATCACCAGCAGAAGCCACTGCTTCCGCTGCCACGCCAGAACCGCCAAAGGAAAAAATGTCACAGAAATCGGCCCAAGCATATACGAGCTTTGTCGAGACTGCAAATAAATATCAAAAAAGCGTTGATATTAAGGCAGTACAAAATATTAAATCAATAGTTAAGCAAATAAACGATTTAAACAAAGCTATGTCAAATGTTAATGCAGTTTCGTTTCAGGCTAGCTTAAAGAATTTTGCCAATGCCGCCAGCATGCCTGTTGAATCTTTTACTATTAAGCGCGGCAATCTTACGATTAATATGAATTTGAAAGTGGCAATGGATGCAGAGGCCCTAGGCGAGACGCTGGTAGATCAAAATATTAAGGTAAGCGGTAACGGCCGCGGTAAAGGTAAGATTGTCGTCGCTAGCGTTGATGAAAACCTACATGAAGGAATACGGAAAGCCGGCCGCGAAGCAAATAAATAGATAATGAGAGTTAAAAAATGTTTAAAAAACAACTACTAGAAAAGGTATTGCAACATAAATTATATAAAGCATTAATTAAGACTTTGCCTGATGATCAAAAAAAGATGGTTGAATCCCGTCTTGAACAAGCTGCAACACAATATTCAGAAAATATTTTAGAAAAG